>CAMCXT010000039.1 GCA_945883545.1 Chitinophaga pinensis | reverse complement strand
CTGTTCGTTCATGCTTTTCGAGCGATAAAGATCAATCGATCTGATTTTTCTGGATCAAATGGACTAAGATCGTAGCCTCCGAAAACTGTTTCAATCGAGAGACCAGAAGCACTAAAAAAGGCTTCAAAATCTGCTTTGTTCAAGAGCTTAACTCTTTCTTCATACAAATGAGAATCGCCGTTTTTGATCACTTCGATTTGCTTCACCACCTTGTCGGCTTCAATTTTCCGTTGGATATTGAAGGTGAATCCATCATAATGTTTGGTTTCGATTAAACCGGAACTAGGTCTGATGGTGTTTACATTCATGAAATCCAAAATTAGCTTTCCACCCGATTTTAGAGCAGAAGCCATGTTTTTCACCGTTTTCAGGTTTTCGTGCATGTGGTCGAAATACCCGAAGGATGTAAACAAATTGAAAACGTAATCGAAAGTATTGGCCGACAATAAATTGCGCATGTCGTGTACCATAAATTGTAGGCCTTCGGCTGCCGACTGATTTGCATATTCGATGTTACTCGGTGCCAAATCAACTGCTGTAACGTCGAAGCCCTTTTTAAACAAATGCACAGCATGGCGACCTCTTCCGCAAGCAAGATCAAGCATGGCTTCGCCAGGCAAAGGTTTTAAATATTCAATCAGGTTATCGATGAAAAAAGTAGCCTCCTCCTCATCTCTGTGGTTGTAGAGGATATGATAATAAGGGGAATCGAACCACTCTGCAAACCATTCGTTTGCCTGTAAATTTTCCATCGGGCGGCAAAAATAGTCAATTCTCAGTCAAGGAGTTGCAATTATCCACTCCAATCATCCTCCAATCAATGGAAAATCAATGTATCACTTGAAATTTTTGTCTCCAAACATCATTGTCGCCTTCTATTTCTAGAATGTACAATCCGTTGCAAAGAAATGCAGTAGACAAAACAAATTCAGGGCTTTGCGCTTGATTTTTTTCTGCCATCAAAACCTTGCCTTGTAGGTCGAGCACTCGGATTTTTGATGCTGTTTTTTGATCAAACGGATTTTTTACATACATCCGATCTTGAGCTGGATTAGGAAATACCTGAATCTTATTTTCGGCTGAAAGGTTCGATAAGCCGGTAACTTTCGGGCATTCGATCAACATGCCTCCTTCGGGAGTTGTGTACCAATAACTGGCTGGGCTTCCGCCAGGATTTGCATCTGTATTGAGGAATCCAGTAGCCAACATCACGATCGCCTGACCAGATAGATTGTCGGACAATGCATTAAACAGATAACTATTATAGATCGATGTTCCTGAAGCATCGGTCAAATTCAAAGAGAAATCATAGGGTGTGATTTCCAAGTATCCTCCGAAGTTGTAAGTGCCAAAAACCACATCGTTTGCTAGGTTCGAAACGATCGGCATCATCGATCTGAAATCCATCGTGCCGCCATCGGGTATTGCATGGTAAAAAAGCAGATCAATTTCATCCGAATCTATAGCTTCTTTGCGCGCATTGTTGCGGATAGAAAGCCGAACCGGTTCTGGAGGATTGAAGTTGAGTGGTTGCGTCATCCCTGCCAAAACCATCGTGAAATTGCTGGTTGTTAGGTAGAGCAATTCATCAAAGTAAGAACCGGTGGTATCGATACTATTGGATGGGCAGACTGAAAGTCGGATATCGCGGTTAGCAGGAATATTGATAAATGGCGTTGCCGATCTGAATGGCATATTGTTAAGCCACAACTCATTGTTCAGGTAAACATCCACCTCGCTAGCTGCCTGATCAGGAATTCCATGAATCAATTGAACTGACGCGCTGTCGAGTACATAGGCTGGAAGCATTTCCTGAAATGGACCACCTTCTTGGCCTACAAGAAACAAACTAAACAATGGACCAAATGCGTTGAATTCTGGGATTTGAAAACCTGAAGCAATGATTGAATAGGCTTTGCCGTCGTGTTCTGGACCCTTGAAAAAACCAGCATAAGAAATAGCGAGAATAATCGATTCTTCATCGTACAATCCGATTCTGTAGATGCTGTCGCCTAATGTTCGGTAGTTGCTGAACTGACCGTAAGAAAAGTCATCCACCCAAACGTCAGGGAAATTCAAACCGATTTCGCCAACATCGATCGTAGGAGAATCATCAGATCCATGATAAAAAACAACATCAGCATTGTCGGGTGTGCTACCAACTATTCGAGCATTGGCCATGTAATCGATACGGAAAGCTTGTTGCGGATTGTAGGGTGACTGGAAAAATGTTCCAGCAATTACAGCAAGGTAGTTACTGGCCTCATTGGGAATGTTCGATCTATAGTAATAACCACTTGTATCGGTGCTGTTTTTTTGATTGATATAAATTCGATCTGCTGAAGCTCCAATTTGATCGGGAATTGATAAAAATGAACTTGCGGTTCTAAACTGAAAATTATCGATGATCAACGAATCATTTAAATAGATATCGAGTTCAGTGAGCGCGCTATCTGCTGAGTTGTGGATGATTTGTACAAACCGACTTTGGCTTTTTGCAGGTACAAAAGCGATGATCAGAAAAAAGGCAAGTAAAAGATATCGCATAGGCTTAGAAGCTGAAGAATAAATTATGGTTCAAATTCGGAAAAATAATTGAATAGATAAATAAAAAAAAACGGTCGTGATAAATACCACGACCGTTTTACTGTTGATTCCGGGGAACTTCCAAAAATACCCCTCATCCTATCTATTAAGGAAGTTCAAGCGGAATTACTTTACAGTTACTTTCTGAACTGAACGGTTGTTTCCAGCAGCAATCTCAAGGATATACATGCCTGAAGCCAAATTGCTCAAATCGATATTTTCAATTTGTACACCATTGCGAACACCCAAATTGCGAACAATAACTGATTTTCCGCTAAGGTCTGTCATGCGGTAAGAAACATTTTCATTCCCGTTAGTTGTGTATGAAATAGAAACGAAATCAGTTGCTGGGTTAGGGTAAACATTCAAGTTCTCGATTGAAGTAACTTCATTGATGCTCACACTTGCAGGTAATAAAACACCGTTGATAACGTGTACAACTCCGTTGCCTCCTTCAATATCAGCAGTTACAACTTGCGCTTGGTTGATGAATACATTTGGATTTACAAGGTCAACAATAACATCTGTTCCTTGAAGTGTTGTAATCAATTGACCATCAGTTAAGCTTGCAGCTAATGCCTCAGAACCTACTACGTGGTAAAGAAGAATGTCAGCAAGATTTGGAAGAGCAAGAATGCCAGCAAGGTCAGTACCTAAAGCTGTTGCTGCTGCATCAAATGCTGCATTGGTTGGAGCAAATACTGTGAATGTTCCAAGTGGATTCATCAATGCAGGCAACAATTCAGCAGTTACAACTGCAGTATTCAAGGTTGTAAAACCATTATCGATTGCAACGTCAACTACTGTTTCGAAAGGAACAACAACACCGTTCAATACGTGAACTGTACCGTTTCCGCCATCGATATCCGCTAGTGTAACTTGTGCTTGGTTTACAAATACATCTCCGTTTGCTTTCTTAGTAAGCTTCAAAGTATTTGTAGTGCTCAATGGAGCAACGATTTGTCCGTTTGTAATTGCAGATGAAGCTACTTCAGTTGCAAGAACGTGGTACAAAAGAACATCTGCAAGGTTAGGCAATGCAAGAAGATCTGCGATGTCAGTTCCTAAACCAGCTGCAATAGCATCAAATGCTGCATTGGTTGGAGCAAATACTGTGAATGTTCCAAGTGGGTTCATCAATGCAGGAAGCAATTCAGCTGTAACAACTGCAGTAGTCAAATATGTAAAACCATTGTCGATAGCAACGTCAACAACTGTTTCGAAAGGAACAACAACACCGTTCAATACGTGAACTGTACCGTTTCCACCATCGATATCTGCTAGCGTAACTTGTGCTTGATTTACAAATACATCTCCGTTTGCTTTCTTAGTAAGCTTCAAAGTATTTGTAGTGCTCAATGGAGCAACGATTTGTCCGTTTGTAATTGCAGAAGAAGCTACTTCAGTTGCAAGAACGTGGTACAAAAGAACATCAGCAAGGTTAGGCAATGCAAGAAGACCTGCGATGTCGGTATTTAAACCAGCTGCAAGTGCATCGAATGCCGCATTTGTTGGAGCAAAAACAGTGAAAGTTGCAAATGGATCCATTAATGCAGGAAGCAATTCAGCTGTTACTACTGCTGTAGTTAAATAAGTAAAGCCATTGTCAATCGCAACGTCAACAACTGTTTCGTTTGGAAGAACAACTGCATTAATTACGTGAACAACACCGTTTGTTGCATCAATATCTGGTGCAGTTACTTGTGCTTGGTTTACAAAAACATCACCGTTTGCTTTTTTAGTAAGCTTCAAAGTGTTGGTTGTGCTTAAAGCGGTAGCGATTTGACCGTTGGTAATTGCTGGAGACAATACTTCAGCGCCTAATACATGGTACAATAAGATATCTTCAAGATTTGATAGAGCCAACAATTCAGCGATGCTAATGTTGAGGTCTTGCGTTAGGGTTGTTACAGCTGCATCTGTTGGAGCAAATACTGTAAACGTTCCATCTGGCGTGCTTAGAGCTGCGTCTAGACCTGTTGTTTCTAAGGCCGCCTGCAACAAGTTGTGGTCAGGGCTATTAGAAATTACATCAAACGCAGTTTGCGCTTGAAGTTGTGAGCTTGCTGCAATTGTAGCAATAGCGAATAAAAGTTTTTTCATGATGAGAGTTTAGAGGTTAAAAAGTTAACATTGCTGACCAAACAGTAGATCGATTTGTTTTGTTTAACGTGAGTGTAATAAAGTTAAACAAAAATAGCTAAGTCACTGATAACGTGAAGTATAAAATATGTCTAAAGTTGTTTCTGATCAATTTAAAATCCTCGTTCGAACCTATGCTGGGCTCGAAGATGTACTTTTCGAAGAGATTATGCGCCTTGGTGGAGCCAATCCAGTACGTTTGAACCGTGCTGTTGAATGCGAAGGCGACAAAGGCTTTATCTACAAATTGAACCTTGGTCTTCGAACTGCGCTTCGTGTTCTAAAGCCCTTGCATGCATTTACCTTCAAGGACAACAAGGAGTTTCACCAAGAAATTATGTCGATCGATTGGCCTTCATATTTTAGTGTTGAAAAAACATTTGCCTTCGATTCGATCGTTTTTAGTTCGCTCTTTAATAACAGTATGTTCGTTTCACAATTGGCGAAGGATGCCTTGTGTGATCGTTTCCGACAAGACACAGGGAAGCGCCCATTTGTAGATGGAAGGGAGCCTCAAGTGCGGATTTCGATCTACATTCGAGAAAACGAAGCAACTGTTTACCTTGATTCCAGTGGAGAATCTCTTCACTTACGTGGATATAGAACAGAGCAAGTGAAAGCTCCATTAAGTGAAGTAATGGCTGCCGGAATCCTCAAGATTAGCGGTTGGTCGCACCATTTTCCACTCATCGATCCGATGTGCGGTTCAGGAACATTCTCTATCGAAGCCGCACTTTTGGCAGCAGAAGTACCTGCTGGAATTTTTCGACAGAAATTTGGTTTCGAACATTGGAACGATTACGATCCAGAACTTTTTCAAACAATTCTCAATGGTCTCACTTCTAAAATCAAGGAGGATTTTCTCAATATTAGAGCATCCGACATCCATCACCGAGCAGTGAGCATCTCCCGCGACAATGCTGGTAGGGCAGGGGTGGATTCTGAAATTCATTTTAGTGTCGACGATTTTTTAAAATCAAGCGGACCAGATCGGAAAGCCTTCATTTTTATCAATCCACCTTACGGTGAAAGGCTTCATCCAGCTGATCTCGAAGCAGTTTATATTGGCATCGGTTCTACACTTAAACACAAGTATCCAGGTTGCGAAGCTTGGGTGTTTACTTCCAACCCAGAAGCCATCCGTTTGATCGGTTTAAAGCCTTCAAAAAAGATCAAACTATTTAACGGACCGCTTGAATGCCAGTTGTTACGGTACGAAATGTACAGTGGTACAAAAAAAAATAAAAGCACTCCTGAATAAATTTATGTTGACCGTTGATCGTATCGGTATTCATTTAACTTTGCGGAATTAATTCAGTATAATGAAAACAGGCACAATTAAATTCTTCAACGCAACCAAAGGATTCGGTTTCGTTAAAGTGGACAATTCCGAACAGGAAGTCTTCGTTCATGTTACCGGTCTAATCGATCAGGTTAAGGAAGCCGATAGGGTTTCTTTCGATGTAATCGAAGGGCGTAAAGGTTTGAATGCAATCAACGTGAAGAAAATCTGATTTTTATCCGATAGCATTGTAATCATTCGAAAAGCTTCAACTTCACCGTTGAGGCTTTTTCTTTTAAAACATACCCGTAATCTTTGCGTTTCGATTCTTCATTCTCTTTCTTTGCATGACCCCATATTCTATGAACCGCCTCTTATTATCTCTTCTACTTTTCGTTTTACCACAGTTCGTTTTTGCTCAACGTTACGCCAACAAGGAAACCGAGAAGCTTGATTATCTGTTGTATTTTCTCAACAACAACTATGTAGATACTTTAAAAACCGACGAACTCGTTGAAGAAGGTATCCGATCAATGCTCAAGAAGCTTGATCCACATTCGATCTACCTTACTAAAGAAGAGCTCAAAGAAATGGATGAGCCATTGGTTGGAAATTTCGATGGAGTGGGGATACAATTCAATATTCTCGAAGATACCATCGTGGTGGTGAATACAATTGTTGGAGGTCCTTCCGAAAAATTAGGCATCCTCGCTGGCGATAAAGTTGTAAAAATCGAGAATGAACTCGTAGCTGGAATCAAACTGAAAAACAAGGATGTCATTTCTCGTCTGCGTGGCCCGCGCGGCACTGTAGTAAAGGTGAGCATCTTCCGCCGAGGCGAGAAAAATCTTATCGATTATTCAATTACCCGCGATAAAATTCCACTCACCAGTATCGATGCAACTTATATGCTTGATAAGGAAACGGGCTATATCAAGCTTTCACGCTTTAGTGCAACATCGAGCGAAGAGTTTATCGAAGGTCTTACCAAATTGAAAGGCCAAGGAATGAAGAATCTCATCATCGATCTTACCGGAAATGGTGGTGGTTACTTGAAAACCGCTACAGATATTGTAGATCAAATGATGCCTGAAAACAACCTGATCGTTTACACGAAAGGACGCACCGAAGGCTCCAAAGTGCCATATTATACAACCAATGAAGGGCTTTTCGAAAAAGGAAAACTCATCGTGCTCATCGATGAAGGTTCAGCTTCAGCTTCCGAAATTGTTTCGGGTGCAGTGCAAGATCTTGATCGTGGGATAATCATCGGTCGTAGATCTTTCGGAAAAGGATTGGTGCAAAATTCATTTCCATTTCCCGATGGTTCGGCCATGCGCCTAACAACAGCGCGCTATTACACACCTTCTGGAAGATGCATCCAAAAGCCTTATGAAAATGGTGTTGATGATTACTACGACGACCTCAACACCCGTTTCCGCCATGGCGAATTTACAAACCGCGATAGCATTCATTTTGCCGATTCTTTAAAGTACTACACAACCGGGAAACGCTTGGTATACGGCGGTGGTGGTATTATGCCAGATATTTTTATTCCGCTCGATACAACCGAAAATTCTAAGTACCTCACCGATGTTTACCGCAAAGGTTTGTTCAACAAATTCACACTTAAATATGTGGATCAGCACCGCGCAGAAATCAGTAAAAGTTACCCTGATTTCAATGCATTCAAAACCAATTTCACAGTAAGCGACGCTATTGTTGAAGAGTTTGTTGCTGCTGGTGAAGCCGACGAAATAAAACGCGATGAAGAAGGCTTGAAAGCATCAGGTGCGTTCATCCGCCGTCAATTAAAGGCTTTAATCGCCAACCAAGTTTGGGGAACTTCTGAGTATTATCAAGTCATCAACGATTCCAACCCGATCGTAAAAGAAGCCTTGATCCAAATGAAGTCGGATAACTTCAAGAAGTTGAAGCTGAAGTTCTAACCAAGCTTTTTTCTCACCATACTCAAGCCATCTCTTACCGGAAGTAAAACCACTTCTACACGGCTGTCGTGCACCATCTGTCGGTTAAATTCCAACATAGCAATCGTGTCTTGATCGTTTGGTTTTACAGCTTCGAGAACCTTGCCGCTCCACAGTACATTGTCGGAAATGATTAATCCTCCAGGCCTTACTCTATCGATTACTAGGTCGTAATACAAGCTGTAATTTTCCTTGTCGGCATCGATAAAAACAAGATCGAATGTTCCTTCAATGCGTGGAATTACTTCTGCTGCATCGCCAATGTGCGGTATTACTCGGTTTTCTAAGTTCGCTTCGCGGATATACTTTTTCACCAATTCTTCCCGTTCCGGATTGTTATCGACGGTATGCAGTCTTCCCTCCGGGGATAGGCCTTCGGCGAGACACAGTGCAGAATAACCTGTGTAGGTGCCGATTTCAAGCACCAATTGAGGTTGCATCAAATGTGAAATTAGGCTCAAAAACCGACCTTGTAAATGACCCGAGAGCATTCGTGGTTGCATCACTTTTAGATGCGTTTCACGATTTAGCATATACAAATAGTCAGGCTCTTTTGTGGTATGCTCTTCTACGTAGCGACTCAGTGCTGCTGAAATAAATTCCATGGGCGAAAGATACTCAATGCTTCAGCTTCAAAACTGTCTTCGTTATAAATCGTAGATGCTCTAATGCCGTTTTGATCAATTTCATTTTCGACTTCCCTATTCGCCGCTCCGAATAAACACGTGTGGGGATTTCTAAAATCCTCAATCCAGCAAGCCTGCTTTTATGCAACAGCTCCACCTGACAAATAAATCCAGTTTCTTCAAAAAGAGGATCGAAATGATCAGCTATTTTTTTCACCGCATCCCAGCGATAAGCGCGGTAAAATGATGTAAGTGTTCTGAATGGAAGCCTGAGCACGAATCTGGTTAAGCCATTTGCTAGGTTCGACAAACCTACACGATACCAAGTAGTTCGACTAAATCCTCCACCTTTCAAATACACTGAGGCTAAAACCTGATCTTCTGTTTTTAGTGCATCCAACATGCGCGGCAACATGCTCAAATCTGCCGTACTATCAGCCTCCAAAGTGACAACTAAATCTGATGGTTTCCCATGCTTGAGGATGTACCGAAAACCTAAATCAAATGCCGCACCTGGACCACGATTCAAGCCGTCTCCCAAAACTACACAGCAGTTTTTTTCATCCCAATTTGAAACCGTGTTTTGAAGTCCATCGGTTGATCCGTCATCCGAAAGCACAAATTGAACAACACCGAAATCCTGGCAATTCAACTTGATCGAAATTAACCAGCTAACGATTCCTTCGGCTTCATTGAACACTGGCAAGAGCACCCAAATTCTAGACTGATTCTGCATCATTGCTTTGTTGCTTCATCCAATCAATCGTGCGTTTCAAACCTTCACGCAGTGTCGTTTCTGCTTTCCAACCTAAATGATTGAATGCTTTTTCAGCCGAACCAACCCTTCGCATCACATCTTCATATTGCCCAAAGGAAGCATAAGGAATCCATTCAATTTCAGGTGCTTCTGTAGGGTTTGTGAGTGTTTGAATTTCTTTCACCAAATCGAATACAGATATTTCGGTTGATGGATCGCCGCAAATGTTCCAGATGCCACTGTCTAACTCAACTTCTTCAACCAATCGAACAACAGCATTTACCAAATCATCTATATATAGATAGCTTCTGGTTTGCGTCCCATCACCATGAATACTGAAGGCTGTTTTATTAAGTGCTTGTTCAATAAACACCGATTGCGGGCCTCCCCACCAACCTTCGGCCATTTTCGGGCCGTAACAACCAAAAAATCGCATGATTTGAAATGGCAAGCCCGATGAACGATTCGCTGCGCACAACAAAAATTCGGTGTGTAATTTACTGAGCGCATAAGCCCACCGTTTATTCTCTGGCGATCCAATCATCAAATCGCTCGTTTCGGTGAATGGCAACGCAGGATTTTTACCGTACACATCGCTCGTTGAGGCAAAAATTAGGCGCACATAATTCTTCATGCAATATTGAAGAATCGAGTTGCTCACCCGCTCATTCTCCCGTAAAACCTGCCAGCCACTATCAAACCGAGGAATCTTTCCTGATGCCAGATGAACCAATGTATCAGCGTTGATCGAAGCAAGAATTTCATCTTCCCCGGCATCGCCCTCAATCAACCGAAAGTTTGGATGCGAAATGATTTCCGCTAGATTTTCTATCCTTCCACGGCTGAAGTTGTCGATTCCAATTACTTCATAGCCTTCACGAATGAGCCTGACGCTCAGATGAGAACCAATAAATCCGGCGGCTCCGGTTACAATTATTCGTTTAGGCTTGATGAACATTCATGCAAAGAAATAAATTTACAGCCTCTAATTTCTACTTTAGTCGATCCGATCGAGATTTCATGTTACTGTTCCAAAATATCCACGCCATCAGAAACATCTGCAAAGAATGTTTGGTTTCGAACCTTTATGCAACTGGTAGCATCGTAAGCGATCCTGACGTACAACATACAGAATTGGAGTTTTTGGCTGAATTCAATGAATCAACAGGCGATTCTTATTTCCATTACTTCTACAGTTTGCAAAATCAATTGGCCGATCTACTGCAGATGCAAGTGCAACTTACGGATCTCAATCAATTAAAAAATCCGAACATCAAAGCCCGGATGCTTCAGAACAGCGAATGCCTAGTTGGTCAAGCATTGGCTTGATTTTCCTGTTGGCTTTTAAAGTAATTCATCACCGTTTCAGCTTTACTTTTCCCAACAACTGACGCAACTTCCTCTAAACTTGCTTCTCGTACTTTTTTGACCGATCGGAATTCAGTGAGCAATTTCTCTGCAGTGCTCGGTCCAATGCCTTCAATTTCGTGCAATTCGGTTTTTAAAGTGCCTTTGTCGCGGCGACTTCTGTGGTGCGTGATTCCAAAACGATGTGCCTCATTTCTGAGGAACTGAATCAGCTTCAAGCTTTCACTTTTTTTGTCGATGTACAAAGGCAACGGGTCGCCCGGGAAATAAATCTCTTCCAAGCGTTTCGCGATTCCTATGATGCTAATTTTTCCTCGTAAACCTAATTTATCAAGTGCGCCCAATGCAGCGCCCAATTGCCCTTTCCCGCCATCGATGATAATTAGTTGAGGGAATTCACCATTCTCCTCCAACAGTCTGCCGTATCTCCGTGTGATAACTTCTTCCATAGTAGCGAAATCATCGGGTCCAACTACGGTTTTTACATTGAAATGCCGGTAATCTTTTTTGCTTGGCCTTCCATCTTTGAAACAAACCATCGCAGAAACAGGGTAAGCTCCTTGGAAATTTGAGTTGTCGAAACATTCAATATGCCGAGGCAATTCTGGCATCCGAAGGTCCTTTCTCAATTGTTCTAAGATGCGTTTTGAATGCCTTTCAGGATCCACCAATTCTAACTGTTTGTTCTTCTCCCGGATGTAATTTAGCACATTTCGTGCACTCAAATCGAGCAGTTGTTTTTTATCTCCCCGCTGGGGAACAGTGAGCGTGAGGAAATCATCTTCCAGATCAGGTAAAAATGGAACGATGATCTCGCGGGCATTTGAGCTGAATCGTTGACGCATCTCGCCAATCGCAATCGAAAGAAGCTCTTCTGCTGGCTCATCCAAACGCTTTCTGAGCTCTATTGTATGCCCTTGGATGATGCTTCCATCCAACACACGGAGGTAATTTACGTAGGCATTTTTTTCGTCGGTTTGGATCGAAAACACATCCACATTGCTGATGGAAGGGTTGACAATCGTCGATTTGCTTTTGAACTTTTCTAGCAATTCTAGTCTTTCCTTCAGCTTTTGCGCTTCTTCGAAACGATACGCAGCAGACTCTTCCAACATCTTGTTTTTCACCATCGAAATCAAATTCCCGATGTCGCCTTTGATAATTTGTCGAATCTCCTGAATCGTTTGCATGTATTCAGTTTCCGACTGATATCCTTCACATGGTCCAAGGCAATTCTTGATGTGATACTCCAAGCAAACTTTGAACTTCCCGTTATTGATGGCAATAGGTTCAAGTGCTAGGTTGCAGGTTCTTCTTGGATAAAGGCTTTTCACCAAATCCAATAAAGTATGCATCACCTTACCGCTGGGATAAGGACCGAAATATTCAGATCCATCTTTGATCACTTTACGGGTGGGGAATACACGAGGGAAGCGCTCATTTTTAATGCAAATCCAAGGATAGGTTTTGTCGTCCTTTAATGCAACATTGTACCTTGGTTGATACTTCTTAATGAGGTTGTTTTCAAGCAACAAAGCATCCAGCTCTGTATCCACAACGATGGTTCTGATGTCGACAATTTTCGATACCAAAACACGTGTTTTTCCACTGTCGTAGTGGTCTTTGCTGAAATAGGAGTAGACCCGTTTTTTGAGGCTTTTCGCTTTACCAACGTACAATATCTTGCCATCTGCATCAAAGTACTGATACACTCCCGGTTTCTCGGGCAACGATTTCAATAAGGATTGCAGGTGCTGGCTTAATTCCATTCTCGGTCAAAAGTACAACCTGAAGCGCTTCTATCGTTTGTATTTGTTGCGTTTGTTTGGAAGTTTTGATCCTTCCGACATTGGGCGTGGCGAAGAGTACAGGTCGTCTTCAAATAAAGCAAAGTCTAACTGTTTTTTTACCAAATCGGCGCGTTTCACTTTGATCATTATTTCATCGCCCAATCGGTAGCGCTTGCGGTTTCTTTTCCCAACGATGCTATAACTTTCTTCATCGAACGAATAAAAGTCATCTTGCATGTCGCGCAAACGAACGAGGCCTTCGCATTTGTTTTCGATAATCTCCACAAACATTCCCCATTCGGTAACACCCGAAATCACACCTTTGAAAACTTCCCCAATTTTATCTTTAAGGAATTCTACTTGCTTGTATTTTACTGATGATCGCTCTGCTTCAGCAGCCAGTTTCTCCATGTCGGATGAATGCTTGCAGCGCATTTCGAGTTGGCTTTCGCCCTCCCAGTTTTTCCCTTGCATGTAAGCATCTAACAGGCGGTGCACCATCACATCTGGATATCTACGAATAGGCGATGTGAAATGGGTGTAATATTTAAATGCAAGTCCGTAATGGCCAATATTGTTTGTCGTGTAAACAGCTTTTGCCATGGTTCGGATCGCCAATGTTTCGATCACATTTTGTTCACCTTTCCCTTTTACATCTTTCATCAATTGGTTCAATGAGCTGCTCACTTGTTGCTCGCTGGCAAATTTCAAGCGGTATCCGAACTGACTTGCAAAACGTGCGAAATCGCTTAATTTTTCAGGGTCTGGTTTGTCGTGAACGCGGTACACAAATGGTTTTCCAGGAATCGATTTGCCACCTTTTTTCTTTTCTTCCTTGGGCATTCCGATAAATTCGGCGACGCTTCGGTTGGCCAACAACATAAATTCTTCGATGAGCTCGTTGGCTTCTTTTTGCACCTTGAAATACACACCAAGTGGCTTCCCGTTTTTGTCGAGTCGGAATTTCACTTCCACTTTATCGAATGCTATCGCGCCGCGTTGGTAGCGCCGAGCACGCATCAAGCGGGCAAGTGCGTTCATAGTGAGGATTTCATCCTTCAGATCACCCTCGCCAGTTTCAATAATGGCTTGCGCATCTTCGTAGGCAAATCTTCGTTGTGAACGAATTACTGTGCGGCCAAACCACTGGTTGAGCACTTCTGCTTCATCGTTCATTTCGAAAACTGCAGAATAGGTCAGTTTGTCTTCATCAGGACGCAAGGAGCAAACGCCGTTCGAAAGGTGTTCAGGAAGCATCGGGACCACACGGTCTACCAAATACACTGAGGTAGCACGGTTGTAAGCTTCCTCTTCTAAGATGCTGTCTGGAACCACATAATGCGAAACATCGGCAATGTGCACCCCGATTTCCCAATTGCCATTCTCAAGTTTTTGGATCGACAAAGCATCATCAAAATCTTTTGCGTCTGCTGGGTCGATCGTAAAGGTGGTGATGTTTCTAAAGTCTCTACGTTTTTGGATCTCCGATTCAGGGATTTCCATTGGAATTTTTTCTGCCGCTTGTTCAACTTCTGCTGGGAAATCCATTGGGAGATTGTAATCCAACATGATGGCATTCATTTCCACGTTGTTGTCACCTGGGCGACCAAGCACGCGCTTAATTTCTCCGAAAGGATTCTTGGCATGTTCGGGCCAATCGATCATTTTCACCAACACTTTATCGCCATCCTTAGCGCCGTTGAGGTCTTGCAATGGAACGAAAATATCGATAGGCATTTTGTTGCTGTCGGGCACAACGAAAGCGAACTTCGCACTCGATTGCACGATTCCAACAAATTCTGTTTTTGCCCGTTCAACAATTTCGATCACTTCACCTTCTTGCTTTCTTCCTCGGCGACGGGCAAAGAGTTTCACCTTCACCAAATCCCCGTTCAGGGCATTGAGCATGTCGGTTTCACGGATGTAAATATCTTCTGGCAATTCAGGGCTCACTAAGTATCCTGCGCCTTTTGTTGTAATGTCGATCTTTCCTTCAACCGTGGTGTTACCCATTTGAATGTATCTGAATCTACCTGGCTCTGGCTCCGACAATTGTCCGCTAACAACCAAAGCCTCTAGCAATTCGAGCACATTCAATCTGTCGATGGAATCTTCAACTCCAATAGCTGAACAAACCTGCTTGTAATTGTGAAGTGCACGGGGCTCCGATTTGAAATATTGGATAACCGATTCTAGCAGAAGTTGCTGTTGTTGCTCTTTGTGTTTTTTTGCTTTTTTAGCCATTGGAAGGGTAGTGAGGTGAATTGGATTTATTTCGCTCCAAGGTCGAATCTATCCACGCAGATTTTATTACTATTTTTAATTTCTAACTGCAGATTTGTAAGTATTTAAAACTCAGTTATTGAATTAGTTAATTGTTTTTCGACAACCTAAGTTTGAGAAACATTGCTTGTTGATGTTTTGAACAATCCAATTTACATCTTCATCAAGTTGTTCGCGTTTACCTATGTTGCTGAATATTAGGCTTTGTCGCAATTATTCGTGAGGTTGAAATCAATTTGTTGTGCAAGATAGCTTCGAATACCTTGTTGATTACCAAATGTGCTTGCTCTTTTTCAACCCGAGAGTCTTGAAAAGTTAAGTTTTCGGTATACGATCAGGGTTGTATTTCCGTTTAGCTTTACCCATTCAGAATAAATCCATACATGAAGTTGAAAGTCGGGATTATCTTCGGAGGAAGATCCAAAGAGCGTGAAATTTCTTTTGCAGGTGGGCGAACGGTTTACGATAACTTGAACAAAAGTTTGTTTGAGGCTGTACCTGTTTTTGTTGATAGCTTTAACCAGTTCATCTTACTCGATTGGGAGTTTGTTTACAAAGGCTCTATCCGCGACTTTTACCCTGAACCATCTGCTGTTCCTACTAGTGCAGGCGATTATCAAATTTATGCCGAATCACTTCCTGGAGTCGATCCAGTGAAAGAAGGCAACAAGATTGGTCGGGTTTTGAGCATTTCCGAACTTCCTCAACTTTTCGATATTGCATTCCTTTGTCTCCATGGTCCTTATGGCGAAGATGGCCGTATCCAAGGCCTTTTGGAGTATCTCGATATACCATACACAGGAAGCGGAATCCTCCCAAGCGCAATCGGCATCAACAAAGTGGTGCAGAAAAAACTTATGCTTCAAGCGGGGTTCAATTCGCCCGATTTCTTTACCGTTTCACGGGATGAATGGCGCAGTGGCCGAAATGTACAAGCCATCCTCAATCGCGCATCTAGTGAAGTGAAGTTTCCCTTGGTGGTAAAATCGCCAACCCAAGGATCTTCAATCGGTGTTTCTGTTATTCACAACCCCGATGCAGAATTGTTGGCATCTGCCATCGATAAAAGTTTCTTCATTCGTCGAATTTATGCAAACGCATGGAACATCCTATCCAATTCCGAAAAAAACGAATGGATCCGCACCACTTGCGATATTCGTGAAGGCATCGGAATTCCAATTAGAATTGGAGAAACAGTGTTTTCACACCCCGATGCATTGGAGAAATTCCTCAATGAGCAACTTCTTCAAGTAGATATCCTCGAACTTGAGTCTTTAGATGCAGAATCAGAAGTCATTCTGGAAGGGTTCATAGATGGCAAAGAATTTTCGTCGATCGTTATCGAAGACATGAACGGAAAAGCCGTTTGCTTGCCGCCTACAGAAATTCGCAAAGGCAAAGAAGTATTCGATTATCGCTCGAAATACCTTCCAGGCTTATCGCGTAAAATCACACCCATCGAACTTCCCGATGCCGATCTGGAAAAGATCAGGGAAACCTGCGAGCAACTTTTTTCATCGCTAGGTTTTGGTGTTTATGCAAGGATCGATGGATTCATAAACTCCGAAGGGAAAATCTTCCTCAACGATCCAAACACTACATCTGGGATGATGCCGTCGTCTTTCTTCTTCCATCAGGCAGCGGAAATTGGCTTCAATCCATCACAGTTTATCACTTACATCATACATACTTCAATACGCCGCAGGATCCAAGAAATGAAATTCAGCGGAGTGGCAGAAAAGATGCTCGATAAACTCAATGCTTCCATGCACGAAATGCGCAACA
The DNA here is from genome assembly GCA_945883545.1 of Chitinophaga pinensis. Taxonomy (GTDB): domain Bacteria; phylum Bacteroidota; class Bacteroidia; order M30B66; family M30B66; genus CAMCXT01. The sequence continues at coordinate 11,299 of CAMCXT010000039.1, read as the reverse complement.
ATCCTGCGGTACGCAAGAAAATTGCAGTGGTTTTTGGTGGCTATTCTTCCGAACGACACATTTCGGTCGAAAGCGGGCGAAACGTTTATGAAAAACTATCCTCATCGGCCATTTTCGAACCACTGCCAGTATTTCTTTCAGGTGCCGACGATGCTCACGAATTGTACACCTTGCCAATCAACTTAATGTTGAAAGACAATGCCGACGATATTCGTGAAAAGATCCTTCATTTCTCAACCCATCCAATCATTCAAAAAATCATTGCCGAATGTGGTGAACTTACCGGAATGTTTGGAGATGTGAATAATCTCAATGCGCCTGAAAGGATTAATTATCCACAGTTAGCGGAAAGAGTAGGAGAGGTGTTCATTGCCTTGCATGGTCGCCCAGGCGAAGATGGAGCTTTGCAAAAAGAACTCGAAAAAGTGGGACTTCCATACAACGGTTCGGATGCAAATACTTCTGGAATTACCATCGATAAATTTAGAACCAACGAATTGTTGAAAGCCAACGGAATGCTTGTGGCAGAGCATTTTGTTGTTACTGAAGATGAGTGGGTTGAAAACGCTGCTTCGATGCTCGCAAAGGCCAATTCAATCGGCTATCCACTTATTGCAAAACCTGTGGATGATGGATGTTCTTCGGCTGTTAAAAAGCTTCACAACGATGATGATTTTACTGCTTTCACCAAGCTCATTTTCCGAAAATCGGATGTTCTTGATGAGGAAGCTGCTTCAAGATTGAAAATCAAGCCCAAAGAAGAATTCCCTTTCAAACGTCAGTTTTTGGTTGAATCGCTTATCAGTTCAAACGGTGCAGCTACATTCCTCGAAATTACAGGCGGTATGCTTACACATTTCGATGCTGATGGAAATGTCCGCTATGAGGTTTTCGAAGCATCCGAAGCTTTGTCGGAAGGCGAAGTACTTTCACTGGAAGAAAAATTCTTGGCAGGCCAAGGACAAAACATCACTCCAGCTCGGTATTCCCGCGATCCACAAAGAAGACAGCGCGTTTCAGACCGTGTGAAGGTGGAGTTCGAAAAAGCTGCACGGGTTCTAAATGTGAGAGGGTATTGCCGAATCGATGCATTTGTGAGAATCTTCGATGATGAGCGAACCGAAATCATTTTCATTGAAGTCAATTCCCTTCCGGGGATGACACCTGCCACCTGCATCTTTCACCAGAGTGCGATCAATGGATATAAACCTTACGATTTTATTGAAAAAATTATGACTTTTGCTGAAGCGTCGGCGAATTCAAGAAATCAACCGGCATAACCGCATGACATTTCTAGAATTTATAAAGACCAAACAGTTTTGGAAGCACTTCATCGGAGCATCAGTTGCGGTGGTTGCATTTCTGTGGATCTGTTTGCTGTTTATGGATTTTTACACCCTGCACGATTCTAAAGCCACTGTGCCCGATTTCAAAGGGTTGTATATCAAGGATCTCGATAAATTCGTGGATGGGCACAACCTCCGTTACGAAATCATCGACTCGGTGTACAACATGAAAAAGGAAAAAGGTACTGTGTTAGAACAAGAACCTCGCCCTGGCTCAACAGTAAAGGAAGACCGAACCATCTACCTTACCGTAAATGCAATGCTGAACCAGCAGGTGAAAGTTCCAAATCTGGTGAACCTGTCACTTCGGCAAGCATCATCTTTATTGGAAACCTACGGACTAAAAGTTGGATCTCTTCGTTATGTGGAAGGTTTACCACCAGTAATTCGTCAGCTTTACAAAGGAAAAGACATCAAACACGGCTCTATGCTCGATAAAGGTTCTGCGATTGATTTAGTGCTTGGGAAAGGTCAAAACAATGGCTTGATTCCAGTGCCAAATTTGTTTGGGCTTACCTTGGAAGAAGTTCGAATGGTATTGGCTGAAAATCAGTTAATACTTGGGATGAAATTGATGGATCTTACTGCAAAAGATACCTCATCTGCTCGAGTATACAAACAATTTCCAGAGCCTTCGGCAGATGGATTATACGATGGTGCTTCTATCAATGTCTGGTTAACCGGAAGCGACGAAGTGCTTGAAAACGAAAAAATGAAGAATGATACTTTATAAAAGAACTTTCTTAACCGTATTGCTATTTGTGATTCATGTGAGCTTACAAGCACAAGGCCTAACTTTGATGCCGCTTGGTTCCTATAACGCTCCGAAAAACAACCAGCCATTCAATAAGTCTTCTAGAGATTTTCAAGACTCTATCAGTTTGCCTTTCGTGGAAGATTTTTCGTACTCCGGAAACCATGCCGACTATGACAAATGGCTTGGATTTAGCGTTCAAATCAATGGAAATCTGCCATTAAAACCACCAACCATTGGGGTTGCAACTTTCGATGGGCTCAATTGGAAAGGAAATCCATACAGCAACTCAACTTCTAGTGGAAACGCCGATACACTTACTTCCAAACCTTTCCGCTTGGCTTACGCTCCATCGGATTCTCTCTATTTGAGCTTTTTTTATCAACCTGGCGGAAGAGGGAATTTCCCTGAGTTTATCGACTCGTTGATCTTAGAGTTTTACAATGTAAGCGACTCTACATGGGCTTGGGTTTGGGGAGTTAAAGGAGAAGATTATCCTCAGCTTGCTCGCGATTTTTCTCAAGTAATGATTCCCATTGTGGATACTGCTTATTTGAAAAATGGATTTCAATTTCGATTCAGGAATTTTGCGCAACAAAACGGTAGCTGGGACCATTGGCATATCGATTATTTGAAACTCGAAACTGGTCGCTTCCAAAACGATACCTCATACAACGACTTTGCGTTCATGTATCCAGCAACCAGCCTGTTGTTGAATTATCAATCGTTGCCTTTGTGGCATTTTTTACCCAATGCCAACGACAATATGGATGATTTCTACAATCTATCCATGACTACACTCAATGCTGGTCCAGCCAATAAGTTTTACGGTTACGAATTTTACAATGCCAATCAAGTTCAAGTGGATGTGCTGCTTTTAAGCAACCAAGGTCCGATTCTCCCTCGAGAAGAATATGTTCTTGAAGAGCCTGTGAAATACACATATGAAGATCCAGGAACGGAATCAACTGTGTATTTCCTTCACCATTACTTGAGCGAAAACCAAGATGATCTTTCACGGAACGATACGATAGTTTACGAGCAAGTGCTGAGTAATTATTACGCACTCGACGATGGCATGCCAGAAGCAAGAATTAGCATCAACAACAATGGTGGAGGTTTCGCTGCACAACGTTTCGATTCATATTTAAGCGACTCTTTGAAGGCTGTACAGATGTTCTTCAATAGAACAATTGGAGATGCTGGTGGCCAATCTTTTTTCTTGATGATTTGGTCGGCTGGTTCAAATGCGCCCGGCACTTTACTTTATCAAAAAGCTGTAGACTATCCGCCAAATCAGGGTTTGAATACATTTTTTACGATAGCACTTGATTCGGCTATTTACATCCCATCAGGTTCATATTATATAGGATGGGCACAAACTTCGAATTTCGAAATCAATGTAGGATTTGATAAGAACTTTAACAACAACAGCCGTATCTATTACAACCTAGATGGCAGTTGGTACAATTACGGAGCGCAGCAAGGCACATTAATGATTCGTCCATTGTTTCGATATCCTTACAATTTATATGTTGGTTCTGAATCACTACCACAAAGAGATATTGCACAATGGAATCTTTACCCAAATCCTGCTAGCAGTTCGGTGAATATTCAGGTTTCAATTGAAGGGAATTCACATTGGATGCTTATGGATCTGTCTGGAAGAATGATCAAGCAAGGTCAATCAAGCAATTCTCAAATCGAAGTGTCACTCGATCAAATACCTGCAGGTCTCTACTTTATTGGTTTAAAGTCTGCTGCTGATTCCAACTATCAGTTTAGAAAGCTTGTGATTTCAAATAACCGATGAGTAATTTGGGCGCTTGGGATGATGATGAGGAGAGATTCATCGACAATGATTCAGAGGAAGGTGATCAAGAGGAGCTTTTTGAGCATTTCAAAATAATTGCCGACAAAGGACAGGAATTACTTCGTGTAGATAAGTTTCTTCAGAACAGGTTAGAAAAGACTTCTCGGAGCCGCATCCAATCATCTGCTGAGGCAGGAAACATTCAAGTAAACGGAAAGGCGGTAAAATCAAACTATCGCGTTAAGCCGGGCGATGTTGTTGCTGTAGTTTTCGCGCATCCTCCTCGGGATCGAGAGTTGAAGCCTGAGAATTTACCTATTGATATTGTTTACGAAGATGATGATGTAATCGTAATCAACAAAAAGCCTGGAATGGTAGTTCATCCCGGTTATGGGAACTACACTGGAACGTTAGTAAATGCTTTGATTTATCATTTTCAACATTTGCCGCTGTACCAACAAAAGCAACCTCGGCCAGGATTGGTGCACCGCCTCGATAAAAACACATCTGGCATCATGGTAATGGGCAAAAATGAGTACGCAATGACGCACTTAGCCCGTCAGTTTTTCGAAAGAACCACCAAGCGAACCTACTATGCATTGGTTTGGGGCGATTTGAAGGAAGATGCTGGTACCGTTACAGGCCATATCGGAAGAGATATTCGCGACCGCAAGTTGTTTTCTGTTTTCCCTGACGGATCTCAAGGCAAACATGCTGTAACGCATTATAAAGTGCTTCGCCGATTTGGTTATGTAACCCTTGTGGAATGTAAGCTAGAAACAGGTAGAACGCACCAAATTCGTGTACACATGAAATTCATCGGACATCCTTTGTTTAACGACGATACTTATGGCGGTGATCGAATTCTAAAAGGAACTACATCTTCTTCTTACAAGCATTTTATCGGCAATTGCTTTGAAATCCTTCCCCGACATGCGTTACATGCTAAGTCGCTTGGATTCGTGCACCCAGTATTGGGAATAGAATTGTTTTTCGATTCTGAATTACCGAAGGATATGACAGATGCTCTCCAAAAATGGGAGACCTATGCAACACACCGAATTGAAAAGGAAAACTAAGCGGAAACTTTCTTTTTACTATCTACGATAAATTTTACCCATACAACCCACAATAGGAAGATCACAATATAGATCATGTTGTTGAATAGATCGTGTTGTTCCATTTTCACGAAGCTACCTATTTTGTAGGAGGATGTGATCAATGATACAACGCGTGCAATATTAACAGCAGAAATAAATGCAGCTCCAGCAGGAATGAACCATAGTTTTTTCTTCCAAGGACCTGGATAGGAGATAATTAATGCAGAAAATCCGTACGTCAGGCCAAAGCCAACACACGGATTACCAATAATAACGCCATATGACCCAACAATAGCTAATGAATTGTAGCCTGAAATGGTTTCATAACCCATTAATTGCAGGGCTAATTCACTGCCTCCATGTACAATTTGAAGGAAGATATGGTAAAAAAAAGACCAGAGCTTGTTGTAGATAACAAGCTCGTGGCTTAAAAAATTCTCGGATACTAGCCAAAAAAGGTAAAAACCAAAAATCTTCGCAAGGAAGAGGTTTAAACTTTTGGCACTACTATCCACAGATTATATATCAGCAGTAAAATGAATTACTTGCTTGCTTTCTTTTCTTTACGTACGTCGTAAATTTTCTTAGCGCCAACACCTGCACAAGCAGCAATTAACAAAGACAATCCGCCGTCGATAGGAACAATTTGAGGACCTGGAGGGTTCGGGGTTGCCATGAGTGCGGTAGTCAAGGCAGTAGCGAAAAGTACTCCAGCAGTCAACAGAATATTCTTATTCATGGATATGGGTATTAGATTGTGAATTAGTTCTCTCTTAACACAAAGATATACAATCATCGAATTCAAAAACAAATTCACTTAAATTTTAACGAAAAAAAAAGTGAATGCTTACACAGAACTTACATTTGATGAAGCTTAAATATCATATAATGAAAGCTTTGCGTGTTATTGTTTGTTCAACAACCTTGTTGATAAATATTAAAGTGAGGAATGAAATAATTGATATTTACAGATTTCCTTTTGATCTAAGCTGTTTTGAAGTATAACTTGAACCATCATGACTCCAACCAGGAGGGCCAAACATATACATCCATCTACTCTTCCAATTTGGAGCCTTTTTAACATCTAACCAGATTGCCTTCCACTCATGAAAAACAACTTTCGTTGGTCGATAGGTATCTAAATTCTTAGTAAGGCCATATTTTACTTTAATGTCCTTCAACTCAGGCCTGAATGTTCCAAATAGCCTATCCCAAATAATCAAGACCATCCCCATATTAGAATCTAAATATTCCTCATTAGAGGCATGGTGAACTCTATGGTGAGATGGTGTTACAAAAATGAACTCAAACCACTTAGGCAGTTTACCAATCGTTTCAGTGTGCACCCAAAAACCATAAACCTGGGTTGCTGCATACATGAAAACAATGTCGAAAGCTTCGAATCCTAGCAACGACAATGGGATGAAGTAAAGAAATCGATAATATGGTTGAAAAACAGATGATCTAATCGCAACCGTAAAATTGAATTTCTCACTCGAGTGGTGTGTCACATGAGATGCCCAGAAGAATCTAACATAATGGTCAACATAATGTAAAACGTAATAGGCAAAGTCTTGTGCAAAGAATAAAAGTATCCAGTAAATCGCCGTTTTTTCTTCAAATGCCCAAACGCTGAAACCATTAAACCAGGTCAAAATACCTAAAGTTACCACTCTGAATATTAAGTCGTTTAGAAAGTTCAATGAGGTGCACATCAAATTGATGGCAGTATCCTTTCCGGTATAAAGTTCTTTGTGATGGTAATGGCTATAAACCATCTCAGCGAGAACTAAAATCACCATGAACGGTGTTGTAAAAAGCAGTAATATCTCTTCCACGCAGCAAAATTAATATTCCCTGTGAATTCCTCTTTATTCCTTGCTTTTTATTATTGCTTCCTTGATTTTATCCGCTTCCCTGAGAAATGCGTATCCGGCCTCTTTCATCAATAATTCGTCGCAAATATTCTGATCCATGAACCACTGCTCAAGCTCATGAAATTCTGAAATAGTTTCCTCGAATCTAAAGTAGAGCCCACCGCTTCTTCTGATCCAAAAATCTGCTGGGAACAAAGTGGATTCCTCTTCCATACAATAAAGTATTTCTGCTTTCTTTAGTACGTTCGATTTATCGACTTCGTTTGGCCAAATCAAATAACCAAGCTCAACAATTTTCTCAGTTTCCCTTCCGTACCTTTCAACCAAGCCTTTGATCTGAATCGCATTTGCTCCAATTTGCTTGGCTTCGCCTAGTTGCACACCGCCAAACTCAATCACTTCTTGGTTATTTTCGAATTCCCCACCTTTCAGATTGATGATTCTACTCTTGCAAGCAAGGAACTCTTTTGAACCAGATTTCTTGAGCTTTTTTTGAACGCGATCCACGATTTTTTCTGCCATCACCCGATAGCCAGTTAATTTACCGCCAGCAATCGACAATAAACCTGATTCCGACTCGAAAATTTCATCCTTTCGCGAAAGTTCAGAAGGGCTTTTTCCATCCTCATGAATTAATGGCCTAATTCCGGCCCATCCAGATTCTATGTCTTGCAATTGTAATCGAGTACCAGTGAAACGATCGTTAAAGGCATTGACTAAGTAAGTCGCATCTTCTTCACAAATTGCAGTATCGTTGGGCGATCCATGAAAATTGGTGTCTGTTGTTCCAAGATAAATTTTGTTTTCTCTTGGGATGGCAAAAATCATCCTGCCATCTTTTGTGTCGAAATAAACCGATTGCTTTAACGGGAAACGCTTGGCATCGAAAACCAAGTGGATGCCTTGTGTGAGGTGCAATCTTTTGCCTTTTGGTGCTGCATCCATAGTGCGTACCAAATCGACCCACGGACCTCCAGCGTTCACAACTACTTTTCCCTTGATTTCAAATTGTTTTCCTGTAGTTCTTTCTTGAACCAAAACACCTACGATTTGGCCTCCCGACTTTAAGAAATCTACTACTTTACAATGGTTTACTGCTTTTCCGCCGTGTGAAATTGCCGTTTTAAAAATACTGATACACAGTCTTGCATCATCAGTTCGATACTCTGTATACACCGCTCCACCCAATAATCCGTGAGGATTCATCAAGGGTTCCTTCTCCAGAATTTCTTCTCGGCTGAGCATTTTGAATTTCTCTTCAGGTCTAACGCCAGCTAGCTTTTCATATACATACAAACCCAATCGGGCCGATAATTTCCCTAAGCTTCCTCCTTCAACAATTGGAAGCAACATCGGCTCAGGATACACCAAATGCGGGGCGTTTCTTTGAGCAATGGATCTTTCCTTGCCAACTTCACGAACAACTTTAAATTCAAGTTGCTTCAGATACCGCAAACCCCCATGAATCAACTTGGTAGATCTGCTGCTGGTGCCTGACGCAAAATCATCCTTTTCGAATAAGATCGCATTCATTCCGCGGCTTGCCGCATCCAATAAAATTCCAGCTCCAGTTATGCCTCCACCAATTACAATCAGATCGTGTGTTTCATTTTTCGCATGCTCAAGAACTTGCATGCGCTTCGACGACGACCAAGCTCCTTGGTAAATTGGGTTCCTCATTCGAAATATTGAAATGAATAAAGACTGTCGTTCGTGAGCAGAATCATCCTGTTCTTGTCAATCGCGAAGTCTTTGATGTTTTTCTGGGGAAGGGCGACGGTGTCTTCTAAGAATGTTTTGATTTGATATAAATGCAAACGCTCTTCTTGATCTGTATAAATGATAGATTCTCCACTCACATCGAATTTCTCGATGCCTTTGATTGGAATGGTACGCATGTAGGTTCCGAAAACATCAAACTGCAAAATTCCATGATCTGGAACGCTGATAAACAGGTAATTGTCTGCTTCGATCATACAAACTGGCTGGAGCGGAAATCCAAGGATTTGATTCAGATTTAATATCTCATTCTGGATTTTCAACTGTTGATTTAATCGAGTTAGGGAAAATCTAATGGGGTCATAAATCCAAATACCATTATCGTACGACCAACACACCAATGAAGCCTGCTCCATGTTAAATTCATCGAGCTTCAAAGGCTCTCCATTGTCGGTTATGGTGTTATCAAGAAATACAACCCGAGAAAAGTCGCGATAAAAAACGATGATCTTTAATGGATTGGCTGCATCAACAGAGGTGATTTTGCCCAAGTTTTTATTTGAATACACTCTGAAAAAGGCGCCGCTCGACTTGTATTTTGATAGCTGATCTCCTTGAACAAGGTAAACATCTCCTAAATGATCGGTATAAATTTGATTGCCAGAAGCTGCAGTTGCCCATACGCGTTTCCACGACTTGTTGCCAATCTTCGTATGCTCTTGATTCCCATGTAGGATCAAGGTGCTAAGTAAAAGTAACAAGTGTTGAATCATCTATTTATGCGATAAAGCGCCAACCATTTCAAGGATTTCGTCGAGATATTTGCGGTCGTTAGCCAAACGAGGAACTTTATTCTGTCCTCCCAATTTACCTCTATTCTTCATCCAATTATAAAATGTACCGGCTTCCATTGTTCGGATAACGGGAGGTCTCAAGGTAATATTTTTGTAACGCTTGGCTTCATAATCAGAATTCAACGCTTTTAGGGCATTGTCGAATACTTCTCCAAAATAATCGATGCTTTCAGGCTCCTTTTCAAATTCGATCAGCCATTCATGTGCGCCGTTTGAATTGGATTCCATAAACACTGGTCCGGCGGTATATTCACGAATAATTGCACCCGTTTTTTCGCAGGCTACAACCATCGCTTTGTCGGCATTATCGACAATAAGCTCTTCACCAAATGTATTGATATAGTGCCGCGTTCGTCCTGAAATTTTAATTCGATATGGATGGATGGATGTAAACCGAATCACATCGCCAACCATATACCGCCACATGCCAGCATTGGTTGTAATCAGCATCACATAATTCACTTCTTTTTCTACATCTTGAAGCCAAACAACCGGCGGATTTTCAAGGTGCGATTGGTCTAAAGGAATAAATTCGTAGAAAATGCCATAATCCAGCATGAGCAGCATTTCTGATGAATTCGATAAATCTTGAATTCCGAAAAAGCCTTCCGATGCATTGTACGTTTCTAGGTAATGCATCTGATCTGAAGGAATGAGCTTTTTGTATTGTTCGATATATGGGGTGAAACTCACACCTCCATGCATGAATAGCTCTAGATTTGGCCAAACATCCAACAAGTTATTGGTGCCTTTTATTTCCAGAATTCGTTGAATCAAAATCAGCATCCAACTTGGCACGCCTGCTAGGTTGGTAACATCTTCATCGATCGTATGATTTGCAATGCGCTCTAGTTTCGATTCCCATTCGCTCATCAAGGCGATGCTCAAATCTGGAGTGCGCATGTATTCTACCCAAACTGGCAAATGCTCCATAATGATTGCACTCAAATCGCCAAACCAAGTGTTGCCTGATTTTACATTTATCTGATGCGAACCACCGAGTGTGAGTCCTTTTCCTGAGAAAATCCGGGTTTCAGGATAATTGTTGCAGTAAATTGCAAGCATATCCTTGCCGCCTTTGAAGTGGCACTCTTCCATCGATTCTTGGCTCAATGGGATGAATTTACTTTTATCGGAAGTGGTGCCAGATGACTTTGCGAACCATCTGATTTCTGATCCCCAAAGGATATTTTGTTCACCCATCATCATTCGATCAATGAAGGGTTTCAGTCCTTCATAATCCCGAATGGGCACTTGTTTAGCAAACTGCTCATAGTTTCTGATATTCTTGAAATCGTGCATTTTGCCGAATTCAGTGTCTTTTGCCGAAACAACAAGCTTTTTAAACCAATCCATTTGAACATCATGGGGATATTTAATAAACAGCTCGATCTGGTGAACGCGCTGTTTCATTACCCATGAGACTATTGAATTGATCAGTGACATATTGACTTAAAGCACAAACCTAGTGGATATCCCTTAATTGGACAATGATCAGTTGAAAAATGGTGATAAATCTTGCTACTTCTTCAGATGGGCTGAAAACTGCTGCAGATCTAGGTTGTTCAGCACATCTTCAGCACGCAACCCTGCTTTTTGCGCGATTAAAACACCATATCGAATGTCGGTTAATCCTTCTTTTCTATGCGAATCTGGATTGATGGCGATTTTTACACCTTTTTCCACGCAGAGTGGAATCATCCTCCAATCGATATCGAGACGGTATGGATGGGCATTCAATTCGATGCTCACACCGTTAGCCGCACAAGCATCTATGAGTTTTGGATAGTTTATCGGGAAGCCTTTTCGGGAGAGTAATAAGCGCGTGCTTGGATG
>CAMCXT010000038.1 GCA_945883545.1 Chitinophaga pinensis | reverse complement strand
AAAGCCGTTTTTGTTGGAGATTTCATAAACCGTGGTACCGAAAACCTGGAATGTTTGCGCATCGTTCGGGCAATGGTTGAAAGCGGCAATGCCTTGGCGGTAATCGGAAACCATGAAGTGATCTTTTTGAATTACCATCAGCAGAATCCTCAAACAGGCCATTACACCATGCAAAACAGAGCAGGCTGGAATCGGTTGCTGCAACAAACTATGCAAGAATTTTCACAATCTGCTGCTGAGTTGAAGGAAATGCTCAATTGGTTAAAGCGCTTACCAATCATGATCGAAACCAAGCATTTCAATGTCGTGCATGCCTGTTACGATCTGGAATTAATTGATGCATTAAGAGACCGAACCAATGGAAGTTTTGTGCTTCAAGAAAATGATTGGCTTCAAATGGGACTTGGTGCAGATGAAACGCTAACTGAAACATTGCACACGCTCACTTTTGGAATCAGCATTTACCTTGATACTGCCCAGTTGTTTCCGGGAGCGAATTTAAGCTCTCAACACGCCCCACGCATTCGGTATTGGGAAGATCCTTTCGAAAAATCGTTGGTTGAAACCTTGTTTATTGAGGATGACAAGCACTTGTCTTCCATTGGTTTCTTGAGTTTACCTGAAGCATTTTATTCTGCATTCAGGCCTTACGATGTATATGAAAAACCGGTTGTTCATGGCCATTATTGCCTCGAAGGAACCTTGAAAAACCCACAAGAGAATATCATCATTGTTGATCGAGCTGTTATAAAAACAGGCACTCTAAAGGCTTGGAATCCTCAACTTGGTTGGATTCAATCCTGACTTATTGATTCTGAATATCGAACCACTGCCGGCGGCGATTCAGTTTCAGATCTTGCAGCATGCCCGATTTTACATTGATCGAGAAATTGTAGCTCTGCCTGAAACCAAAAGGAATCCAATTGAAGCGCATCTCCCAGCAATGCAAATCGCGGTAAATATCGATGCTTGTGAAAGAGAAGTCTTTCGCTACAAAATCGTAACCCGACATGAACGCAATTTTCCACTTTTCGGTGAGTGAAATATCCCCGTTGAGGTTAAGGATCACGCTTTTGGTCTCTTTATTTGATGAGAAATTCTGAGTAACGATCAAACCCGAATTCAAATTCCAAGGAACATTAAAATCGACGTAATCTGTTGGGTTTCTTCTAATTTCTTCGGCCTGTGCCGACCTATCATTTGCTTTGGGCTTCCCTTTCGGAGCAGCAGATGCTAAATTGGCATTGATGGCTAAACTGGTTGTTACTGGTCGGAGGAAACGCCCTGTTTCATCAAATTCGAATCGATTTACTCGTCTGCCGAGCGTGGTGTCGAAAGCATACCAATCATAATTGGAAGAAAATACCAAGTCAATTTTTTTCGTGAGTCGCGTACGAACTCCTATGCTTACATTTTGCCAGTTCAGTGAATCTGCAGCTAGATTGTAACCTGTATTGATATTAAAAGCTTCGAGCAAAACGATTTTCCGCAATCCTGAGCCTGTCGTGTCACGCTTTGATCGCACTTTGGCCTCGAGATTATTGTTCAAACCAATGTTCACCGTTCCTTGTCGCCCGATAGACGGCTGCCCGTAGAGTGCTTGTTCGTAAGGAGAATATGAATCGATTGTTCCATTGACTCCATAAAAACCATACACTTGAGTGCTAAAATCGGGCTGCACTCTAAATGAAATCTGGGGTGTAACCACGTGTCGAATAGTATTCTTGCCCAATTTCAAAAACGAATACACACGGGTACTCATGCTCACCGAAGCGTTGTACTCCCAAAGCTGACTAAATTTTCGAATTGTATCGGTTACTACAGCTTGTGAATCTGCATCAAAACGCTTCTCAACATTGCTGAAGTAACCACGGCCCGTAATATTGAGTGATGGTGTTACGGTGAAATACTTCAACAATTGAAAAGAAGTTGCGATAGGCAATTGAAATTGCACGCCATTGTTGAATTTTCTTCCCAATCCAGGACGAGAAAAAATGGAATCTGGTTGAGAAATGGTATTCCTACTTTGTAAGGTTCCTGTAATCCCGATTTTCTCGTAAAACCTTTGTTTTCCAACAGGATTCTTTCTTTTGAAAGGGTAAATCCGATTCATGTTCAGCTGTAACTCTGGCGCTGTAACAGTGATCACTCTTGTTTGCGTATTCTGGCTGTGGCCTGCCGATACATTCAAATTCAAAGGCACACGGTTGAAGGTTTTCGTCCAAGTAATTGCCGATTGAAAAGTGTTTGCAACGATGTTGTTTGTATTGAAGGAGTTGAGCTGATTGTAATCGGAAGAACCAGCATTCACATTGGCAGAAAATCGAGAGTTGGGGCGCGATTTAGGATCTTGATTGTGTCGCCAAGTAATGAAAAAGCTCTTACTGATCGCCGATCCAAGCAATTCTGGATCACCTTGGAGAATTTTAGCATACCGAAGATCAAGCCCACCATTGAACTTGTATCGGTAGTTGTAGTTCATGCCGCTTTTCAAGCCCCAACTTCCACGTGAATAAATGTCGCCACGGATAGATGCGTCGAAATGGTCGTTGATGCCGAAATAATATCCTCCATCCGTCAGGAAAAAGCCTAATCCCGGCGACTCGCCGTAAGCTGGAAACATGATTCCCGACTTTCGTGATGTTGTATTGGGGAAAATGCCAAAAGGCACGACAAGTGGGGTTGGAATTTCTTCGATAACCAAATTGGCTGGTCCTGTTACAATTTTGTTGTCGGGAATGACCTTAATTTTCGAGGCGTTAATGTAAAAATGCGGATGTTCGGGCAGGTTGCAAGTAGTGAACTTCCCGTTTTTCACATAAAACTCATCGCGTTCGTTCTTTTTCACTGTTTCACCAAGGAGGAAACCATCGCCTTGCGTGGTATATACTTCCGAGATTTTCCCCTTCTTGGTTTTGAAGTTGTAATCCATCCTCGCCGCAGTAAAGTCTTGCGATCCTTCAGAAAAATTTGGCTTTCCAATAACAGTTCCAGTTGAATCTGGTCGGCCTTCGGCGTGGATGATATTGGTTTCCCAGTTGATTTCGATGTATTCGGCGCGCAGGTGGATTTTGTCGTACTTTACATCAGCGTCGCCGTAGAGATAAATCTTCTTTTCTTCCAAATCAAAACGCATCGAATCGGTGGATGAATAAATCACTTCACTATCCAGTGCATCGGGCGAAACAGGCAATCCTGTTTTCAAACTATCTTGACGAGAGGTATCGGTGGCAGATTCGGTGAGATTCTGAGCCTGAAGGTCTGATACAAAGACCCACAATAATGTGAATAAAACTGTTGTTAAGTGTTTTAACACCTATCGGAAACTCAAGTGGACCCGGATTTAGTTTTGTATGGCCGGGTGAGAAACGGGTGCAAATCTAATTTATTTCATCGGCATGCTTTGCCTAGAACCTACGAATAATGCTTAAATACCTGAATGACAGACTAATGATTGCCTCATTCATAGGTGTGCTTACAGGAATATTCTTGCTAAGCATGTGGCCTTTGCAGGCGTCAACTAGCGTTCCTTTGCGCGAAAAAAAGGTGCGCACTGTGGTGATCGATCCCGGACATGGAGGTCACGACAGTGGGTGTCATGGATCTTCGGCCTACGAAAAACATGTCGCGCTTTCAGTTTCATTGAAGCTCGGGAAGCTTATAGAAAAGTATTTTCCGGATGTGAAAGTTATTTATACCCGAAAGACAGACGTTTTTGTAGAGCTTTTTCGGCGGGCACAAATTGCGAACGAGAACAATGCCGATCTATTTATTTGCATCCATTGCAACAGCGGCCCTAAGGCAGCATTTGGAGCCGAAACATTTGTGATGGGTTTACACAAGTCCGATGATAACCTCAATGTAGCTCGCCGAGAAAATGCCGTAATCCTTCAGGAGGACAATTACGAAAAACGTTACGACGGCTTCGATCCGAATTCGCCGGAAGCGCACATTATCTTTTCGTTGTACCAAAATGCCTATTTGTACCAAAGTTTGTTTTTTGCAGAGAAGCTTCAGCATGAATTTAAGCACAATGCCAAGCGCCACAACCGCGGTGTGAAGCAAGCTGGTTTTTTGGTACTTTACCGCACCACAATGCCATCAGTCTTGATTGAAACAGGCTTCCTAACGAATGCAGAAGAGGAAAAATACCTCAAATCGGCAGATGGACAAAACAAGATGGCCCATTCCATTTTGAGAGCTTTTCAGCAATATAAGTCTTGGGTTGATGATTCGAACGATAACCGAAACCTTGAAGGAGAATCGATCGAAAACAATGATAAAGAATCGGAGGCTCCAGAAAAGAAAGGCTCAGAAACCAACACTTCACAAATCGATAAGACTGAAGAAAAAGTAGAGCAAAAAACCGATTTAGACGAAAGCAGCAACAAGGTGATTTATCGGGTACAAATTCACAATTCTCCGAAAAAAACATCGCTAAAGTCGTCTGTATTCAAAGGTCGCGATGATGTTTGGGAATATCGCCAAAACAATTCGTGGAAATATACTGCGGGGAAGTTTGATAAACTTGAAGATGCGACTAAATTGCAGGCTGAAATGAAAAAGGCTGGATATGCGGACGCATTCGTGGTAGCATTTAAAAACAATCAACGCATTACCCTTCAGGAAGCTAAGGCCTTCCAATAAACCTAAACACTTGAAAGCCATTAAACTAAAAATATCAAAAGAGGCCCGGGTTGGGATGATCGTAACCCTTGGCTTGCTTATCTTTTATATTGGTTACAACTACTTAAAAGGCAAGAATATCTTCTCTCAATCGCGAACATTCTACGCTGTTTTCGACAATGTTGACCAATTAATGCCTTCTGCATCGGTTCAACTAAATGGCTTTCAAGTGGGAGTGGTCGATAAAATTTACTTTGCTCCAAATTCATATAAGGTAATCGTGAAGTTGGTGATGACGGAAAAAAACGTAATTCTTCCAAAAGATTCCGAGGCACATATTATGAGCGATCTTTTGGGCACCAGAACACTTCATTTAACACTAGGGAAATCTCAAACATTGGCAGAGTCAGGAGACACGCTAATTTCTGTTCGTGAATTGGCTATAACGGATGAAATTAAAAATGCCATTCTCCCCATCAAAAAGCAAGTTGAGAGCTTAGCTGGCTCTATCGATACCGTATTACATGGGTTTAACAATGTGTTTAACCGCAAAACACAAGATGGATTGACCAACAGTTTCGAGAGCATGAACAATTCTGTGCTCAAACTTGAACATGCTATTACACAAGCCGATTTATTAATCACCAGCGAACGTGAAAAACTTGGAGCCATTTTCGGCAATGTGAAATCGATTACTGAGAATTTGAAAAACAACAACGACAAGCTTTCAGGCATTTTCACTAACCTCGACAAAATCACTGATGATGTTGCGAAAAGCAACGTAAAGCAAACGATGACCGATTTGCAACAAGCTGTTGGGCATTTGAACAATGTGCTTGGTGGAATTGAAAAAGGCGAAGGATCGCTGGGGCAGTTAGCGAAAAACGACTCATTGTATAAAAATCTTGAGTCGAGCACCAACAGCTTGAACTTGTTGCTCGAAGACCTCAGATTACATCCGAAACGCTACATTCATTTCTCGGTTTTTGGGAAAAAGGATAAAGCAGAGAAAAAATAATTTCCTGCGCGACGAAACACCCTTCACATATATTTGTTGAGCAATAAACGCGGACCGTATGCATCACACAGGCATCCTGTTAACTATTCTTCCGAACATCATTTTTAGCCTCATTTTCTTGGCTGGAATTGCATTGTTTACCATCAATGTGAGGAAGATCATCCGAAACATCAAACTCGGAAAAGACCTCAACCGCACCGACAATCCTTCAGAACGTTGGAAACTTATGGTGCGCGTTGCACTCGGTCAATCGAAAATGCTTGTTAGGCCAATTCCAGGAATTCTGCATTTGTTTGTTTATGTTGGATTTGTAATCATCAACATTGAGGTGGTAGAAATTATCCTTGATGGTATTTTTGGTACACACAGACTATTTGCTCCTTTCTTGGGCGGTTTTTATGATTTCCTGATTGCGTCTTTTGAAATTCTTGCATTCCTTGTTCTTGTTGGCGTTGTGGCATTTTACATCCGTCGAAACGTGATTTACATCAAACGTTTTCGCCAAGACGATCTCAAAGGTTTTCCCAAGAACGACGCCAACATCATCCTCATCATCGAAGTACTGTTGATGGGCGCCTTCCTAACCATGAATGCTGCCGATCAGGTGCTTCAAAACAAAGGAGCGGAACACTATGGCAATTATGGGTCATTCCCGATTTCTGGATTGATTACTGGCTGGTTCGAAGGTTGGTCGGTGGGTAGTTTGATCATGTATGAGCGTTTCACTTGGTGGTTCCACATTATCGGGATTTTGGCTTTCATGAACTATTTGCCGTATTCTAAGCACTTGCACATCGCCATGGCGTTTCCAAATGTTTGGTATTCGAAACTCAAACCGAAAGGCGAACTTCCAAACATGGAAGCAGTTACACGCGAGGTGAAACTCATGCTCGATCCATCAGCAACGATGGAGGAAGCTACAGGACCAGTGAAGTTCGGCGCGAAAGACATCCAAGATTTGAGTTGGAAGAACCTCATGGATGCCTATTCCTGCACAGAGTGCGGAAGATGTACATCCGAGTGCCCAGCAAATATCACTGGCAAATTGTTGAGCCCGCGAGCAATTATGATGAAAACCCGCGACCGTATGGAAGAAGTGGGTAAAAATATCGATGCCAACAAGGGCTCTTTCGTGGATGATGGAAAATCGTTGTTGCACAGCTACATCACTCCAGAGGAACTTTGGGCTTGCACTACTTGCAATGCCTGTGCAGAAGCTTGTCCAGTAAATATTGATCCTGTCGACATCATTGTAAACCTTCGCCAGCAATTGGTTATGGAAGAAAGTGCGCCTCCGGCATCTTTGGCTGGCATGTTCACCAACATGGAAAACAACGGAGCGCCATGGCAATTCTCCCCTAGCGATCGTGCTAACTGGAGAGAAGAATAATCGAATTTAAACAGCATTTAATTCCAGCATTACGATGGAACTCAAGGTTAAAACAGTAGCAGATTATATCAATGCGGGCGATACGCCTGAAATTCTTTTTTGGGTTGGATGTGCTGGTAGTTTCGACGATCGCGCAAAGAAAGTAACCAAGGCCGTAGCTAAAATTTTGCAGGCTGCTGAGGTGAAGTTTGCCATCCTCGGACAAGAAGAAAGTTGCACAGGCGATCCTGCTAAGCGTGCCGGGAATGAGTTTCTATTCCAGATGCAGGCCATGCAAAACATCATGGTGCTGAATGGTTACGAAATCAAGAAAATCGTAACCGCTTGTCCTCATTGCTTCAATACCTTAAAAAACGAATACCCTTCTTTGGGCGGGAACTACGAGGTGATTCACCATTCTCAACTCATCGAACAATTGCTAAAAGAAGGCAGATTGCAAGTTGAGGGCGGACAGTTCAAAGGGAAAAAAATCACCTTCCACGATCCTTGCTATTTAGGCAGAGCGAACAATGTATATGAAGCCCCACGCGATGTTCTGTCGAAACTTGATGCAGAATTGGTCGAGATGAAACGTTGTCGCACCAAAGGTTTATGTTGTGGTGCTGGAGGAGCTCAGATGTTTAAAGAGGCCGAACATGGCAACAAGGAGGTAAACGTTGAAAGATCTGAAGAAGCGTTGGGCGTAAAGCCTGATTTTATCGCTGTAGGATGCCCATTTTGTAACACAATGATGACAGATGGCGTAAAGTTGGCTGAAAAAGAAGACCAAGTGAAGGTGCTCGATATCGCCGAACTTATTGCACAAGCCGCAGATTTGTAATGAAAGCAAAAATACTCGCTCAACTGGGCGCTATTGGCCCTAACGACAGCATCTGGATTTACCAGAGCAACCGCGTTTTAAACGATCAGGAATCTCAATCTTTACTTGATTCGGGTGCTGAGTTTGCTGAAAACTGGAGCACACATGGAAAATCGCTTCAAGCATCGGTCTTGTTGGTAGAAAAACTATTTGTGATTGTTCGAGTCGATAAAAACCATTTGGCAGCCTCTGGGTGTTCGATCGACAAGTCGGTGAAGTGGGTGAAAGACACCGAAGATGCTTTAGGCATCACTTTACTCGACCGACTTCAAGTTGCTTGGATCGAAAATGGCACCGAACTAAAAAACGGAAAGCCAACAGATTTTGAAGCCGCGGTTGTGGCTGGAAACGCGAATCCAAACACCTTGATCTTTAACAATACTGTTAATAACGGCTTGGCGATTTTAACCCAATGGATGATTCCGGCCAGCCAATCTTGGTTGAGCAGATTTGCCCAGAAAACAAATGCCTGAAAAAGTTTTTCACTTTCCTGTTGCACAGTAAATATCTAATCATTATTTTTGCCGTCCATTTTTAAGAAGTCATGAAACAAGATCTTCATCCAACAAATTACCGCCTTGTAGTATTCAAAGACATGTCTGACGAATCTACAATCCTTACCAAATCATGTATCGACTCAAAAGAAACGATCATTTGGGAAGATGGTAATGAATATCCAGTAGCGAAATTAGAGATCTCTGCATCTTCACATCCATTCTACACCGGAAAGGTGAAACTGATCGATACAGCAGGTCGTGTCGACAAATTCCGTACACGTTACAAGAGCCACCAAAGCAAAGTTCAATAAGAATTTTAAGCTTTCTAATTTTAAGCCCTTCCCAACCGGAGGGCTTTTTTATTTTTGTATCCTATGAATTTGATCCTGTTCGACGACCATCGCCGCAATCACCTACTGCCATTTACATACACTCGTCCGATTGCAGATCTACGGATTGGCATCTTGACGATTAAGGAAAAATGGGAAAAACTCAGTGGAGACAAGGCATCCTTCCTCACGCAGGATTATCTGCAAACGAAGTTTCCAACACACAAGGAAAAATCCAATCTGCTAATCGCTGGAAGCATCTTGCCAAACAACGATCTTTTTGAAGCCATCAGAAACCTGAAAGCTGGTCAAATGCTTGTTTCGGGCGGCGAGGTTATTGCGGCCCATGATTCCTCAGGAAGCCTTTCTGTGAATCCATCCGATTACCAAACAGTTACATACAGCGCGCAATTCCATCAGATCAAAAACACCTGGGATATTTTCTCCCTCAATGGAATTGCTTTAGAATGGGACTTTAACCTCATCACATCAGGTCGAAAAAGTGCTGCAATCCCCGAAGGGAATACTGTTATTGGCAATCGAATCTTCTTGGAAGAAGGTGCCAAAGTAAGCTGCTCTATTCTGAACACATCTACTGGCCCAATTTACATTGGCAAAAATGCTGAAGTTTGGGAAGGCTCCATTATCCGCGGAGCGTTTGCCCTTTGTGAAGAAGCATCGGTGAAGTTAGGTGCGAAAATTTACGGTCCTACCACCGTTGGTCCGCATTCCCGTGTGGGTGGAGAAATTAGCAACTGTGTTATTCAAGGTTACTCCAACAAAGGCCACGATGGCTTTTTAGGAAACTCAGTGCTCGGCGAATGGTGTAATTTGGGTGCCGACACCAACAACTCGAACCTAAAAAACAATTATTCGTCGGTGAAGCTCTGGAATTATGCCGAACAACAAATGGTGAATACTGGCCTTCAGTTTTGTGGCTTGATGATGGGCGACCACAGCAAATGCGGCATCAATACCATGTTCAATACAGGAACTGTGGTTGGTGTTAGTGCCAATATTTACGGCGCCGGGTTTCCTCCTAATTTAATCCCTTCGTTTGGTTGGGGGGGCGCAGATTCGATGACAGAATACCGCTTCGATCAAGCTGCCGAAACAGCTACACGCATGATGGAACGCCGGCATGTGGATTTTGACGCCACCGAAAGGGAAATCCTGCAACATATTTTCGATAGCACTGCAGGCGAAAGGTCGATTTAGGGAATAACTGACTTTATTTCGCTTTCTTTCTACTGGCATATCGATTGACTGATAGGCTGACCATTAGCTTTTGTCGTGCTTACGCGGCTTCAACTGACTTTCTGACAGCATACTTATGAACGAACAATCCTTTAACCATCCTATATTTTCGAATCTGATCGACGACGATGCAGAGTTTATTCCTTTGATGACCTCAGAAGATGAGGAGCAAATGAATTTGGAAAATATCCCCGAAGAGCTTGCTATACTGCCGTTGCGCAATACAGTATTGTTTCCTGGAGTGGTTATTCCAATTACAGTAGGTCGCGACAAGTCGATTAAATTAATCAAAGATGCCAATAAGGCTGACCGAATCATCGGTGTGGTTTCGCAAAAGGATGTGAGTGTTGACGACCCAGGCATTAACGACTTGAACCAAGTTGGAACTGTGGCAATGATCATCAAAATGTTGCGGATGCCTGATGGAAACACCACTGTAATCATTCAGGGTAAACGTCGTTTTCGCTTGGAGGAAATCACCAGTGAAGAGCCTTATTTCAGGGCGAAAATATCAAGTTTTGAAGAGGTTCGTCCAGCCAAAAACGACAAGGAATTCGGTGCATTGGTTGCCTCCTTGAAGGAGATTTCGCTTCAAATTATTAAGCAATCGCCAAACATTCCTTCTGAGGCAGGTTTTGCAATAAAGAACATCGAAAGCCCTTCGTTTTTGATCAATTTCATTTCTTCGAACATGAATGCAGAGTTGGCTCAAAAGCAAACCATGCTTGAGGTTGCCGATTTGAAGCAGAGAGCCGAAATGGTTCTTCAACATATAACACGCGAACTTCAACTGGTTGAACTTAAAAATCAGATCCAGAGCAAGGTAAAAATCGATATCGACCAACAACAACGAGAATACTTTCTTCATCAGCAGCTTAAAACCATCCAAGAAGAACTTGGTGGAAATGTGTTTGAAGCCGAGATTGAGGAAATTCGGAATAAAGCTGAAGTGAAAAAGTGGAGTGAATCTGTAAAAAAGCACTTTAACAAAGAACTCGACAAACTGCAGCGCATCAATCCCAATGCGGCAGAATATTCTGTTCAGCGCAATTACCTCGACTTGCTGTTGGAGCTGCCATGGAACGATTATACGACAGATAATTTCGACCTGAAAAAAGCGAAAGCGATCCTCGACAAAGACCATTACGGAATGGAAAAAGTGAAGGAGCGCATTATCGAATACCTAGCAGTGTTGAAGCTGAAAGGCGATATGCGTTCTCCGATTCTTTGTTTCTATGGCCCTCCTGGCGTCGGAAAGACCTCATTGGGCAAGTCGATCGCCAAATCGCTGGGTAGAGAATATGTGAGGATGTCGCTAGGTGGCGTTCGTGATGAAGCGGAGATTCGTGGGCACCGCAAAACATATATTGGTGCGATGCCTGGAAGGATCATCCAAAATCTTCGAAAAGCTAAATCGGCCAATCCGGTATTTGTGCTCGACGAAATCGACAAAGTGGGTAGAGATTCTCACGGAGATCCATCATCGGCTCTGCTCGAAGTGTTAGACCCTGAGCAAAACAGTACGTTCTACGACAATTATGTGGAACAGGATTTCGATTTGAGCCGCGCGATGTTTGTGGCCACTGCGAATAACCTCAACACTATCCAACCGGCCCTACTCGACCGAATGGAATTGATCGAGGTTTCGGGTTACACCCAAGAAGAAAAAGTCGAAATTGCTCGACAACATCTTATTCCCAAGCAAATTGCAGAGCATGGACTGAAGAAAACGCAAGTTAAATTCAGTAAGAAGGCGATCATGAAATTGATCGATGAGCATACCCGTGAATCGGGCGTTCGATCCTTGGAAAAGCGCATTGCTAAGGTGGTTCGTTCGATTGCAAAATCGATCGCTATGGAAGAAACAGTAAGCGCCAATATCGACGAGAAAGACATCACGAGGGTAATGGGGCCGGCGCGCTACCACAGCGACAAATACGAAAACAATGAAACCGCAGGTGTGGTAACAGGCTTGGCTTGGACTGCAGTTGGTGGAGAGATCTTGTTTATCGAAACTTTGATCAGCAAAGGAACTGGAAAGTTAACCTTGACCGGGAATTTGGGTGATGTAATGAAAGAAAGTGCTGTGATTGCCTTAGAATACCTCAAAGCACATGCTGAGCAGTTTTTAGGATTAGATCCTGCTGTTTTTAACCACTACAACATACACGTGCACGTGCCAGAAGGCGCAACGCCTAAAGATGGCCCATCGGCAGGAATTGCAATGTTAACAGCTTTGGCATCGTTGTTTACCCAACGAAAAGTGAAGTCGAAATTGGCAATGACTGGCGAAATCACCTTGCGAGGCGTTGTGCTTCCTGTAGGTGGAATTAAAGAGAAAATTCTTGCTGCCCGAAGAGCCAATATTTCGGAAGTTATTCTGTGCGAAGACAACCGCAAAGATGTGGAGGAAATCAACCAAGATTACCTCACAGGAATGACATTCCACTATGTGCAACAGATGAAAGATGTGTTGAAGTTGGCACTAACGAAAAACTTGGTCAGTAATCCTGTAAAGGTGGAAGTGCCGAAAGAGAAATTGGTAGAGAAGAAAGGTGTTGCTTTGGTTTCTTGATTGGGGGTTTTAAAACCTCTCCCTAACCCTCTCCACTGGAGAGGGAACAGCATCGCGACCTTGATAGAGTTTTTGCTCAACCTGAAAGTTTTTAGCTTGGCCTAATCTGTACACCTCTCCCTAGCCCTCTCCACAGCAGAGGGAACAGCATCGAGGTAAAAGGAGTATTTCGGATTAAATACACAAAGCGATCGTATATTCTCTCAACTTTATACGAATTACGTAATACGTTTTACTAGTTACTTTGTGCCTAGTACCCAACACACACTGTAAGAAACTCCCACCAATTTGCCCATTGTTTTCAACATCAAGCGTTTAACAAATATGCACTAGGCATGCAATTTCAAGCCTGAGAATCAACAAAACTTTAGTGTGCAGAACTGTTGCCCTTTATGCAACAGAGAAAATTGCAGGCTGAAGTATGAAACACAACGACTTTCTTCACAAAGCAGCAAAAGTCATCGCTACGATTTTATTCTTGATGCTGAGCGCTTTCCAGTCGTTCGGACAAGAAATTTGCGACAATGGAATCGACGATGATGGCGACAATCTCGTGGATGTATTCGATCCCGATTGCCCTTGCGACGACCAAACGCTGCTCTGCCAACCAACATGCGAATTTGCTATCCCTGGCGGTGCACTCACCTTCCAATCGCAGTGGACCAGCGCCGAGATTGTGCCGATCTACCAAACACCTCTTGTAGCCGATATCGACAACGACGATACGCCCGAAGTGGTGATTATGTCGAGCAACAGCCTTCAAACAAGCGGCGATCCACGAAGAGCAAAAGACCTACTTGTAATTAACGGTGCAACAGGCATAACAGAACTAACGATCACAACACCCTTCATGGCTTGGGTTGGGCCCAATCCGGTTGCTATTGCCGATATTGATGGAGATGGGTTTGGCGAAATCATCATTGCCGCGATGGACCATCCCGACAATGCACTTGCTGACCGTAGGTTCCTTTTCTGTTACGAACACGATGGTACGCTCAAATGGAAGTCTGACGCTCAATACGGAAACTCTACCACGGCCCGCTTCGGAAGCTCGATCGGGATTGCAGACATCAATAGCGATGGAATTGCCGAAGTATATATATACAACCAAGTATTCAATGCAGAAACAGGTGTTTTGTTGGTTGATGGAGGCGCCACTGGCGGACAATCGGTGATGACAAGACAAGCATTCGGTGATGTTGCCAATCCTGTTGCAGCTAACCTCACCAGCGATCCAGGCCTTGAGCTTGCTTGTGGAAATACAGTATACAACATCAGCATCACAAATACGGCTGGAACTGCTGGAAACACTATCACCCCCATTACCATCGCTGGAAAAAACGACGGGTATACATCGATCGCAGATATCGATCTTGATGGAAACCTAGATCTCATTGTAGCAACCGAAGGATCAACAGGAGAATTGTATGTGTGGAATCCCGGAAACGGAACGCCTGTTTTGATTGCCACAGTTAGTCTTCCAAATACAGGAGGAAACTGGATCGGCGTACCTTTCGTGGGCGACATGGACAAAGATTGTCAGCCCGAAATTGGTGTAACCAGATCGCGCCGAGTATATGCACTCGATTACAATGGAACCACAACACTTCAAAACAAGTGGACACTTACAACTTCCGATGCTTCAGGATTTACAGGCATCACAATGTTCGACTTTAACCAAGACGGAACACAGGAATTGGTTTACCGCGATGAGTCTCAATTAAGAATTATAGATGGATCAGGTAGCACTCCGGTAACCATTGGAACAAATACCTGCGGCTCAGGAACAGGTTCAGAAATGCCCGTTGTGGCCGATGTGGATGGTGATGGACAAGCGGAGATCTGTGTTTCTTGTCAAACATCGAGCATTCAACTGGGACGATTAAACGTTTTCGAATCTGTTGGTCAGCCTTGGGCGCCTTGTCGTTCTATATGGAACCAATACAGTTACCACAATGTAAACATCAACAACAACCTCAGCATTCCCATCCAGCAGCAAGGGCATCAGGTATTGTTGAGCACAATAACATGTCCGTTTTATACCTGTAGCGAAAACCGCCCATTCAACACCTTTCTTACCCAATCTACATTTCTAACACAGGAAGGCTGTCCAATTTATCCTGCCTCCGACATTTCACTTACGCTCAACAATTCGTCGTGCGATGGTTCCACCTTGTTCGATTTGAGCCTAACAATTACCAACGTTAGTGGCGGGCTAGCAGAAGATGGCTATCCGATTCGCTTCTACGCCGGAAATCCATTCAACGGAACAGCTACCGAAATCTTTGCCACCAGTGGACCAGTACTCACCACACTTGATCTGCTTCCTTCTGATACAGAAACCATCAATGTTACACTCGATATACTGAGCCTTCCGAAACCGTTTAACCTCTTCGTAATTCTAAATGATGCAGGAAACGTTTCGCCTCCATTTGCATTTCCTTTAAGCACCTTGCCTGAATGTAACTTCGGCGACAACGTGGTGAGCATTGCAAACGTAAACTGCTGTCCGTTTGGAGACCTCGCCACCGGCGGATTTACACCACCATCGGCGACATTCTGCGAAGGCGGAAGCAGCAACATCACCATCAATGCTACAAGTTCGGCAGGATTAACATCGGCTGTTTACGCATGGACTACACCAACAAACAATACTCTTAGCGGAGAAACCATTGCAGCAGCTGAAAACGGCACATACAGCGTTGTTGTGAAAGATGATGCGCAATGCACCGTGAACGCTAATATCAACATCACTGAAATTGCTGCGCCAACCGATGCTGCAGCCGGAGATGATCAAACAATTTGCGAAGCCAACACCGCGCTTGAAGGAAACATTCCTACCGCAGGAACAGGCACTTGGACCTTGATCGCTGGCTCAGGAACAATCACGAATTCGACCTCTGCCACCAGCACCGTTACAGGAATTGCCATTGGAACAAGCACTTTTGCCTGGACTATCTCCAATGGTGGAATTTGCCTTTCGGCTGATACAGTTTCGATTACTCGCTTAATCGCACCGAGCAATGCCGTTGCAGGAAACGACCAACAAATTTGCGGAACATCGGCCACATTATCGGCCAATACCCCTGCTGAAGGAATCGGTTCATGGAGTGTCGTTTCAGGAACAGGAACATTTGCAGATGCAAGCGCTCCGAATACGAATGTTTCAGGGCTTTCGCCCGGGATAAATATCTTTCAGTGGACCATCAGCAACGGTGTTTGTGCGGTTGAAAGCGACCAAGTAAGCATCACCAGATTTGCTGATCCCTCTACCGCGGAAGCAGGAACGAACCAAACCATCTGTTCTGAAACGGCCACACTTGCCGCGGAAACACCATTGGTTGGAACAGGCTTGTGGACTGTAATTTCAGGCACAGGAACATTTACTGATGCCACCAACCCACAAACTACAGTTTCGGGATTGGGCATTGGTGCCAATACTTTTGCCTTTACGGTGAGCAATGGAACTTGTCCGTCGAATGCCGACCAAGTTACAATTCAGCGCGATGCTGCACCAACCACAGCTGTTGCTGAAAACGACCAGCAAATTTGTGCTGCAACAGCCACAATCACAGGAAATTCTCCATTGGTTGGAACAGGTGCTTGGAGCTTGGTGGCTGGTTCAGGAACGATCGTTTCTCAAAACAACGCCAGCACGAACATCACGGGCCTTGGCGCTGGAACCAACACATTTGCTTACACAATCTCCAATGGAACCTGCCCTGCATCAATTGATCAGGTGAGCATTGTGAGAGATCTTCCACCGTCGGAAGCTGTTTCTGGCCCAAACCAAACCATCTGCGCCGACAATGCTAACCTCAACGCCAACGATCCAACAGTTGGAACTGGCATTTGGAGTGTAGTGAGCGGAGCAGCAACCTTTGGAGATGAAAACTCATCAGCGACAGCAGTTTCAGGACTTTCTCCTGGAACAACTGTAGTGGTTTGGACAATAACGAATGGGGTTTGTCCGGCCGAATTCGACCAACTTACCCTGGTCGTGGATGCGCCAGTTACTCCTCCAAATGCAGGATCTGACCAACAAATTTGTGCCGCTGATGTAAGCTTATCTGGAAATACGCCGATCACCGGAAACGGGGCGTGGACCTTGGAAAGCGGTACCGGCACCATTGTTAATCCAAACAGTGCGAGCAGTGCCGTTTCAGGAATTCAAATAGGCACTAGTGTTTTCCGTTGGACGATAACGAACGGAACGTGTGCCGCATTCGATGAAGTTAGTATCACTCGAAGCGATCTGCCTTCCCCGGCCAACGCCGGAAACAATCAAGAAATTTGCTCTACAACTGCCCTACTCGATGCCAATACGCCACTTGTTGGACAAGGAACATGGACTGTGGGCAATGGTTCGGCAACATTTACCGATGCGAACGATCCTGACGATCAAGTTTCAGGGCTTGCGACAGGTGTGAATCAACTCATCTGGACGATCACCAGTGGCGCTTGTCCGGCGAGTTCAGATACAGTAGAAATTGATGTGGACGAAAATCCTATCCAGCCAGAAGCAGGAACAGACCAAGATGTTTGTGCCGACAATGCAACGCTTTCGGCTGATGCCGCAGTGGTTGGAACGGGCGTTTGGTCAATCATCAGCGGAAATGGAAACATCACCAACCCCGCTTCGCCGACCTCAACAATTACGGATCTTCAAGCGGGTGCAAATGTGCTGCGTTGGACAATTACCAACGGTGCGTGCGTGGCTTTCGACCAAGTGACAATCACCCGCAGTTTGCCACCAGATGTAGCTTTGGCTGGAGATGATGCAAACATTTGTGCTGGTGAAACATTCGGCCTTTCTGCGAATATTCCGAACATCGGAAACGGAGTTTGGTCAATTGTTAGTGGATCCGGAAGCCTCAGCGATAGCACTTTGAACAACGCTGTTCTGAGTGGAACAACTGCAGGAAGCACTGTGCTTGCCTGGACAATCAGCAACGGAAGTTGTACTGCGGAAACTGATCAGATTACCATCACAACCAACCAAGCGCCAGGGCCTGTAAATGCTGGTTCGAACCAAACAATTTGCAGCGATTCTACCGCGCTTAATGCGATTCTACCAACCAGTGGAACTGGAAATTGGAATATCCTCAGTGGTTCAGGTGTCTTGGAAGATGAAACATCCAACACCTCACCGATCACCAACCTCACACCAGGAAGTACAGTACTGAGCTGGGTGGTTTCATCGGCTGGTTGCGAACCCGATTCTGCTGTTGTAACGATCACAATCAACACTCCGCCAACGACAGCCAATGCCGGAAACGACCTGGTGATTTGCTCCGATACCATCAGCTTATTTGCCAATACGCCAACCACAGGTACTGGAAGCTGGTCGGTGATTACCGGAAATGGCTTTTTCACACCTTCCGACAATCCAAGCACTTTGGTGAGTGGCATTTTGTCGGGTGTAAATGTTTATCAGTGGACAATTACCAGCGGGGTTTGTCCTCCGAGCACAGACCAAGTAATTGTTCAGCGCGATTCAGTTCCAGTAAACGCAAATGCTGGTTCAGACCTCAGTGTTTGCTCGAGCGACACCGTTACATTACAAGCCATTGATGCCTTCCCCGGAACGGGCGAATGGACAGTGGTGAGCGGTAGCGGAACATTTGCCGACATCAACAATCCGGACGCCTTAGTAAATGGCTTGGGCAGTGGTGTAAACGTATTCAAATGGACAGTTACCACAGGAAATTGCCCACCGACAGAAGACGAAGTAACCGTAACCAACCTATTGCCTCCATCGTCTCCAGAAGCCGGAAGCGACACCTCGATCTGCGGTACTCAAATTACGCTTAATGCGAACATTCCAAGTGTTGGAACAGGCAGCTGGAGCTTCGCTAGTGGAACGGGCAGCTTCAGCAATCCATCGGCAGCCAATGCCGAAGTGAGCAATTTAAATCCGGGTGCCAACGTGTTGGTTTGGACGATCTCCAACGGAACCTGTCAGCCTTTGAGCGACAGCTTAACCATCAACGTTTCGAAAAATCCAATCACGCCAAATGCTGGTCCCGACTTAAGCATTTGTGCCGACACAACCACACTTTCAGGCGCAGCACCTTCAGCAGGAACGGGCGAATGGTCGATTGTTTCTGGCAGCGGCACTATTGCGGATGTAAATCTTCCAAACAGCGCCGTAACCGATATTCCTGTAGGAACCTTAGTACTTCAATGGACAATCACCAGCGGACCTTGTATTGTAAATGACCAAATGAGCATTGTGCGCTCTGAGCCGCCATCACAAGCCGTTGCAGGAGATGATCTCAATATTTGCGACTCCACGGTTACCCTTGCGGCTACATCACCAACCATTGGAATTGGTGCTTGGGCTATCGTGAGTGGAAGTGGATCGTTTGCCGATGCAGGAGCTCCTAACACAACAGTAAGTGGCATCCCAACAGGAACAACCGTGCTTTCTTGGACCGTTTCCAGTGGGGCTTGCGCACCAACAGTGGATGAGCTTACAATTATCCGCGAGGCTCAACCTGATGCAGCAGCAGCCGGCGACGACCAAAGCGTTTGCGCCGATACAGCATCGCTTCAAGCGGCTCAACCGACTACAGGAACCGGCGCTTGGACAGTTATTTCAGGAACGGGCACGATTACAGATCCAAACAACGCGACCAGTTCGGTTACCGGACTTGGCGTTGGTGCAAATGTGTTCAGATGGACCATTGCGGCAACGGCATCATGTCCCTCAACATTTGATGAAGTAAC
This sequence comes from Chitinophaga pinensis, assembly GCA_945883545.1. Lineage (GTDB taxonomy): Bacteria > Bacteroidota > Bacteroidia > M30B66 > M30B66 > CAMCXT01. The sequence continues at coordinate 8,802 of CAMCXT010000038.1, read as the reverse complement.
GATTACACGTAGTTTGCCGCCTGATGAAGCTACTGCTGGAGATGATTTTTCGGTGTGTAGTGGGGAGGCGGTTTTAACCGCCAACGCGACGAGTTCGGGCACAGGTAGCTGGGTTGTGGTGGCAGGAAATGCTGTTGTTACCGATCCAAACAATCCGAACAGCCCAGTAACAGGACTTAACACGGGCAACAACGTATTCGAATGGAGAATCACCAACGGAAGTTGCCCAGACGAAAGCGACCAAATTACCATCAGCAGAGGCGATACTGCCAATGCAGGCGATGACCAACTCTTGTGTGATTCAACATTTACCATGAATGCTTCAGCAACAGCAGCTGGAACAGGCGAATGGACAGTAATATCAGGAGCTGGAACCTTTGCCGACAGCTCTTTGGCAAACACGATAGTTACAGGATTAAATGTTGGTCCAAATGTATTCCAGTGGACCATTTTGGGCGGAGGTTGTCCCGACTCGACAGATCAAGTGACCATAACACGCGCTTGCAACACGCCGCCAATCATCGTAAACGACACCTTAACGGTGGATGAAGATTCGTTGCTGGTGAGCAATGTGCTCAACAACGGCGACATCGATCCTGATGGAACAACACTTTCTGTGGATACAGTTCCTGTGGTTGGACCAACGAACGGAACGATCAACCTCAACAGCGACGGAAGCTTCACCTATACGCCGAACGAAAACTTCTATGGAGCCGACACAATCGTGGTCTTTGTTTGCGACAGTGGAATTCCTCTTCCAGCGCTCTGTGGAAACGACACCATTTTCGTGAATGTGAATCCAATCAACGATCCTCCTACAATTGAAGATGATCAATTTGCAGGCATACAAGATTCGGTGATTACCGGAAACATTTTAGACAACGACAGCGATACAGAGGGCACCACGCTTACAGCAGATACGATTCCGTTGCAAGGTGCTACGAATGGCGTGATAGATATCCAGCCCGATGGAAGTTTTACCTACACGCCTAACCCTGGGTTTATTGGTCAAGATACTGTTGTGATTTTGGTTTGTGACAGTGGATTCCCGCTGCCAGAAATTTGCCTTCCCGACACCTTGATTTTATTCGTTAACGACACGATCAACGAGCCGCCAATCATCACGAACGACACCTTCACCGTGAACGAAGACGAAACGATTTCTGGGGTGTTCTTGGTGGATGATTCGGATCCTGATGGAACCACTTTAGTGGTGGACACGATTCCTTTGAGCGGTCCAACACACGGAACGATTGATATAAATCCAGACGGCTCATTTACCTATACACCAGATAGCAATTATTACGGTGTTGATACAATCTTGATCAATGTTTGCGACCAAGGAATACCACTGCCGGAACTCTGTGGAGTTGACACTTTGATCATCAACATCGAACCAATCAACGACCCACCAACCATCGAAAATGAGTTCGTGAACACCAATCCAGATACAGAAGTTTCAGGAAACGTGCTCATTAACGACAGCGACATCGAAGGCACAACGCTCAGCGCCGATCCTGCTGTTGTAAATGGCCCGAACAACGGAACATTCACCATCAACGAAGATGGAAGTTTCACTTACACACCTGATGATGGCTTCATTGGCATCGACACCATCGTGGTGCTGGTTTGTGATAGTGGATTCCCGCTGCCAGAAAGCTGTTTGAACGATACGATCTTCATCACCGTAGGCGCGCCAACCTTCACTGTGGATGCAGGTCCTGACCAAACAATCTGCTTCTTCCTCACGACACTTTCAGGTTCGGCTCCGCCGAATAGTGGATCTGGCGAATGGACCATCATTTCTGGTAACGGGACCATCTTGAATCCAACCGATAGCGTTACGCAAGCCACCACACTGCAAGTAGGAAGCAATACTTTCGTCTGGACCGTTACACTGGATGGACAAAGCCTAAGCGATACGGTAACGATCAATGTGAACGAGCCTGCAACACCAGCATTTGCAGGAGAAGACCAAACAGCTTGCGGATTAAACTCCGACCTTCAGGCCAACTCTGCACAAGCGGGAACTGGCGTTTGGACAAGCCTCAATGCTGGAGCAAGTTTGAGCAATCCGAACAATCCAATCACTGCAGTTTCGGGATTAAACGTGGGTGAAAACCAATTTGTGTGGACCATCACAAACGGCAATTGTGTCTCGATCGACACGGTAACTGTAACCTCATTTGCTCCACCTCAAATTGATGCAGGAAACGACACGTCGATCTGCGATGATGCACAACCATTTGTACAAAGCATTAGCATCGATGGACAAGGAACTCCAAGTTGGACAGTCTTAAATGGCAATGCCACGATCCTCGGAGCAACAGGATTAAATCCAGAGTTCAGTGATCTTGCTGCAGGCGTAAACAGCTTCTTGCTTACTGTGGTCAATGGAGCATGTTCGGTAATCGACACCTTGAACATCACCTTGCTCAATGATGCATCAGCACTTTGTGGAGGATCCGACATTTTCATCCCTGAAGGATTCTCTCCGGATCAAGATGGTTCTAACGACCGATTTGTGATTTACAATCTCAATGGAAAGACAGTCAGCATTGAGGTCTACAATCGCTGGGGGAACTTAGTGTACGAGAATGATAACTATCTAAACGACTGGGATGGAACCGCTACGAGAGGCGTGGTTCTTACTGGCGAAAATCTACCGGAAAGCACTTATTATTATCTCATTCAGATTGAAGGGGAAAGTGAAACCCGCAAAGGCTACCTAACATTATGGAGATAACAAGCTATTTTCATTCAACGGTTCTGAATACCATGAAGAAACTTATAATATTGATATTGCTTGGAATTCCTCTAGCCTCAATGGCTCAGCAGGATCCGATGTACAGCATGTATATGTTCAACCCGCTGGCGATCAACCCAGCGTATGCAGGCTCTTTAGATCAAATGCAGGCAACGGGCTTGTTTCGGCGTCAATGGGCGAATTTCCCTGGTGCACCACAAACCGGAACTTTCACCTTTCACGGGCCGATCAACAAAGAAAACATGGGTCTAGGTTTTAGCTTCATCAACGACCGGATTGGTGATATGCAAACCAATGGTTTTATGGGTGTTTATGCGTATCACCTGAAGTTCAAGAAATCGAAACTCTCGTTCGGACTTCAAGCAGGTGTGCGGAATTTTAACCTCAACCTCACGGAGATTAAATTGTCGCCAGATGAACAATTCGATGATGCATTTTCAAGCAACTTGTCGATTTGGAATGTAAACTTCGGAACCGGCATCTTCTGGTATTCCGACAAGTGGTACGCTGGATTCAGCATTCCACATTTGCAAAACAACATCCTCAGCGACCAGCAGTTTAACACCACTTATGTTGCTAGATTGAGAACGCACTACAACCTTACTGCCGGTTATGTTTTCAAGCTCTCGCCAACCTTCAGATTAAAACCATCGTTCTTGATCAAAAATGTGGCGGGTGCGCCCATTCAGGCCGACATCAACGCGAACATCTATTGGCTCGACTTGATTGGCTTTGGTGTTTCGTACCGAACTTCTAGTGCATTTGTGGCGATGACAGAAATTCAGCTCACCAGAAACCTTCGATTCGGTTATGCTTTCGATCAGGCAGTAAATGGCTTGTCGGGAAGTGTTGGTGGCTCACATGAATTGATGCTCCGTTACGAATTCGGATTCAACAAAAACAAAACAATCACACCTCGCTATTTCTGATCGATATGTTAAAAAGAACCTTCAGCTCCTTCTCGATTTTGCTGTTGCTGCTTTTGCTGCATGCAGGTCAAGCATTTGCACAAACTCCCACCGAACGTCGGGCAAACCGATTGTACGAGAATTTTGCATATTCTCAAGCGATCGAACTCTACGAACATTTACTTAAAAAGAACCCTGAAAATAAGGCTGTTATCCGCAATTTGGCCGATGCCTATTGGAAAACCAACAACCCCTCAAAATCCGAACAGTGGATAAAGCGAGTGATAGAAGTTGGCATCGCACAAAATCAGGATTATCTGCACCTTGCCATGGCGCTTGAAATGAACGGCAATCGTGAAGAGGCTCAAAAGAATTTCAAAAAGTACGATGAGTTGATGGCTGCCGACAAGCGTGGTGCGCGGTTCTTGGGAAGCTTGAATTCTATCTCCGACTTGTTTTCGGAGTCTGATGCTTACCGAATCGAAAAGCTCAAAACCAATTCAACAGGATCTGATTTTAGTCCGGCGATGTATAGCCAAGGCGCTCAAAAGTTCCTCATCGTTGCCTCCAATGGTTTCTCTGACGATTATACTATTTCGGCTTTCCCTTGGAACAACCGCCGCTGGTTAGATCTGTGGACCATTCCGATGACCAATGATTCAACACCCGGTCTTCCATCCCGCTTACCGGGAACAATCAACAGCAAATACCATGAGGGCCCAGTGAGTTGGAATGCCTCAGGCAATACATTAGCGTTTACGAGAAACTCCTTTTACAAAGGGAAAGTAAGTCGAAGCGCCGATCACATCAACAAACTGAACATTTTCTTCACCCAATTTAAAGACAACAATTGGAGTGAAGCCGTTCCTTTTGAGCACAACAATACGGAGTACTCGACCGGTCATCCGGCTTTTAGCCGCGACGGAAAAACGATGTACTTTGTTTCGGATATGCCGGGAGGTTTAGGCGGGACCGACATTTACGTATCCATGAAGGATGGCAATTCTTGGTCTAAACCACAGAACTTAGGTCCGAACGTGAACTCCGAAGGAAACGAAATGTTCCCTTACTTCTTGAAAGATTCAGTGCTCTGCTTCGCATCAAACGGCTGGGGCGGATTAGGTGGCCTGGATGTGATGAAATCTTGGAAGGAAAATGGTGCTTTTGTAACTCCAGTGAATGCTGGATCGCCCATCAATTCGAGCTTCGATGATTTCGGATTTATTTCTGAAGAAGATGGAAAATCTGGATACTTCTCTTCGAACCGCGAAGGTGGTGGTGAAGGAGATGATGTGTATCGATTTACCTATTCGCTGATGCCATCAACCATCACCGTAAAAGACCAAGATGAAATGACGCCTATTTCGGGCGCGAAAGTCGATGTCATGTTGGATGGAAAATCTGTTGGAAGCTACACCGCAGATGCTTCTGGTATGGTAAAACTGATGTTGACGCCTTGCAAAAAATACAGTATCAAAGCATCGGCCGAAGGTTATCCCGAATCAGTAAAAGAACAAGAAACAAGCTGCAAGGCTTACGATTCTAGAGATTATCAAATGGTGATCAAACGCCCGAAACTTTATGTGAACGTTTTCGACAAATACAGCAACAAAGACATTGCTGGTGCATTGGTTTCAGTGATCGACATCACCGCAGGCGAAAAGCCTGTTGGCTTGGGCGAAACTGACGAAAAAGGTCTCATCCGATTTTTCGTAGATCCATGTCACGAATACGAAGTACTTGCCAAGAAAAAAGGTCTTCCAGATGCAAAGCAAAAAGTGAAGGCTCCATGCACCAATCTTGAAAAAGATGCTGCAGTAAAATTGGGAACTGGGATCGCTCCGCTGCAAGGCGTTCTTGTGAAATTTGTTGCAACCGATGAACAAACTGGAGCTCCGGTTCCAAACGCGAAAATTCGCTTGATCAACAAAACCGACAAAACAGAAGTTGACTTACTGGCCGACGAAAAAGGCGAGTACGAGACTGTGCTGAAAGAAAATACCGATGTGTTGGTAAGCACAACACGTGTGGGGTACTTCGCCACCTCAAAAAGCAAGGCTAGTTTCAAAATTTCAAAGGGCGATAAAAACTTGGTGAAGAACCTCAAGCTACTGAAGCTTACCGAAGGTGGAATTATCGCTCTGGAAGGCATTTTCTACGACCTCAACAAGACCGAAATTCGACCTGATGCCGCTAAAATACTTGATTATGTTTACGATGTGTTGCTCGAAAACCCAGGTATGGTGATCGAAATGGGCTCACATACTGATGCACGAGGATCGGATGAAGCGAACTTGACCTTGTCGGATGGGCGAGCCATTGCTGCAGCACAGTATATCATTGGCAAGGGTATTCCGGCCGATAGAATCACTGGAAAAGGCTACGGAGAAACCCGTTTGAATAACAAATGTGGAAACGGTGTAAAGTGCACAGAGGCGCAACACCAAGAAAACCGAAGAACCGAGATCAGAATCGTGGAATTTGATTAATTTCCACACTTGTATTTATGCGCTATCTATTAGGATTCTTTTACCTGATACTGCTGAGCTTTTCGCTCCCGGTTCATGCATCTGTATTTTCATCTTATGAAATTCAGGCGCTTCTTGCTGATGCTGGTCAAGACCAAGCGATTTGCGCTGATTTTGCTCTAATTCAAGGAAGCGATCCAGGACTAGCTGTTGGCCTCTGGACCGTTCTCGAAGGTTCAGGCTTAGTTGATTCGCCCAATAGCCCCTCAGCTCAAGTGAGCAATCTAAGTCCGGGATTGAATAAACTCGTTTGGGAATATTATGATGGAGCACTTTTATTGGAATCCGACACCTTAGAGATTATTCGGTTTTTACCGCCAATTGCTTCCGCAGGATTAGATTTTTCGGCCTGTGCGGGAGATTTGATTTCAATGTCTGCATCAGCTTTACTTCCTTTAGAGAGCGGCATTTGGCAATCGATTGGCCACTCAGAAAATGTAAGTAGTCCGCTGCTTTCAAATTCTCTGCTTTCTATCTCAATCCCAGGAAGCTATGCCTTTGAGTGGAAAGTAACAAACTTGATTTGTCCTATCACGAGCGACACAGTAATTGTTGAGATTATTGCACCTCCTACAGCACCAGAAGCTGGTGTTGAACAAACCATCTGCACATCGTTTACTGTTCTTTTAGCCAACGAACCCATTCTGGGAGAAACAGGTACTTGGTCCGTAATTGAAGGTTCTGGAATTTTCTCTGATCAAAACAGTGCGTCAAGTTCTGTGAGCGGACTTTCGGCAGGAAACAACATCCTTCGTTGGACCATTTCAAATGCCTATTGCGCCACAGTTTCCGACGATGTCTTGATCATTGTTGAAACAGCTCCAACCGCCGAAGCGGGAATCGACCAAACAACGTGTTCATCATCAGCGACACTTAACGCCACTGCTGCCACTGGAGGGATTTGGAGCACCCTTTCTGGTTCAGGCATCTTTGCTGATGCAAGCAATGCTTCATCAGAAGTGATTGGACTATCGGTTGGTAACAATGTGTTTCGTTGGACCGTTTCTGATGGATCATGTGGTGAGGTTTTCGACGAAGTAATTATCACAGTAGATGAAAATCCAACAACAGCCCTAGCCGGGGATGATCAAAGCATTTGTAGCACATCATCAGCACTGGCTGCAAATTCACCAACAGTTGGATCCGGAATTTGGTCGTTGGTTTCTGGAAGTGGAAGTTTCACAGATTCAAACGATCCAAACACAACAGTTACTGGCCTTTCTATAGGAAACAACATTTTCCAGTGGACGATCTCCAATGGAGTATGCTTTTCAAGTTCAGTTCAGGTAACGATTGCTGTAGATGCTGCTCCAATAACTCCTAATGCAGGAAACGACCAAACCACTTGTTCATCATCAGCTACACTTAACGCAACTTCTGCCACTGGCGGAATTTGGAGCATTGTTTCTGGATCAGGCATCTTTGCTGATGCAAGCAATGCTTCATCAGAAGTAAGTGGACTATCGGTTGGTAACAATGTGTTTCGTTGGACCGTTTCTGGTGGATCATGTGGTGAGGTTTTCGACGAAGTAATTATCACAGTAGATGAAAATCCAACAACAGCCCTAGCCGGGGATGATCAAAGCATTTGTAGCACATCATCAGCACTGGCCGCAAATTCACCTACAGTTGGATCCGGTATTTGGTCGTTGGTTTCTGGAAGTGGAAGCTTCACAGATTCAAACGATCCAAACACAACAGTTACTGGCCTTTCTATAGGAAACAACATTTTCCAGTGGACGATCTCTAATGGAGTATGCTTTTCAAGTTCAGTTCAGGTAACGATTGCTGTAGATGCTGCTCCAATAACTCCTAATGCAGGAAACGACCAAACCACTTGTTCATCATCAGCTACACTTAACGCAACTTCTGCCACTAGCGGAATTTGGAGCATTGTTTCTGGATCAGGCATATTTGTCGATGCAAGCAATGCTTCATCAGAAGTAAGTGGACTATCGGTTGGTAACAATGTGTTTCGTTGGACCGTTTCTAGTGGATCATGTGGTGAGGTTTTCGATGAAGTAATTATCACAGTAGATGAGAATCCAACAACAGCCCTAGCCGGGGATGATCAAAGCATTTGTAGCACATCATCAGTACTGGCCGCGAATTCACCAACAGTTGGATCCGGAATTTGGTCGTTGGTTTCTGGAAGTGGAAGCTTCACAGATTCAAACGATCCAAACACAACAGTTACTGGCCTTTCTATAGGAAACAACATTTTCCAGTGGACGATCTCTAACGGCACATGTTCGTCCAGTTCTGATCAAGTAATCATTTCGGTAGATGCCGCACCTATTACTCCTGATGCAGGTCAGGATCAAACGATCTGCACATTTAATTCCGTGCTTTCAGCCTTTGCTGCAACTGGCGGATCCTGGAGCGTTGTTTCAGGAACTGGAACATTTACAAATGCTTCATTATCAAACACCAATATCACCGGACTTTCAGTTGGCAATAATATATTTCGCTGGACGATTCCCGGCGGTGCGTGTGGAAGCGTTTCTGACGATGTGACCATCACCGTTCAGGCGCAACCATCAACCGCTTTGGCGGGAAGCGATCAGATTATTTGCGCCACCGTTACAACACTCGAAGG
>CAMCXT010000037.1 GCA_945883545.1 Chitinophaga pinensis | reverse complement strand
CCTTGGGTGTAGAATATTTATCTGGATTTACAGGTAAAACCTCATCTGCAAGATCAGCCTCGCGGAGGTAATCCCAAGTGCCATCAGATTTTAGCAATACGGAATCTCCATCGGAAGTTGTAGCAAGGATTTGTGCATCTAAAGCACATAAAAAAGGTCAGAACGAATCCGCAGGCAATCAGGAAGTTTTTCATTACAAGGTTTCTTTTAACCAACGGTAAAATTCTTTTTGCCAAACCAAGGCGTTGTGCGGTTTTAAAATCCAGTGGTTTTCATCTGGGAAATACAACAATCTGCTTTTGATGCCTCTCAATTGAAGTGCTGTGTAAGCTTGAAATCCTTGAGATTCTGGAACGCGGTAGTCCAATCCTCCGTGAATGACCAACATTGGCGTGTCCCAATTGCCAACACGATCAATAGGATTGAATTCGTTGTATGATTTCTGAGCTACAGCATTGTCTTTTTCCCAATAAGCGCCACCCATATCGAAATTGCAGAAGAAGATTTCTTCAGTAGTTCCGTACATACTTCTCAAATCAAACACTCCAGCATGTGCAATAAAAGACTTGAAGCGTTTGTTGTGGATTCCTGCCAAATTGAACACCGAATATCCGCCATAACTGGCGCCGATACAGCCTAATCTTGATTTGTCGACATAAGATTCTTTCGAAACATCGTCGATGGCACTGAGGTAATCTCGCATTACTTGTCCGCCCCAATCTTTACTAATCGCTTCGTTCCATTCAACACCGTGACCTGGCATTCCGCGACGGTTTGGAGCAACAACGATGTATCCATTGGCAGCCATCAATTGGAAGTTCCAGCGGAAAGAATAAAACTGGGTGAGCGAAGATTGTGGACCACCTTGGCAATAAAGTAGGGTTGGATATTTTTTGGTTGGGTCAAAATCAGGAGGATAAACCAACCAAACCAACATCTGTTTTCCATCGGTGGTGGTTACCATGCGCTTCTCTGTTTTGCTCATCGCCACCGATTTGTAGGCCTCATCGTTCACTTTTGTTAGTTGAACCAATGCTTTAGTCTTCAAACTAAATGTGTAAAGCTCTGTGGCGTGGTTCATATCGGTTCTCGACAAAACCAAAAGATCTTCGGCTTGACCTACAATGTCGTTCAAATCGAACATCCCACTGGCCAGTGGAGAAACCACAGGCATCTTCTTGGTTAATCCCGGATAATCAACTTCTAGCAATTGGTTTGTGCCTCCAACTGCAGCAATGAAGTAGATCTTTTTCCCATCAGCCGACCAACGGAAAGATTTCACCGTTCCGTCCCACTTTGCAGTGAGATTAATGATGCCATTTTTACCTTTTACGTAAATGTCGTTTTTGTCGGCTTCGTAACCATCGCGCGCCATGCTCAACCAAGCCAAATCGTTGTTTGCAGAAAAAGCAGGATCTGTATCGTAACCCATCATGCCTTGCGTGAGGTTGGTTGTAGAGCCTGATGCAACATCGTATGAATACAAATCGGTGTTGGTACTCAACACATAATCAGTTCCGAATTTCTTCTTGCACACGTAAACAATGGTTTTCCCATCGGCACTCCATGTGTAGTCAGATTCATCGCCCATCGGCATGGTTGGTGTATCGTATTTCTCCTTTGGCATCAGGTCTTTGCCTGCATCAGCTTTGCCATTCACTAAGTTGTACAAGAAAACGTGGTTGTATTCTCCATCTTCCCAAGAATCCCAATGGCGATGGTGCAAATCGTCGTACACTTGAGCCGAAGTGCTGCTCGCTTCTGGGTATATTTCTTTACCTAAAACAGTATCGAGTTTCACACTTTGGTGTCCGATTTTGTATTTCCCATCGGCGCTAATCATGCGATCGGCAACGAGGCTTCCAACCGAATCGAGCTTCACCGCTTCACCACCTTTGAGGGAAACCGTGAAAATTTCAGAAGCATTTTTTCCGGTTTTTACATTGGTGCGACTCACTTTATAGACAAGCGATTGCCCATCTTTTGTAATTCCCACTGGGCTTACACGGCCAAGCGACCAAAGTTTATCAATAGTAAGTGGTGTTTGGGCAGATAAAACATGCACAAAAAGCAAAAGCGAAATGGAAAGAAATTTCTTCATTGGGCGTTCTTAAAATCGGGCTCAAGATAGCAGATTTTACAGTAATGTTTTGCCCAAGCACTTCGCTTGAATGATTTTAGAGCGCTTTCGGCTTCCTCTTTCTGAAACGGTTCACAATTCCCCAAATCCAAACCAGAAGCGCTATGAGAACGGATGTTTTTCCGATCAAATCGCCTGTTATGGTGAACAAGGTCTTGCCAGTGTTGAGGTGCATATTGCCTTTAATCGCGCCTTCTTGCCAATAAGGTTGTGCTTGAAGAATCTCACCACGTTGGTTTACAAAACAGCTGATACCTGTGTTTGCAGATCGTGCAATATCGCGGCGATTTTCGATAGCACGCAGCGAAGCATACATCAAGTGCTGTTTGTGCCCAGGCGTATTTCCCCACCAGCCGTCGTTGGTGATAATGGCAATGAAATCGGCACCATTACGCACATATTCTGTCATGAAATCACCAAAAACCGATTCGTAACAAATTGCAGGAGCGGGGTTTGAACTTTTGTCTTTCGATCTGAAAACTGTTCTTTCGTCTTGTTTACCGAGTGTTCCAGAACTTCCACCAAGGTCTATCGCATAATCTTCAATGTATTTGAAAAGCCATGGGAAAGGCATTTGTTCAACTCCTGGAACGAGCTTCGATTTGTGGTAAATCGCTATAGAGCGTTGGATGTTCAATGCTGTGTTATAAACATCGTATCTAATTTCCCCGTCGGGGGATTTTCTAGCTGTTGATGGAAAATTTTCGCCCGGTTCGTAAACACGATGCGTTTCAGCTCCGATGAGGATGTTCAGTTTTGGGTAGCTGGCTTGGAAGGTTCTGATTTTTTGGATTCGAACACTTTCTTCGAGTTGACTTTCATCAATTGACCTCGCCAATGCTGTTTCAGGGCCTATCAACCAAGCTGTGGAAGAATCACAAACTGAAGCAGCCAATTGGAGCATTTTATCCAATTGATCGCCCAAGGTCGCTTGGTTAAATTTCATGTTGTAAGGATCGACATTCGGCTGGATTACAGCTATTTGGATCGATTTTCCTTTGGCTTCCCATGAAAAGTACATTGCTAATGAAACCAATGCAGGCAACATGAGTGCAAATGCGATGGTTCTAACATCCTGCTTCAATGCTTGTTTTTGTGTCCAAGCACGATAGAGTTGCAGAAGCAAGATATTGATGGTTAAAATCCACAACGAACCACCGCCAGTTCCGGTGAATTCGTACCATTGAATCAGTTGTATATCGCCAGCGAACACATTTCCTAAAGTGAGCCAAGGCCAACTTAAATCCCAATCGTGGTGAAGGTATTCGCCTGCAAGCCAAAAGGGTAGGAGTAACCAAATTGAACGGTTGATCTGAAATCGTTTTCGGAGGTTGAAAACCAAGGTAAACACTCCAGCCATCAATGCCGAATTGGCTAAAAATGCCATCAAAGCGCCTTCGAACGAAGCATTCACGATCCACCAAGTTGCACCAACGTTCCAAATGAGAAAAGTGAGGAACGAATAACTGTAAACCTTAAGAGCTACGTAGTTTTTACGGCTTATCATGAAAGCCTCTGCGAGCAATAGCAAAGGAATCCAAGCCAAGAAAATGAGGTATGAAAAACCAATCGCAGGCCAAGAGAATGCCAATAAAATTCCGGAAAATAGCGAAAGGCCAAAAAGGCGTATAGGTTTCATTGGGCTAAAGGTAAAAACTCAATTTCAATCTGCAGCCATCATAAAAAAATCCCGGATCAGAATGATTTCTAACCCGGGATCTGTGCAGTAAAATTAAATTACTTGATTACGTTCAATAGTTTAGCAGAAGTACGAACGCCTTGTGCGTTTTCAACCACCAAGAAGTAAGAACCAGCAGCAACCGAAGAAAGATCAAGTTGATTTTGAGTTCCAACCACATTTTGCTGAAGCACCAAACTTCCGGTTGCACTAATCAAACTTAACTTTTGTGCATCGCTATTCTTTACATTGATTTGAATCAAGTTGCTAGCAGGATTTGGAAAAATCGCCAAGTTTTCGGAAGCACTTGAAGAAACGGAAGTAATTAAATCACCTAACACAAACATCACTGTTGCATTTGGTGTTTCAGGCGAAATTGTAAATGCCAGCGGGATTGAAACAATTCCTGCTACATCGGCAAAAAGTAAGTAATCTCCGTAATCAAGATTGTTGATGGAGAAATTGCCATTGGCATCGGAGTTTGTCCAACGTTGTGCAGCTCCAGCAAGATTCGTAACCAAAACATGTACATTGGCCGCTGGACCAGTTGCTGAAGAAAACAATTCAGGGTTCATCAATCGTCCCGGACCTTCGTCAATATTTCCATCAACTGTTCCTGGGCCACCGTTGTTTTCTGCGGCTAACATGGCAATGTTGTAGTTGTCTTGGTTGGATACAACTTCAACCAATGTGGCATTTTCCCAGTACAACACATTCCCAAAATAGGTTGGAGCAAACTGGCTGAAGTAGCTAGAGAATTCAGTTAAATTGGCTTTGATGTAATAAGCACCGGCAGGAACATTCAAAAATGCATATCTGCCCAAAGAATCCACTTCGGTTTGCGCATAAAGTTCTGTAGCGCCCGATGTTGCATCTACTGAGTACAATTTCACTTTGGCATCATCTGCTGCCATGCCGTTGATAATGATTGAACCAGCTACTAGGAATCCTTCTGTAGTTTGACCTGGAACAAGAACTTCTTGGCAGATTGTATCGCTGCAAAGATCGTTTTGCATAATCAAGCAAACTGAATAGTAGCCTGCTTCGGAATATGTATGCTCAACATTGTTGGTGTTTGCTGTTGAGCCATCACCAAGATCCCACGTGTATGTGGTTGTTCCAGAAGCACTTGTTGAGCTTGTGTTGAAATACAACATGCGTAACGGATTGGCTTGAGAAACGTTCGCGTTGAAAGATGCCTCGCAGCCGGCAGGTTCTCCTTCAATTACGATGGCCGTACAATAAGTGTCTTCGCAGCCGATAGGATCCATTGTTCCAGAAACCACATGCAAGCACACTTCATAAGTGCCCGGCGCGAAAAGGTATTCAGGGCTTTCGTCTTCAGAGAAATTCACACCATTGATGCTCCAAACTGAACTCAATGCCGCACCATAGCTTTCATTTTCAAAAACTACAATTTGGTCGTTGGTTGCTGCAATTGAATAACTGAAAAATGCTTCACAGTTGTTCGAAACGGTTTCGCATGATACAAAGTTCACGACTGCTTGGTCGACCGTGCCTTGGTTGTTGCTAACGGTGTCCATCAATAGAGCACCATTGCAACCTGGAGTAGAAACAATCACCAAGCGATTTGGACCTGTTACACTCATGCCAACCAATGAAATTTCGTAGAAACCATTTATGCCAGTAGTAGCCGACCATGTTTCTGTGCCAGAGGTTCCTGTGTAAGTGAAATTTACTATTTGTCCATCTACGGCAGTGCTTACTCCATTTGAGATGGAAGTAATTTGTCCAGTAATCAGTAGGTCATTAGACGCGATAACTTGTAGGGTAGTCAAAAGCGCCAAGAATAAAGAGAGTAATAGTTTTTTCATGTTTTGATTTTGGTGCAACAAATATGGGCAAAATCCCTGAGTTTTCAACTGTTTTAACCATGTTATTGTTGGTGGTCAATTGGTTAAAAAGAAGAACCCGGTGCCAGCCTGTTGACGGAGCCGACCCCGGGTTTTCCCCAATTGTACCAACCAATATTCAGATTCTTCGGTGAAGAGAGTAGCCCCGGAATCTGTGGACGCTTGTTGGTTAAGCGTCCTTGTTAATGAGCAATATTGAACCTTTTCACACCAATTCGGTTGCCCGCCGCATCGGTGATGTTTACTAAATAAGATCCGTTTGCTAATCCAGAAACTGGAAGTTCAAGGTTTTGCAATCCGGCACTCACATTTTCTTTTTTACTCACAATGGTTTGTCCTGCGAGGTTGATGATATCGAGTTGAATTTCACCTGCACTGAGCTTGTTCAAGCGGATGCTTCCTAATTCTTTGGCTGGATTCGGGAAAACATCGGTGATGAATTCAGATGCGATTGGATTGGCAACGCTGGTTACACCATCACCAAGCACCAACATGATATCGAAGTTTTCGAAGCCTGGAGCGATCGTGAACTCTACAGGAACACAAGGGATTCCTGCGACATCCGCCATGAGGCGATAAGTTCCATAATCAAGATTCCCGATTGAGAAACCGCCATTGGAGTTCGATTTGGTCCAACGTTGAGGATTTCCATACAAGTCGGTAACCACTACGTTCGCACCTGACACTGGACCTTCTGCCAAACCTGATGCTTCAGGCGACATTAAACGAATCGGACCTTCATCCACCATTCCACCAATTCCTCCTGGGCCACCACTGTTTCCAGCGTAAATCAATGCGATAGTATAGCCATAAGGGCTTACAGATGCAGCAGTTAGGTTGATTGGCTCAGCCAATTCCCAATAGTATTGAGATCCGAAATAAGTTGGAACATAATTGTTGTAATACAACGAACCGTTTGATAATTCTGCTCTAATGTAGTAAGTGCCTTCTGGGATATTTGCGAAATAGTAAGAACCTCCTACAATTGGAGCTTCCATGAGTGTTTGCATCGAGCCCGAAGTTGTATCGGCTTCAACCAAATACGCGATACCCACATCGGCGATGTTTGCCCCAGCGAATACGTTCCCCCAAATATTCAATAAACTTACTCCTGTACCTGCATTGTAAACGCTCGTGCAATAGCTGTCGAAGCAACCATTTGCACCGTAAACGGTGAGACAAACATCGTGATACCCTTCTGCAGTGAACAAATAACTAGGGTTCATTTCGGTGAAAATCTGTCCACCAATTTGCCACTCATAACTGTACGAAGCATCTGCTATGTAAGGAGCGAAGGTGATGTAGCCCGGTTGAGCAGCTTCGTTCGAATAGGTAAAGAAAGCCGAACAGCCTAAAGAATCAACTCCATAAATTTCGAACGACATGCACAACGAATCGCTGCACACGTTGCCAGGAACTGAATTTTGCACATAGTGGCAAGCTGTGTAATTGCCTGGAGTTGAGAAGACCATGATTGGATTTGCATCGAAGGAAATTTGTCCATCGGAGAAAGTCCAATAGTGGTTATACTCTTGACTGAAGCCTGTTTGATTAGACACAAACTGGTAAACGTAAGGTGCAGTGAACGATAAACTTTGATTGTAGAATGAAGCGCTACAGTCGGTATTTGAATTGCCAACCCAAATGTAGTTTGAGTAAGTGTGGCTGCAGCCTCCTTGGTTAATGGTTAAGCTTGCTACATACCAACCAGAAGCAGGGTAAGTATGAATTGGATTTACTTCATTCGACACTGTGTTGTCGCCAAAATCCCAGCTATAAGTTACAGTATTTGGATCGCCTGCACTGAAGCTCCAATTTTCGAAGTTTACTGTTAAATCAGCATCTGAGAAGGTGTAATTGAAGTATGCTTCACAATAACTATATGTCGAATCGCCATTGATGGTAATCGTTTGGCAGCTATAATCTTGGCAACCAAATCCATCCCACACAAACAAGCAAACATCGTAAGTTCCAACAGGCAAATAAACTACTGGATCAATTTGATCAACGATTAAGTTGCCAATGTACCATTGTGCATTTGCAAAACCTGGGTTGAATGAATTTGGAACAAGGCTTAAGATATTTCCATCAGCTGAATAAGTGAAAGCAGCATCGCAAGTGTTGGATGTAGTATCTCCATTTAGATAAAATACATCGCAAATCTGCGTTTGGCAGCCTCCCGCAAATGTTACCGTTGCGCAAACTTCAATCAGGTGATAAAAACTGTTTGCAGGAATAGTGATTATAGGCGAGAATGCATTCGAAACAGTTAAAAGCGGAGTGCCATTTACATCGAAGGCATTAGCCACCCAAGAATATTGGGTAACTGTATCTGATGAGGTAATATTGTAAGTAATGAAACCATTAGGCAAAATGGTTTGATCAATTCCGAAACTGCAATTGTTATTGATTGTATCGGGAAGTGTGATCGTTTGGCAATAAGTGTTTGTACAGTTGGTGTTGTAATTAATTACAGTATGGCAAACTGTAATCGGACCAGTGCCTTGCAGAAGAGTCGTTGATAAATTTGCAGCACTGCTGGTAAACCCGTTTGAGAAATCCCAAAGGTGCTCAACACCTATTTCAGATCCGGCGTAAGTAGTGTAGAATTGAACTGGATAACCTATGTCAGGAACGAGTGGACTTAAAACGTATGAAAATCCAGCCTGACAAGTGTCTATTTGATTGTTAACCGTGATAGTATCGCACCAAGTAGCGGAGCATCCCAATGGGCTAGAGATATTTAAACAAACCAGATAATTTTCATTTGGATCACCTTGAAAGTTTAACGTTCCTGTAGCGCCAGGATAAGCTATGCCATTCACCGACCAATTGAAATTGGTAGACGTGATGTCTGGTGACAAAGCGGTGATTGAGATTTGATTATCGGAAAACACCGCTGCATCAAACTCTGCATTGCAGTAATAAAAATTGTCGCAGAAGCTCGCTACACAGCTGTCGACATAGCTGAGTGTTAAGCAAACTGAAAGATAGGCTGGAACATTTGAAGGATTAGTATTGTACCAAGCCGACGGTTGCGTGGATGTTTGTGAAGAACCGATAGTTTGTCCATTTTGATCGAATGCGTCGATTGTCCAACTGTAAGATGCAATTAACCCCGGAGCATCTACGGTTGAAAACTGGAATTGTGCACTCGCACTCACAAAAGAATAAATCGGAGCCTCACAGTTTTGATTTCCACCGCAATTGATGTTAAAGTTTACAAATGCCGAATCAACAGTTCCCTGATTGTTTGATACGGTATCTAAGAAAGTATTCGATAGGTCGCAAGATTGAGTAAAAACGATAAACTCGCGATTAGGCCCAATTAGGCTGCCATTCGTAATGTTAAAGCTGTAGAATCCTGAAGCGTCAGTAAGCACTTGATTAAAGGTTGCCCCATTATCTGGCGAATAAAACACCGGCCAGCTTGGCACTCCCGATGGATTGATTGAACTTGAATTAACATATCCAACAATCAGCAGATCGTTGGGACTCGCTTGCGCATGCATCCCCAATGCACTAAATAGCAAGCTAAATAAGAAGAGTAGTTTTTTCATTGTTCTTGAGTTTTTTGACATTACAAAAATGCAATAACCCTATCAATGTACATCATCAGAAACATCTAATTCTTACTCGGTCAAGTTAGTTTGAAATAAATCGAAAGCTTCGTATTTGTTGATTTTTTCTTGTTTTTATTCCTACACAGTCGATGGTGGTTTTGTTGCAAAAAATGGTTTTGTAGCCTCGGACTGAAGACCGAGGTTGCTGGTTGATGGATGCTTTTTGCAATGAAGAGTTTTTCACCTTTTCACAATTCCTTGAGCGCCTTACCTTGCGGCCATGAATTTCCTATTCCGGGCGCAGGCGTTTATTCGATTCTTCTTTAAGTCAAAAGGGCTGCACCGTGTGCATTCACCATTCGTTTTTCGGATGTATGAGGATCTGATCAGATCGAACGACCGTTTTTATGCATTTGCGGAATTGGAGAAACTTCGTACTCGTTTGTTGGCCGATCAACGCATAATCGAACGGATTGGCATCGGAGCGCAATTAAAACCGAAGCCGCTTCCATTGGGTGAAATTGCCCGAAGAACTTTGGCAACCGACCACTGGTGCCAGATTTATTTCAAGCTTGTGGCGCACTTCAAACCCGAAACGATTCTTGAGATTGGAACAGGTGTTGGCTTGTGCACTTTGTATCTAGCTGAAGCCCATCCAAGCGCACGTGTCATTACACTGGAAGGAGATCCGGCGATAGCCGCAGTTGCCAGGGAACAATTCGAAAAACGGAAGCATTTGAACATCGAACTTGTGGAAGGTCTTTTTGATGTCACTTTGCCGGATGTTTTGAAGAAAAACCCATCACCACAATTCATTGTCGTGGATGGAAACCACACCTATGCCGCTACAATGCGCTACTTCGAGTGGTTGTTGCCGCATGTTTCTGAGGATACCATTTTGATTTTCGATGATATTCATTGGAGTGCTGAAATGGAACGCGCATGGAAAGAGATTAAGCAACACGCGGAAGTACAGCAAACGATAGATTTCTTTCGCGTTGGGATGGTCTTTTTTAGAAAAGGTCAAGTGAAGCAGCATTTTATTCTTCGTTCGAGCTTCATTGGCATTTGACAACATTTGTTTTTAGCGTACGTTTGATTCATTATGGCTGAAGCACAAACAGTAATCGATATCCGCAAATTGGTGCGGAATTTTAAATTGGGTTCCGAAACCATTCAGGTGCTGAAATCCATCGATTTAACCGTGAAGCGCGGCGAATATGTGGCGCTGATGGGCCCTTCAGGAAGTGGAAAATCGACCTTGATGAATATTTTAGGTTGCCTCGACACTCCAACCAGTGGCGAATATTATCTGAATAATCTCGAAGTAGCCCGCTTATCCGACAATGAACTAGCCGATATCCGCAACAAAGAAATCGGATTTATCTTTCAAACATTCAACTTGTTGCCGCGTTCGACGGCGCTCGACAACGTGATTTTGCCACTGATCTATGCAGGAATGAAATCTCACGAGCGCGAGGATCAAGCCAAGAAAGCACTTGGTCAAGTTGGTTTATCCGATCGCATGACCCACAAGCCGAACGAACTCTCTGGAGGTCAGCGTCAGCGTGTGGCCATTGCTCGTGCTTTGGTGAATAACCCATCGATTTTATTGGCCGATGAACCCACAGGAAACCTCGATACCAAAACATCGATCGAGATCATGGGCTTGCTGCACGATATCCACAACAAAGGGAATACAATTATTATAGTTACCCACGAAGAAGATATTGCTCAACATGCTCACCGAATTATCCGCTTGCGGGATGGTGTTATTGAATCGGATGAACTTAATAAGAACATCCGTGTTTACCAGAAAGCCGAAACGGCAGAATAAATCTGATCAATGAAAATTTACACCAAAACCGGTGACGAAGGACAAACTTCCCTTTTGGGCGGTTCGCGCGTTCCGAAGCACCATTTAAGGATCGAAACCTACGGAACGGTTGATGAATTGAATTCCTTCCTCGGTTTGCTGCGCGACCATTTGAACGATGAGGATCAAGTGAAGCTGATCATCAGAATTCAAGAACAACTATTTACCATTGGGTCGCATCTGGCAACCGAACCTGGGAAGCATGACATTAAACTTCCCGAAGTGCATGAAGAAGAAGTTGATTACCTCGAAACTTCTATCGATTTAATGAATGAAGTGCTTCCAGAAATGCGGAATTTTGTACTGCCTGGTGGGCATCAAGCAGTGTCGACTTGCCATGTTGCTCGATGTGTTTGCCGAAGGGCAGAAAGGCTTGCAGTTCACCTGTCAGAAGAGGCAGAAGTTAATCCTTTGATCCTCAAATATCTGAACCGACTGTCGGATTTCCTCTTTGTATTGTCTCGAAAAATCACTTTCGACACTGGTGCAATCGAAATCCCTTGGAAACCAAGTAGGTAAAATAATCGTTAAGTGGTAAAAGCTATCGATGCTTTTCTATTTTTGCGGAAAAATGAATGTATACTCAACAAAGAGGAAACATTCACCGTTAACAAATAAAATTAAAAACTAAGGCTATGTACTGGACACTGGAACTTGCCTCGTATCTCGAAGATGCACCTTGGCCAGCAACCAAGGATGAACTGATCGACTTTGCCATTCGCTCCGGCGCACCGTTGGAAGTGATTGAAAATCTTCAAGAAATTGAAGATGAAGGTGAAGTGTATGAAAGCATCGACGAAATCTGGCCCGACTACCCAACCAAAGAAGACTTTTTCTTCAACGAAGACGAATACTGATCAATTTTTCGGTTTAACTTTTCCAACGCAGTCTCACAAGGGCTGCGTTTTTTGTTTGCTGTTAAATCCAAAGTATAGTTAAATAGATCTATTAATATGGATCTTCATTTAGATAGAGCGTCAGAGTATCTGAGCCAAACTTTCCCGAATAAATGATCTAATTGATTAAGGAATCGTTGTCGCGATCAAATAGGTGCTAGGCAGTTTGTTTTCTTCTTACTATCAAGCAAGTTTCACATCTTGATTAAGTAATTCAACGTTGAAATTAATCTTTGCGTTAAGTGCTTTAAATACCTTTAAAATGGTTTCAAATCTCGCGTCAGTCAAACTGTTTTCAAGTTTTGAAATTTGTGCTTTTTGAACGCCCACAAGTTTTCCAAGTTCTTCTTGCGTCATGTTGCGCTCAATCCTTGCTTGTCTTATTGCTTCACCAAGTAGATCAAGTCGTAATTCGCTCTCAAAAGCTTCTCGCTTTGGTGAGCCGCTCTTGCCGATGTGTTTGTCGGTAATCTCTTCTAAGCTGAAAGTTATTAATCCTTGCTTTTTCATTTTCTCATGCTTTTAAGTTCAAAATATTTTTTTCTTAATCGTTCAGCTTTATCTAAGTCGCTCTGTGGTGTTTTATCAGTTTTCTTAATCAGTCCGTGTGTTGAAATAACAACGGTTTCTGTTTTTTCTGATTTGTCCCAAAAGGCAAATAGTCTGTAATGTGTCTTATTAAAAAGTGTTCGAAACTCCCAAATTTCATCGACCAGTTTTTTGAAAAGTTCTTTGTCGCTCGAAAATCTCGCCTTTGTTACGTTGTAAATAATTTTTTCTCTTACTTTCTCGTCAAGGCCGTCAAGAAACTCCGAAGCTTCTTCTAAAAACTCAACGTTAAATTTTGGAGTCTGCACTTGTGAAACGTTTTAACAAAGATAATAGTTTCTTTATTGGGAAACATTTTAATTCGTCTTCTATCTTGAATTGTGCTGCAATCTTGCTTCTTTCAAGCAAATTCTTCCTTTTTCTGCAACTAGCGC
Source organism: Chitinophaga pinensis (assembly GCA_945883545.1). Lineage (GTDB taxonomy): Bacteria > Bacteroidota > Bacteroidia > M30B66 > M30B66 > CAMCXT01. Next base: position 15,401 of record CAMCXT010000037.1, on the reverse strand, counting down.
TGGATAGTGCACTGCGCTGAAAATCATATAAATAGCAGGTGTTGACATTTCGTTGCAAGCTTGTTTTGCTTGGGCATTCTTGCAAAGGGAAGCACTTTTGTCGAACAAAATTCAAACAACTTATGAAACTCTCAACTACACATTACCTATTTATACTCGACAAAAGCGGAAGTATGGCCACTTGCTGGGACGAAACGATTTCTGCCTTAAGAACACAATTCTTGCAAATCGAAAAGTACAGCAAAGAAAATGTTGAACACCAGGTTAAGGCTTCCTTGATTTATTTTAGCAACAAACCGACACATGGCTTTACCAATATCGATGGTAAAAATTTAGCATTGAATCTAGCATTAACTGAAAACCCTGGCGGAGGAACAGCATTGATGGACGCCATCGGAATTGGTATTCATCAGCTTCAACAACGCATGAAGCCGCAAGACGACGCCATTGTGATTATGCTTACCGACGGTGAGGAAAACGCATCCCATCTTTACACATTTCAGCAGATTGCAGAAATAATGGATAAACTGCGCGCTACCGAAAAATGGACATTCACACTTCTTGGTGCAGAAGTAGATGCATTTGAGTCGATCGGATCAAAACTAAACATGCAGCGCAATCATGTGTATATGTATGAAAAGTCTAAAACGAGCCAAGTTTTCGATGAAATTAACTATAAAACCCAAAGTTTTTTCGAAAAGAAGTCGAAAGGCGAAAGTTTGAAAGATGTGTTTAATTTTGATGATTCAATTTAATAAGACCTGTGTCGAATATTCGAATTCATATTATTAGAAGTGCTGATGTTACTAAAGTTAGCAGTAAAAGGGTTGTCGATTATTTAGCAACCTTCCCAGGCCTGATGCAGTTCTTTGGAAGTGATTTCAATATTCAGCTTGGTAGAAATGAACCAATGGTTCATGCTGAATATAGCAGTATTCCAAGCACAAAATATTCGATGTTTTTTCAGCCGGTGAACGAAAAGAAATGGGCAACAAATGAAGAACATACTTTCCCCGATTTTTTTGAGGTCTGCAATATTTATAGAGCGCAGGAAAACATACCCGACGAGGACCATGTTTTCCTGCTAACCTCTATCCGAAATAACCTCAATTGGTTTTCTGCTGCCGATAAAGTTGCTGGCAGGAAGAATTATTTCATTCAGATGAACCAGTGGGAGTATTTCACCATGTCGGACAATCTGTATCCTGTCGCTTATCAGCTTGCTACTATGGTGGTGAAAAGCTACATGTTTTTCGATTTCAGCGAATATGAACGTGCTCGCCATATTCGACCAATTGGCTGCATGCTGGATTTTTGTCAGCGGAAGAAAGACATCAGCATCAAAATGCGTACAGCCGACATTTGCTCCGATTGCCAGCAATTGATGCTCGAACGCCATGTTCCCAATTTACTTACTGCTCAAACGCTCCGTATAATGGAGGGCATTCGATCGGCTATTTTATTCAAAGAAAGATTCGAGATTACACGACAAGCGCCAGGTATTTGGATTTCAGAGAATTTACGAGATGTCGGGGTGAACGATATTGGTTTTTTTAGCTTCGGACTCAATCCTCTCGAAATTACCTTGTATCGATTTTTCCTAAATCACCCAGAAGGTGTTCAATTGAGTTTTTTACAAGATCACCGCGACGAAATTTACCGACTTTACAACCAAAATGACATTACAGGATCATTGGAAAATATCAATTCACGCATCAACGAATTGATTGATCCAAACTCCAATTCTGCAAGTGAGAAAATCTCAAGAATCAAGCGGAAAATCACCGAATTATTGGGCGCTGAAATGGCAAACGAGCTTATTATCCAAGGCCCGACGGGCGAACCGAAAAAAATCCTCCTTGATCGATCGAAAGTGGTTCAGCGTTAATCAACCTTTAACAAACGAACCATTCGGTGACCTTCAGGAATCAGCATGTAAATGCCGGATTTTAATGTGTTTGTTTTAATTCCGGATTGATCAGACTCGAATCTTCCACTTAAAACAACCCTGCCAGTTCCGTCAATCATTTGGTAGTTTTTGCCTATTAGTTCAGCGCTAGAAACCCAAAATTCATCTGAAAAAGGAATTGGAAACACATTGATCTGCTTTCCTTCCAAAGTAGAATTGCTGCTGGTAACATTCACCTCAATAATCTCCGAGATCGATACACAGCCTTGGTTATTGGTTACTTCCACCGAATAATTCCCGTTTCCGGGGATGGCTAAACTGTCGCCTGTTTCTCCATCGATCGGTTGATCATCTTGGTACCACTGCAGTTCTCCATCCGCGGACGCGACCAAATAAACGCCATCGATAGTAATTTGTGGCACAATTGGCAATGCATCGATGGTTACGTTGAGTGTATCGAAAGCTTCACAACCATTGGCAGCCGTAGTTTGTAGAATAAGATCTCCACTTTGTGAAAGCACAATTGAAGCATCACAAGTATTGGCAAACTCGGATCCTGTTGGAGAAATCCAAGTGCAAGTTCCAGATCCTGAACCACTGAGCTGAATTTCTTCGCCTGCACAAACTTGCTGATTTTGACCAGCATTCGCAGTTGGCAGAGGCAAGATTTCAACTTCCAAGGTGTCGCTATCGCTGCCGATTTCGTTGGTTGCAGTAAGGATGTAGGTGCCCGATTGGGTGATCAATAAACTCGATGAATTTCCACCAACATTCCAACTGTAGCTGTCGGTTCCGGGAACCATGCCATTGATCAACACCGATCCGCAGGCTGAAATATCATCTCCTAAGTCTACATTGGGTGCAGATGCACTTTCGAAGGCGCCCATGTCGGGATTAGGAAATGTGCGTGCGAAGCCTCTGATGTCGGTCGTGATGCCTAAATCGGTGCCTAGATTTTCGAGCAGTGGATTCCCAATTTGCAAAATATCTGGAGCGATTCCCATGTACATCGGATCGGCAACAATCGAGTTCTGGTCTCCACCAGTTATGCTTTGAATGTAAGCGAGGTCGTTGGTTCCGCCAATGAGCACTGTTCCATTGGTGTGGTAAATATTGTAATCGCAAACGCTGTTGGATATGCCTCCGTAGGCAAGGGCAATCCCGGTTCCAGTATTGGCGAAAATGTTGTTGCGAATATCCAGCCCTGAGCTGTTGGATAAGTTAAAGGCGAAATTGTCGGTATCGAGCGAATTGTGGCGAACCGAATTGTGCCAGATATCGGTGTTGTTGGTACTGATCACTCGCAGACACATTCCCACGGCAATCACATCGACTCCCAAACTTGTGTTCAATGAATTGTTTACGATTTTATTTCTAACTCCGCCACTTCCACCGCCATTGTTGATGAGGTAAAGTGCCGATGATCCTTGGGCGCCGTTTGCAGAAATATAATTGTTGCTGATGTCGAATTTATTCAATCCCAAACCGTAGAATGCGTAATTGGTATTTCCGCCTCCGCCGGTGATGAAGTTGTTTCGAATGCTCACGTTGGTCCAGTTTCTAGCATCTAATGCATCGCCACCGATAATCTGACTATTCTCTATAATCAGGTTGTATTTCATGGGACCTGTTCCAACTAAGTTGCAAGCAATGATTGAACCTCCTGTAATTCTGCATGCACGGATGGTTAAATTCGAATCGATGAAGGCAACCAAAGAGTGATCGCTTGATGATGAAGTACTGGAAGTGTAAGCTCTGGTTTCGCAGTTTTCTAGCGTGATATCTCTTCCGTAGGTGATGTGCAAAGGCGTGTAATTGTTCACACTGGCATTTTGCACAAACGACATGTGCTTAAATCCGATGAAGCTGGCGCCATTTAACCTCACGGTTGAAGGGAAATCTGCTGAACCCGAAGAGATCAATTCAACCAGTGAACTGTCGCCACTTTCGCCTTCGAACCATATCCAAGCATTTTCAGATGACCCTTTAATTGGATCCATAAAGATGCGTTCGAAGTAATCTCCATTGCGGATTTTCAAGGTTACATTTCCACAGATACCGCCATTTTTCAGGTTGAGCATCGCGGTTGAAAAAGAACTGAAAGTCGGATTCACACCTCCGATGGTATAGGTTCCATTCAATCCAGTATAGAGGTCGGTGTAAATCGAATAATCATCCGTGTTGAAAAGATCGGTTCCGCCGTTAGGCGAATTCAATTGCACTTCTACATAATTGCTTTGATAGTCGAGGAGTGGAAAATTTCCCAGTGGAACTGTTACTTGTTGGCCAGATAGCAAATTGCCTGTCCAATTTAAAGTTGTGTAAACACCATTCACACCCGATTGAATTTCTACTGAAGTGAGCGGCACCAAGCCAGAATTCACCAACTTGATGGCAAGTGGAAGTTGATCGCAATACACCGAATCGGCAGATGGATTAATCAAAGACGCAATTCCTGCGGAGAGATTGACAGGTGTGAACTCATCGGCTCCAATATCGGGCGTTGTGGTACTGCGTGGTTGCCCGTCGATATCGGTAGTGATGGAAACAGGCGTTCCGATGTTGTTGAGGTTCGCAGGAAGCAGGTGAAGGTCTCTATCTGAAACAAATCCAGGGTTCAAGCTCACCGAATTAGGTGGAAGATCGAGCACTGGCAATCCATTGTAGAGGTTGTTGTGGCTATATTGTTCCAGCACTGATTCACCAGAAAGGTTGTTGAGAATTGTTCCATTTGGTGAAACGGAAAAAATATTGTTCTGGATTTTTAAACCAGTTCCTCCGTTCGAAATTTGTGCACAAACCACTGAATATGTGTTAGGTGCTTGAATGTTGAAGCTGTTGTAGTAAAAGTCTGCGAAGCGTGTGTCTTGAATAAATAATCCACCGCTTCCTGGCACATCTCCAACAGAGCTTACAAAGTTGTTGTGAACCTGCATCCGCGCAGCGTTGGTGGAATAACAGGTGCTGAATTGGAGTCCAAAGCCACCATTAATTGTAATTCGATTAAAAGTAACAACTGCTGTGCTGCAATAAGAAATTTGAATTGCCGAAAAACCTTGAGAACCGCAGCTATCAATGATGTTTTTGGTAAAAGTTAGGTTATTACTGTAAACGGTTCTGAATGCCATGTTGGCTGAAAGGAGGAATCTATTTTGCTCTATCAGTCCGTTGTTGAGGAGCGTAGTGCTTCCTCCACTAAGTGCAATTCCACGGTAGCCGCCACGCAATGTGGAATTTTTTACTTGGTAGCCCGACATAGTGCCGCCAAACTGAACCAAATCTTGATTGGTAGTAGTTGCTCCAGTTAAAATTCCTGATATTCTGCAGTTTTCAATTCTAAATCCATTGCAATTAAAGGCGGATACTACTGTGCCATGTGTTCCTGAAGTTGGGCCAAATAAGGTGAGTCGTTTTAGAACAACATTTTGGATGTTTCCTACATTAAAAATGTAATTGGTTGTATTGATGGCTGTTGTCAACCCGATCACCACTGAAGAAGAATCGCCATTTTCAGCTTGAAAAGTAATCGTTCTGGAGGCATTGTTTCCAGTAACAGAGTTGAATGTAACCCTTTCGCTGTAGGTTCCTGGGCGGATATTGAATGTTACATTACCCGAAATGCCTTGTGTTGTTAATGCACTAACGGCAGCGGTTAAAGTATTATAGCTTGGCGAAGTCCCGCCAACTGTATAGATTCCGTTTAATTGAGCATGTGTAAGTGCCGGCATCAAAACCAAGCACAATAGAGCGTATAAATATTTCATCATGACAAAAATAGATTAAAGCGTGGTGCATTATGCATTCACTAAAATTCGGTTCATGGAAGTCATATTTCAGGAAACGGCAATCTTTAACCTCGGAGAGAAGTCCGAGGCTGCGAGGAGTCCAAACAATCTTTTTAGAAACCGACAGCCATACAGCCCGCAACCTCGGACTTCATTCCGGGCGCAACACCTCTCTCCCTAGCCCTCTCTCCACCAGAGAGAGGGAATTGATCCCGGTATAGAAAGGCATTCAGTTAAAAGTGGTTTGCTCTGTTTAATAGTGAAGGCTCATGAGAAACGCGAAGCAGTTCCCTCTCCCGTGGAGAGGGTTAGGGAGAGGTACAAATCACCTCTCTCCCTAGCCCTCTCTCCACCAGAGAGAGGGAATTGATCCCGGTAGAGAAAGGCAACATTGTTCAAGTTGGGGCTTTTGTTTATGCGAAAAGTTCTGTGAGATACGTGAAGCAGTTCCCTCTCCCGTGGAGAGGGTTAGGGAGAGGTACAGAAAAAAATGAAATATTTTTTTCTCACTCTGTAACTTTGCAAATAGGTACTTCCTCTTAGGCCCGAACAAAACCTCAGCGTGTGACCGTAGCTGAATACAATAAATGTGTTGACCTTCATTCGGATGCCTTGTTCCGATTCATCGTCAAAAATATCCGCGATCAAGATGATGCGCGCGATGTGGTGCAAGATGCCTTCGAGAAAGTTTGGCTCAAAGCTGCCGAAGTTCCTTTCGAAAAAGGTAAATCTTATTTATTCACTACAGCCTACAGAATCATGCTGGAGCGAATCCGCAAAAAGAGCCGAACCAGTCCAATTGATAATACCTTGCGCATCGTGCCAGCAGAAGAATCGAAGCCCGAATTTGACTTACGGAAAGTACTCGACGAGGCGATCGCAAAATTGCCCGATGATCAGCGATCTGTCATTATGCTTCGCGATTATGAAGGTTACAGTTACAAGGAAATTGGAGATATCACCGGACTCACCGAGAGTCAAGTGAAAGTGTACATATTTAGAGCAAGAGTAACCCTCAAAAATTACCTTGTTGCTACAGATTTAGTTGCGTGATGAAGATCAATATCCACAATTACGAAGCATTCCTCCTCGATTATATCGAAGGAAATCTTAGTGCAGAAGATGCAGCTGAGCTGATGCTTTTCTTGGAAGCCAATCTGGCTTTGCAGGTAGATCTTGAAGGGATTCAGGACATCATTGTGACTCCTGATGAAATCCTTCCCCGGACAGGGCAATTTGACCATTTGAAAAAGCCTGAAACGATCGACTTTGCTCAGTTCGATGAACTAGCTGTGAAAGTTTTGGAAGGAGAGGCCACACAAGTTGAAGTTGAGCAATTGAATGAAGTTGTGGCAACGATTCCTTCTTTCGAAAAAGCATGGAAAGCCTTTCAATTGACCAAGCTTCAAGCGCCTGCGATAACGATCGAAAACAAAGCAGATTTGTATCGCTCGATGGTTACGCAAAAGTCGTTTGATGAATTGGCAATAGCTTCGTTGGAAGGAGAAATTACAGCATCCAAGCAAGCACAGTTGGATGTATTGATTGCCTCGAGTGGAGAATACAAGAAACAGTGGGCCGCATTTCAGCTTACAAAATTGAATGCTTCATTAGAGTCGTTTGAGTCAAAAGATGCTTTGTACAGAAAAGCGGGTGGAAGATTAGTTCCGATGTGGTTCAGGTTTGCCGCCGCAGCATCTGTTGCAGCGTTGGTTGGATTGTTCCTCATTTTAGATGGAAGCGAAAGTGGAAGTTCGGGATTGGCGTCACAAAATCCAGATACTTCTGGTGTTGTAAGGCCATCGAACAGTTTGGAGCAAGCAGAAAAACCCTTGAAGTACGAAGATGTGGTTCAGCCCGAGCCGTCCAATCAACCGATGGCAAACGAGCGCTCACCGTTGAAAAAACGTAAAGTAGAATCTGTTGAAAGGCTTACACAGCCCGATTTGGCAGGCTTGACCAACAAGCAAACACCTATCGAATTGCCGTTTCAACTCAATGCAGAATACATGGCGATGCAGCCTCAAGACTTGTTGATGCAGCAAAATATGAGCACTGCTTTTGTTGAAGATCTAGAGGCTTATTCGACAGAACTTTCTCGTGGATCGTTTGTTTTAAAGCGTATCCGGAAGTTTTTGAAACGCCAAGATCTATCGATTGAAGAACCTTTGGAAGAAATTCGAAAAGATGGATTTACTGAGAGCAGTTTCAAAGGATTGGAAAGAATCTCCAACGGATCTATCCGAGTGGAACGAGAAAAAACCGAAAATGGAAATCGTGTAACAGGCTTCAGTATTGGAGGTTTGAGCTATTCACGGTCGCCGCAGAAATAATTATTTACCAATTCTGTAACTATCTAGAGTGTGTCAAACTCTAAGGTCAGAATCAAATCAGAAAGACTTATGAAAACGACAGCACTTTTTTCAACTTTAATGATCTCTCTGGCTGCATTTGCCCAGAATGATGGTCTAGAAAAGAAAAACCTTGAATCATTTAATAAATTGATCGTTAGTGGCGACGTTAAAGTTTATTTAAAACAGTCGACCGAAAATTATATCAGCGCTACATCGGAGTCGTTTTCGATGATGAGCCAGCAAGTGAGCGATAACGCTTTGCTCATCAGTGGAGGAGTTGAACAGGTATATGTTGGCGCTCAAAATATCAGCGAAATCATTGTAAACGGAACTTCAGAAATCTACACAACCGATACTTTACGCGGAGAAACCTTGAAAGTGTTGTTAAGTGGCGCTTCGAACAGCAACATTTTGTTTGTTGGAAATTCTGCAGATGTGAGCTTAAGTGGAACATCCGACTTGAAATTCGGTGGTCGTGCCGAAAAGATTGAAGCCCGTGTAACTGGTGCTGGAGATCTTCAAGCTGGCCGATTTAGTGTGATGGATGCCAATGTGTTGGTTTCAGGAACGGGCGATGCAAAAGTGGCAGCAAGCAATAAGATCAGTGGAGTTGTTTCGGGTGCAGGAACATTGTACCACGTAGGAACTCCAAAAGAACTCACCGCCACTGCATCAGGTACAGGTGAAATTAAAAAAGCGAATTCCATTTCTGTTGATGGCAACGACACAACACGCATCTCTCTAGGAAATAAGGAAATTATCATCCTCGACAATGAACTAGAAAATCCTGAAAAAGACATCGCCGATGAATTTAAGGATGGATTTAACAAAGGCGAAAAAAGAAAGAAGAAAAAAGACAAGCCAAATAGCATTTGGTCTGGATTTGAGCTAGGAATCAACGGCTGGTTAAACAGCGACAATAGCCTCAACATGGATTCGGTAAATTCGAATTTCGGATTGAATTATGGAAAGTCGGTAGCTGTGAATTTTAACCTCTGGGAAGTAAATGCGAAAATCATCAAAAACAATGTATTCGTTACCACAGGTTTGGGTGCTGAAATAAATAACTATCGCTTTGATAAAAACATCAGAATGTCGAATGTGAACGACACTTTGAACTTGTTAAATGAAGGTGATTTAAAATATATCAAATCGAAATTCACCATTGGTTATTTGAATTCTCCATTGTATTTAACATTTGCTACCAATCAAATTAAAAAAGGAAAACGACTATTTATTTCGCCAGGTTTAACCGCAGGTTGGAGATTTACTTCTTACAACAAACGTAAAGTTGAGGTAGATGGCGACGAATCGAAGAGCCGCAACAAAGACGAATTTAACTTGAACCCTTTCAGGGTGAATGCTTCCCTTCGTTTAGGATATGGAGACTTCGTTCTGTTTGCGAATTATTCACTTACCGATTTGTTCCAAAAATCTAAAGGTCCCGACCTCACACCGTTTTCAGTTGGCGTGCGTGTTGTAGGTTTTGGAGGATAAGCTTATCAGGCCTGTTTCATCCTGATGTTTTGTGTTGAAGATGCCGTTCCGATGTTTCGGGACGGCATTTTTTATTGCTGAACGGTCAAGAAATTCCCTGATCATTTACAGCTCGGCGATCTAAAAATTAAATTCTGTTTAACTGTGAAAGCTGATTAATTCACTCGAATTTCAGATCACTGTTGGAATTACTTGGTAATCCAAATGATGGCTTTCTTACCTTCGCCGGCGATGAATTCGAAGTGGAAAGCCCATGCCGCATTGTTGGGCGCGAACCTGATTTACGGTGCAAATTATTCTCTTGCAAAGGAAGTAATGCCTCAGTACATCGGCCCTTCGGGAATGATTGTGATGCGGGTTTTGGGTGCAATTTTATTGTTCGGATTGTTTTGGTCGTTTAAACCTGAAATTCCTAAAAAAGAAGATCTGCTTCGATTCCTATTGTGCGCTATAACTGGCGTTGCAGTAAATCAAATCATGTTTTTCGAAGGCTTGAATTTAACTACGCCCATCCAAGCCTCGATTATCCTCACAGCAAATCCGATTTTGGTGTTAATTGCTGCAGCGATAATTGCCAAAGAAAGAATTACGTGGGCAAAATCGATTGGGATTTTACTTGGATTGATTGGAGCAGCCATTCTGATTCTTCGTCGCGACAATACCGCTGTAGGCAATAATGTGATGTTGGGAAATTTCTTCGTTTTCATCAATGCAGTATCGTATTCGGTTTATTTGGTTTTGGTGAGGAAACTCATGCGCACCTATCGCGTTATTACTGTTATGTATTGGATTTTCTTGCCAGGGCTGCTACTGGTTCTTCCATTCGGTTGGCAAGAGTTTTCGATTGTAGAATGGACTACTATACCCGCAAATGCCTTGTTGATTTTAGGGTTCATTATCGTTGGAACCACCTTTTTAGCCTACCTACTCAATGCTTACGCCTTGGTTACAGTGAGCGCTTCAGTTGTTAGCGCTTACGTGTATTTGCAGCCATTTATTGCAGCAGCCATCGCTATTGCCATCGGAAAGGACCAATTGGATGTGCGCATGATCGTTTCTGCGCTGTTGGTTTTTGCAGGCGTTTATTTGGTTTCTAAACTTCCTGCTTCAGCAAGATCAGAATCTGGAAAGTAGGATTACCTCTCTTAACATCTCTCCCTAGCCGTCTTCACGGGAGAGGGAACTGCTTCACGTTCACCCCCGGACTGAAGTCCGAGGTTGCGGGTTTTATGGATGTAGATTTTATGTAGAAAAGTTTGTGGGCATCTAAATGCCTCTCCTTACCGTGATCAGTCCCCTCTCTTAAATACCTCTCCCTAGCCCTCTCCACGGGAGAGGGAACAGCTTCACGTTTTCATTAGGGACTTTAGCTTCAGGAAGAACACCCCACTTCTAAAGGGATGCCTTTCGCTACCGAGATCAGTCCCCTCTCTCTTGTGGAGAGAGGGTTAGGGAGAGAGGTGTTGCCCCGGACTGAAGTCCGAGGTTGCAGTGATGTCGGTTTCTAGAAGGATTGTTTGAACTCCCAGCAGCCTCGGACTTTAGTCCGGGGGTAAAAAATTCACCGAAATGCCCCATTTGTTACCCATGCCCCGGACCAAGGGGCGCAGCTGGGTAGCTTTGGAGCGAAGCGGAAAACTACCGCGAAGCACCCGGCGGCCCGCCCGAATGAAAATCGAAGACCGAATGCACTTCGGGCCGGGGCCCAAAACCGAAAAACAGTTAACTTTGCGCCGCATTTTATTGATGAAATTATGAACGCATTTGACGTAGTTGTTATTGGATCGGGTCCTGGTGGGTATGTTGCAGCCATTCGTTGCGCCCAACTTGGGATGAAGACTGCTTTGGTTGAAAAATACAATACCCTCGGTGGTACTTGCTTAAATGTTGGATGTATTCCTTCAAAGGCAATGTTAGACTCATCGGAGCACTACCACAATGCTGCCCATACTTTCACAGAACATGGCATCGAATTAAGTAACCTTAAGGTGAATCTCCCTCAAATGGTTAATCGCAAAAATGAAGTAGTGAAGCAAACTACTGCAGGGATTGATTATTTGATGAAAAAAAATAAAATCACAGTGCTCCGCGGACATGGTTCTTTCGAGTCGAAAAACGTAGTGGCAATAACTGCTGCCGATGGTTCGGTAGAAAAGGTGGAAGCCAAGAAAGTGATCATCGCGACAGGCTCCAAACCATCGTCGGTGCCGGGTGTAACGATCGATAAAAAACGCATCATTACATCAACCGAAGCGTTGAATTTACCAGCTGTTCCTGAGCACATGATCATCATTGGTGGTGGTGTAATCGGGATGGAAATGGGATCTGTTTATGCTCGTTTAGGCGCTAAAATCTCTGTTGTTGAATATACTGACGCCATTGTGGGTGCTTTCGACCGTATTTTGTCGAAGGAATTGCAGAAATCGTTGCAAAAACTCGGTTTCGAATTCTACATGCAACACAAGGTAACTGCGGCATCAACCAAAGGAAAAACAGCTTCAGTGAAGGCTGTTTCGTTGAAAGACAACTCAGAAATTGAACTCAAAGGCGATTACGTTTTGGTTTCGACCGGCCGTCGCCCTTATACCGATGGCTTAAACCTCGAAAAAGCAGGTTTAGCTGCCGACGACCGCGGAAGAATCCCTGTGAATGAAAACTGCGAAACTGCTGTGGCTGGAATCTATGCCATTGGCGATGTAGTTCGCGGTGTAATGTTAGCGCACAAAGCTGAAGAAGAAGGTGTTTTTGTAGCCGAACACATGGTTGGTCAACATCCGCACATCAACCATTTGTTGATTCCAAACGTAGTGTATACTTGGCCTGAAGTAGCATCTGTTGGCTACACCGAAGAGCAATTGAAAGAAAGCAAACGCGCCTATAAATCTGGATCGTTTCCATTTAAAGCATCAGGAAGAGCGCGCGCCAGTATGGATACCGATGGTTTGATCAAGGTTTTGGCAGATGCTACAACCGACGAAATTTTAGGTGTACACATGATCGGGCCACGCGCTGCGGATATGATCGCTGAAGCTGTAGTTGCTATGGAATTCCGCGCATCAGCCGAAGATATCGCTCGTATTAGCCACGCACATCCAACATTTACCGAATCTTTCCGTGAAGCGGCTCTAGCTGCCACCGATAACCGTGCATTGCACATTTGATTCTTGAAACCATCGCAACATTGAAATCCCCAAAACGCTACACTGTAACTGCGGCATTGCCTTATGCCAACGGTCCGGTGCACATTGGACATTTAGCAGGCTGCTATCTTCCAGCCGATACGTTTGTGCGTTTTTTACGCCTCGTTGGAAAAGACGTGCTTTTTATTTGTGGCTCCGATGAACATGGTGTTCCAATTACTTTAAAGGCTCGAAACGAAGGAATTTCCCCGCAAGATGTGGTAGATAAATACCACAAACTGATGGGAGATGCGTTTCATGATTTTGGGATTTCGTTCGATGTGTATTCACGCACTTCAGCACCCATACACCACGAAACAGCACAGGAGTTTTTCCTCAATTTATACAACAAAGGCGAATTCACAGAACAGGTTACCGAGCAGTATTTCGATGAGCAAGAGCAAACCTTCTTGGCCGATCGTTACATTGTTGGAACTTGTCCGAACTGCGCCAACGAAAATGCCTATGGCGACCAATGCGAGAAGTGCGGAAAGTCGCTGAGTCCTTCAGATTTGATCAATCCAAAGTCAAAATTGAGTGGATTAGCTCCTGTAAAAAAACAAACCAAACACTGGTTTTTGCCACTTGATCGTTACCAAGATGAGTGGATCAACGACTGGATGCTGACCAAGAAAGAAGAGTGGAAGTCGAATGTTTACGGTCAGTGCAAATCGTGGCTAGACCAAGGATTGCAGCCGCGTGCTATTACCCGAGATTTAGATTGGGGCGTGAAAGTTCCCTTAGACGGGGAAGATGGGAAAGTGCTCTATGTGTGGTTTGATGCTCCGATTGGATACATTTCTGCAACCCGCGAATGGGCCGAGCGCGAAGGCAAAGACTGGAAGCCTTGGTGGCAAAGTGATGAAAGCAATTTGATCCATTTCATCGGAAAAGACAATATCGTTTTTCATTGCATCATTTTCCCTGCGATTCTGAAAGCACACGGTGATTTTATTTTGCCTGAAAATGTGCCTGCCAACGAATTTCTGAATTTGGAAGGCGACAAGATTTCAACCTCTCGAAATTGGGCGGTTTGGTTGCACGAGTATTTGCAAGATTTCCCGAATCGTAGAGATGAATTGCGTTATGTACTCACCTCGATTGCGCCTGAAACCAAAGACAGCGACTTTAGCTGGAAAGATTATCAAGCACGCGTGAACAATGAATTGGCCGATATTCTGGGCAATTTCGTGAACCGTGTAATGGTATTGACGCACAAGTATTTTGAAGGGAAAGTTCCTGCATCAGCATTCCAAGTGGTTGATGAAGTAGAAACTGCTACATCGAACATTTTCGCTAAAGTGCCCGAATTGATTGAAGGATATGAATTCCGTCAGGCCTTATTCGAAACCTTGAATTTGGCCCGTGCGGGGAATAAGTACTTGGCAGATGCGCAACCTTGGAAGCTAAACCTTGAAACGCAGCGTGAAGAAGTGGCAGGCATTATCGCTTACAGCATCGACATTGTTGCACGTTTATCGGTGGCTTTAGCGCCTTTCTTACCCGATACAAGTGCGCGGCTTCGCCGGATGTTGAACTTGCCTGAGCAATTTGGCTGGAACGACCTCATGGTATCCAGTTTGCCAATTGGGCATCAGTTAGGTTTGCCAGAAATTCTGTACAAGAAAATTGAAGATGCGGAAGTGGAGGCACAAGTTGCCAAATTGGAAGCATCGAAAGCAGCACATCAAACAACCGAAATTTCTCATAAGCCTGTGAAAGACGCCATTACTTACGATGATTTCATGAAAATGGACATCCGCGTGGGAACAATCCTCGAAGCCGTTCGCGTACCGAAAGCCGATAAATTGTTGCAACTACTCGTTGATACTGGTGTAGATAAACGCACTGTGGTTTCGGGCATTGCAGAGCATTTTGAGCCTGAAAATATCATCGGTCAACAAGTATCGTTGTTGATGAACCTAGAGCCTAGAAAAATCAGAGGCATCGAATCGCAAGGGATGATTTTGATGGCCGAAGATGCAGATGGGAAACTCAAGTTTGTGCAGCCGAATGAGGTAGTAAATCCAGGAGCTGAGATTCGATAAATTGATATCTTAGTTTTCGTATTAGCCTAAAATGCTAGTAGGGTTTTTCTGAATAAAACAATTGAATTATGCATTATTAGTTCATTGCAGACACTCATTTTCAGTAAGCCATGTCAAAGGAACATTGGACCTGCGCATTGAACCACCTTATTGGACTATTGTCAAGTATGTTTAATTGAAAGCAGGAAATAGAAATCCGATTGAATTGAATTTCGAATTATTGTATTTGCTTCTATTCTAGTTTGGAATTGTGAAGTAGAATCTAGTGCTCACAGAAGTTTGGGTTTCAATTTCCAAAGTGGAGCCATGGTGCATAACAAACTCTCGAACTATCTGAAGCCCAAGTCCATGCCCAATTTCTTTTTCTGTACCCAATAAGGTAAACGATTCACCTTCTAAAATTCTATTTTTAACATCCTCTGAAATACCTAAACCAGAGTTTTCGACGAAGAATTCCATTCCCTGAGAATTCTTTATGCATCCGATTGTTATTTTTCCGTCTGTTGGAGTGAATTTAACAGCATTGCTAAATAGATTTCTTAAAATCGCTTCTAACATATTAGGATCGGCAGTTACTTCGGCAGATGTATCTAAAGCCAATTCTATACTTATGTTTTTATTTGAATCAA
>CAMCXT010000036.1 GCA_945883545.1 Chitinophaga pinensis | reverse complement strand
ATTTCATGCACACGCTGAAAATGTTCCATTTCCTCACGTGCCAATGCCGACATTTCTGTTACCAATTCTGGGTAATCGGGATATTTTACAATAAGCGAAATAGCCGTCGATGCTGCTTTCTGCTCACAAAAGGCATGATCAGTAAGTATCTCTTCCAAATCTTGGTTTGCCAGATCTGCCCATCGAGGATCGGTTTCAGTTTTGAGTCGTAACATGTAAATCTTGATTATGCTGCAAAACTAAACGTTTTTCGGCCACAAATCTTCAGGTAAACACACCTTCGAAATTCCTAAAACGTAATGATCGATCACCCGCATGGCTTCTGCTGTGTCATTACCATCAAAACCCAAGAAATCAATGTAATTTATAAGTTTCGGATAAGCCGCAGTTAAACGGATCGAGAGTGGTAAAAAGCTCCAATGCCATTTCTCCTCCTCATATCCAAAACGTCGTTTCATACTTTTACTCGTGTAGGGTTGTGCGAATCCAAATTGCTTGGCATTGTTGCTCATCCATTCATACACATTGATGCCTTCATGCGTTGTGAAATACTCCGGTTCAACCGAATTGATATCGAGGTCTGTTCCCCAGTGGTGACGAGAACTTCCAGGCATGGCTGAATACTTCAGTATTCGCTGAGAACGTTCTAAATCAGACAAGCCTAACATGGATAAATTTTCCCCATTTGTTAGGGTAATGCCATTCCATTTGTTTTCCCAAATGCGCTTCTGCCGGTCGAAATTCCTGGTTGATGAAATGATCTGCAGTTGAACACCATCCTCTTGGGCTGCATGTTGCAATTCCTTCCAAGCATTTAAAGCTTCAACATGGAGAAAGTGTCCAGCTTCATCGCACAATTCAATTGGAATTTCAGCGAAATCCGAACGCTCATTCGGATTGAATCGACCTGTTAGCCAAGTCTTATTGATCTCCATCTTATTTTTCTCTTTTCAGATGCACAAATCCTTCTCTTTGCTTTGCTTCGTAGATGTACACATAAAAGTAAACAGCTTCAGGCATTTCTTCACCTGCTTGGTTTTTACCATCCCAGCATGAATTGTTTCCTTCTGTTGAACTGTCGAAGATTTTAATTCCCCAGCGGTCGTAAACAATTACATCCGAACACGGCAAAAATTTGGTATTTACAGTGTTGTTTTCAAGTTGCAGCGCAGGACTAAAACAATCGTTAATCCCGTCGCCATTTGGAGAGAAAGCGTTAACTGTGTTTTCCTTGTAAAAATCTTTGAGGCCTTTGATGTATTCGCTGTAAGAAATCGTGTCGCGACATTCTCCATTGCTGGCAATGAGTGTGATTTTCAAGGTATCTGAATATGGAAAGGTAAATACAGGGTTAGAACCTTCAATGTTGATGTTATTGTTCACGAACCAATCCAGTTTTAAATAATCTGAACTCGAATCTGAAACTTGTACCGAAACGCCAGTACAATCGCCCGAAATATCTACGCCGAATAGGGCAGTAGGCTTTGGAACTATATTCACAGTTAACAGATCTGTTCCAGGGCAACCCGAAACTCCCGGTTTAGGAACACGAACCAAAGTATATTGAGTCGTATCGGAAACTGTTGCAATAGGATTTGAGATGTTTGTAGCCGACAAGCCTGTCGAAGGACTCCAAGTGTAATTGTAATTGTTCTGTAAGTCTGGTAAGCCGATTTGAGCGGGCTCATCCGAACAAGCTCCAACATCAGGACCTGCATCAATTGAATCTGAGCGGCTATCTATTTCTAGGTTGAAGGTATCTACACATCCATTTTCAAGCGTCGCCGTAAGTGTGAGTGAAGCATCCTCAGTGACATAAAATTCAGGATTGTAAATATTTGATGCACTCAGGTCGTTTGCTGGAGTCCAACTGTAACTGGTAGCATTAGCAACTGGACTAGTTAATCCAATTTGCACCGTGTCGGAAATGCAAGGTGATATAGGATCTAATGCGGTGTTTGAGCCAACTGTTGCATTCACTTGCTGGATTAATGTGTCGCGACAAGTGCCTATACTAACGATCAATGTGTATTCAGTATTTGTATCAACTGTCAAGGTTGGTTTTTTCACACCGTCGTCACTGAGGTTGAGCGCTGGTGTCCATTGAAAGGTATAATAAGGGTCGGTGTAGTTGTCGGGACCTATTGTTAATTCTTGACCAACGCATCCTTCCAAGGTTGGTAGGTTGCCTTGAAGAGATGAAAGCACCGTGATGGTAATCGATACAGTGTCACTTTCGTTGCAGGTTTGACTAGATGAAGCTATCAAGATCACTTCGTAAACTCCGCTGGTTTGGAACGTGTAGGTTAGATTCTGATTGGTGCCAATTTCTATTCCACCCAATTGCCAGCTAAATACATCGGCATTTACACTGGTATTTTCGAAATTAACTTCATATGGAGCGCAACCCACAGGATCGTTGGCATTTACAAAAGCAGAAACTGTAATTGGTGACTCAAAATCGAACTTCACCAATGCATTGTTGCAGTTTGATGAGTTGTTGGTAGGGGAATAAGCGCCTGGTGTAACAGGAAGATCACTTAAACCGCCACATCCAGCGCAAATTGATTGATAGATTACGCCCTTTCTGTCGAATCGAGAAGTTCCTCCATCCACGTGGTCTAAACTTCCATTGCCTCCAAGGAAAGATGCATATTCAAGCGTTTGAGCTTGGTTGTCGATCACATATAGATAAAAATCATTCCCGTCTGTTGTCGATTGAAATGCATCTGGTGTGGTAACCAATCCTGCTGTTGTAGTTCCAAAGGAATTGATTTGTCCTCCCCAGCCAGTTACATAGATTTTGTCGCAAACATCAACCAACAAAGCAGTTGGCGCGATGTCGGGCTGACCGGTTGCATTCCCAAAGGTAGTCGACCAAACCCGTTCGCTCAAATCGGGAGATAGCTTCGTTAAAAACTGATTTCCACCTGTAACGGCTACAGGTGAATTGAGGATGTACTCATTGCCTGAAGCTCCTGTTTGGCCAAAAATGTACACATGGTTGGTGTTGTCGGTTCCAACGATGTAAGACTGATCGTACACACTTGAAGTGATGAATGTTGATGCAATTAATGAAGTTCCTGAGGAGTCGATTTTACTTACAAATCCATCCACATCGCCGAGTGAACTTGCTTGATAGGCATTCGATGTTGTCGGGAAATTCTGACTTACCGTTCCTCCAGTTACAATGACGTTTTCATCACGGTCAACAGTTAGATAAAAAATACCATCATTCGACTGTCCACCTAAGAATGTAGCCCATTTCAAAGTGCTTAGATTTCCGTCAAGTTTCAAAATCACACCATCCTGATTTCCACCACCGAAAATCGGTTGGATTGCATCTGGACTTACAGGGAAATCAGCGCTTTCGGTGCTTGTTCCAACGTAAACATTGTTGTCAGAATCTACCCAAAGTGATCCACGGATTTCATCGGCATAATTTGGCACCAATTCGACCGCAGAATTTAATCCATCGTTTCCTGTTCCACCAACAAATGTTGATGCGAGTAAAGATGATCCATCGCTTGAAAGACGAATCACAAACAAGTCTAAACCATTGTTAATGCTGATAAATCCGTTTTCGAAACTTGTTGGTGGGCCACCTTGAAAATCGTTAGAATATGCTCCATTCGTTACTGGAAAATCTGAAGATCCTGTGGTTCCGTAAACAAGCAATTCATCGTACTCGTTCACAATCATACTGTGAGGAAGTTCCATGTCGCTGCCTCCTATGTAGGTGATAAACAAGGCATTTGACCCGTCGGGCGAATATTTTAGAATCCCGATGTCGATTTGTCCTCCACCAAAAGGAACTTGATAAGCCCCAACGGTTACTGGGAAATTCGCTCCGAAGGCGATTCCACCTGAATACCCATTTCCACCATTGTCGTAAGTTGCAGTGAAGCCCCAATTGTCGTCGCTAGATCCAGAATACGTAGCAAAAACAATCTGTGGATCAATCACCAATTCATGATCTGGATTGTAATTCTCGGTTTGAAAACGAACAATCCCATTTTCTAATTGAAACCTGCACGGAACAAAGTTTTTATTGCCGTCGATGATCTGCCAAGCCACTGGAGCCATTTCCACAATTTCACCCAAGGATGTTTTTAGAATCAAGTTACCATTCTTCATCCCAATTTGATCTGCACCTTGATATTCAAAGGCTATGGCTGAAGGATTTCCACCTGAACGAACAATGAAATCATATTTCAAACCCTGCTCATTCGAATACACGCGAAGGTTTGTATGATCGTAGAAATCGTTGTAAAAAACTTCTTGGTAGGCAGATAACCCACTTGCCCATTTGTGGCGATCGTTGCCGTGGTAGTAATTGAATTTCGTTGCCCCTGGAAGAATCGCCTGAGGTTCAACCATATGATTCCCAAGGAAATGCATTCTTAATGCGTGATGATCAATGATTGCCGGATGGTTGGTTTCCTCACCTTGGTGATCGTGAGATTTGCCATGCAAAGCAGCAACCTGTTCGCCATTGTACAACGCGTAAGTTATTGCGTTTTTCTCAAGGAAAACCGCGCCATTCGGGATCGCCATGCGGTATTCAACCTGTTGAGGCCACTGACCTAAATTAGGAATGAATCCATTTTGGTAGCCCGATGTTGCCAGTATATTTGATGAGACTGCGAAGCAAAAAATCAGCAGGGAAATTCTAAAAAATCGTTGCATGTAGCTAAATTGTACAGCAACGAATTTACAAATAGATACTTATTTATCGCAACAGATTCACGGTTCCTTCAAGCTTTTTTCCTTGACCTTCAAAAAGGAAAATATAGGTGCCATCTGGCATTTCTTCACCCGCTTCGTTTTTGCCATTCCAGCAGCCATCTTGCTGTTCAACTCGCTCCCAGATTTTCTTGCCCCATCTATCAAAAATTGAGAGACTACTGCACGACAAGAAGTTTTTATCGTCGGGCGATGGAAGGTCTTGTAACGCCGGACTAAAACAGTCATTCATCCCATCCCCGTTGGGGGAAAAGGCATTCGATTCGTTTATCGAGAAATAGGAGGGAAGATCGCCCATTGCTTGCTTGAAGTCGAGCGTATCGCTGCATTCTGGATTGCTTACGGTGAGGCTGATGAAAATCGTATCTCCGTATGGGTAGATGATTTCAGGGTTTTGGGATGACAAATCTCCTGACCCTTGATGGAAGTCCCAAGTGTAGGATTCTGACAGTTCTGAGTTGTTGGTAATCTGCACTTTCACTTCTGTGCAAGACGCTATCACTTCTGTTTCGAAATCGGCTAATGGAGCGCCCGCCGGAATGCTTAAGGTTAAACTGTCTTTTCCTGGGCAACCCATGGAAGCATTTTGTGGAATTCTCAGCAATTGAAATGTTGTGGTTTCATCAACCGACGCCAACGGCATGGGCAGGGTTGAAGAATTGAGATGATCAGCAGGTGTCCATTGATAGGTATAATCGCTGCTAGATGTTTCAACTCCAATGCTCACTGTTTGACCTCTGCAAATGTCCAAATCAGGACCTGCGTCGATGCTGTCGATTTTCACACGAACGAATTGTTCAATCGTATCAGAACAGTTACCGAGCGACAAAAACAAGGTGTAATTGGTATTTTCCTCAGGACTCGCGATTGTGGTTTGTTCTTTCGGATTTTGTAAGCCGTTTTCAGGAATCCATGAAACTTGGTAGTATGGATCAATTGGAAATGTTGGTCCGATCAATTGAGAACCTAACAAGCAGATTTCTAAAGAATCAAATACATCTCGGGTAGAATTTACCACGCGAACCTGTTTGAAAAAGGTATCTACAACATTGCAGCTATTCGGATTTGTAGCAATTAACCTAACTGTGTAAACTCCTTCATTTGAAAAAGTGTAGGTAGGATTTTCGTTTGTTGAAACATCACTTCCGTTTACTTGCCAAACATAGGTGGTTCCATAGGAGCTTGTATTATTGAAATCGACAGTAAATGGAGCGCAACCAATTGATGGAGAAGTAAATGATGCTACTGTGGAAGGCAACTGGAAATCGAATTTGAAAACGGCATTGTTACATCCACTTGCGCTTCCATTGGTATTCGCCCAAACGCCCGGTGTTGTCGGGAAATCATCTCTTCCGCCGCAACCGGCGCAAACAGCCTGATGCATTACACCTCGACGATCAAATCTTGAAGTACCGCCATCCACATGTTCTGAAGAGGTAGCACCACCGAAGAATGTAGCATACACAAGACTTTGGTCCTGCTCGTCGAGCACCATCAAATAAAAATCGTTGTTGTCGGTATTGGTTTGAAAGGCATCTTCTGTAATCGTCATCCCTGTGGTGCCTCCAAAGGTGCCTCCATCGGGCGAAGAGTTAGATGAACCACCCCATCCTGCCACGAAAATTTGTCCACAAATATCTACTGTAAATGCAGTTGGTGTGATGTCGGGTTTGAAAGATCCTCGACCGAATGATGTTGACCAATTTCTGGTTTGCAAATCGTTGGAAAACATCGAAATGAACTGCTTTCCATTGTTTTCTCTGAAGGTGAAATTGTCTTGGTAAAAAGTGCCGCCTTTTTCGGTTTGACCATAAACATAAATGCGATTTTGGCGGTCTAATGACAACAAATAGATCTGATCATAAAGCTCTGATCCATATAATGTTGAAGAAATTAATTCTTGTCCATTTGATCGAATTACTGAGATAAATCCATCCGATTGGCCTCCTCCATTACTTGTTTGATAAGCATTTGTCGACAATGGAAAGTCGGTTGAAGTGGTTCCTCCTGCCACATACACATTGCCAGTTCTATCAATCGCTAATGTGAAAATCCCATCTGGAGATGTGCCTCCTAGGTAAGTTCCCCAAAAAACGCTGCTCAAGTTTTCGTTGAACTTCACGACCATTCCGTCTTGAGTTCCTCCACCGAATTCGGGCTGATAGCCATTCCCCGGAACGGGAAAATCTGTAGAAGTGGTGCTACATGCAATAATGATATTGTTGTTTTGATCGATCACGATTCCGCCGCGGGCTTCATCAGCATAATTGTATCGCAACTGATTGGCAGTATTGAGTCCGTCGTTAGAAGTGCCACCGATTAAAGATGAGGCTAAAAGCGTAGTTCCATTTTCCGAAAAACGGGAGATAAACATATCTGTTCCTTCGGTGAAGGTGATACCGTTTCGAAGGATGCTCACTTGCGGACCGCCTTTAAATTCTCGTGAAAATGCATTGTGTGTGGTGGCGAAATTCGATGAACCAGTGGTGCCGAAAACAAACAATTCGTTCGATGAGCTAACGATCAAACTCTGTGGCAATTCATTTCCGGTTCCACCGAGATAAGTAGCATACATTTTGGCACCTGTAGGAGAAAACTTGATGATTCCGATGTCGCAAGGACGGCTACCTGCGCCACCCGAGTATGTGTTTTGCCAAGCTCCAACTGAAACAGGGTAGCCAACACCGAACACAACACCTGCAGAATATGTATTTCCTGCCTGATCGTAAGTTGCAGTGAAGCCCCAGTTATCGATTGTTGATCCACTAAACGAACCAAAAACAAGCTGTGGATCGATAATTAGTGGAAGGCTTGAATCGTAGCTTCCAAGCTTGAATGATACTGTATTGTTTGTAAGTTGAAAATGACAATCAACAGGAATTCTTGATCCGTTTTTTTCTTGAAATGCAATTGGGGCTTCCTCCGTAACTGTTCCAACAGAGGTCTGCATAAGTAGCTTTCCATGAGAAATCTGAAGTTTCTCTAGACCATCGTACTGCATTTGAATGTTCGAAGGATCGGCTCCGGGTTGAAGGATGAAATCGTATTTCAAACCTTGATCATTAGAATAAACTTTCCAGTGAACTCCGGGATAAACTTGTTGCCAATTGATTACTGAATACGCACGAACATTGGATGCCCACTTTCGGGAATCGTTGCCAATGTAATAGTTGCTGTAAGCGGAATGAACGTCTTCTGGAAATAGGTGCGCATTTGAAGAAGCGCCCAGAAGATTTAATCGAAATGCATGACCACGTAGCGGTTTTTCTGAATCCTCGGCATGGTCGTGGTCGTTGTGCGTGTGTCCTGCAGAAGCTGGATCCACAAAGTTCCAAGTGATGGATTTCTGCTCAAGGAAACAAGCTCCTGAAGGAACATCTGCCCTGAAGCGTACCTGAGAAGGCCATTGCCCTTTGTTTTCTTCAAAACGAACTTTCCCAGATTCGTTGCCGGCAGCAAGAACCAAGGTGAGGAAGTTTAAAAGAATGAAGCAGGTAGATTTTAGCAACATGAATCATCACAGGACTTTTAGTTTGCCTGTGCATGTCGCTTAACGTAAGAACTGCCTTACTGGTTCTGGATTACGAAGGTTCTTACTTCTGGGCGGCCTGCTTCAGGCGTAATTTTTAACAGATAAATGCCGTTCGACAAACCTTGGCTTTTCAAGGAAATCTGCTCAGTGTTTTGTCCTGCCTGACATTGACTGCTTTTTGACCATACCAATCTGCCTTGTGCATCAACAATTTCGAGTGTAAGTTTCTGCGAATTTTTAAGGTCGGTTTGGATGTGCATCAAATCGTTAGTTGGATTAGGAAACAATTGAAAAGCAGATAATTCGTTGTTTTCAATTGAAGTATAATCGATAGGTGTAGCACGATAAATTACTTTTGAAACCACTTCAAATCCAAACAAACTAGTTGCAGTAATTTCTAAAACTGGAAAGCCTAGGCTAGGGGCGATGTAGAGGTATTTTACTTCGTTTCTAGGAATTGGAACGCCGTTTAAAAAGGCTGGCAATTGATCGCTGCTGATGGTGTTTTGCGAACTGATCGCTGATCTAACACGATATACATTTTGGTAAGTGGCATTGGGTAAAATGAGTGTCCCTTTTCCGTTTACTTCGTTGGTTCTTTCTGCTGTAACCGACCAAACGCCAACAGAAGGTAATTCAAGTTCGTAAGAATAATTGACCGTTGATGTGTTGTTCAACGTGAGTGGAATAGGAATGATTTCATCTGATTCGCTGTATTGAACAGGCAACCCAAAACCACTCACATCAGCTCCAAAGCCTTTTTGAACTAAACCATTGGATTCGCGCTTGAAAAAATTATAAGTATCGCCGAATGTTACGCCCAATCCAAGTGCATTGATGCCATCCAATAATAGCTGAGGCAAAGGAATCACGCCTTTTTGCGCCATGTCGGAATAGCTTCCAGAAAAAGGCAATCCGAACACGAATGAATAAGTGAATCCTGCATCTGAAACACTAACAAAATCGACTCTTTCAGAAGAATTAGCTTGAAGATCAGAGTAGTCCCAAGTTTGGTTGTTTCCGGAAGTTCCAGTTGAAGTTCCTAATGCAGTTGCAACAGCGTATGTAGCAGTGTCTCCAGCATTTGGAAGTTCTTCTTGTGTAATTTGAGCGCTAAGATGTAAACCTAAAAAAGCAGTTGCTGTAAGGGCGTAGAGTTTCATTTTCATCGAGGAAATTGTAATGCAATATAGTTGAAATTGGTAAATTGAAAATTACCAATAGCTGATTTTCAACATTTGTACTGAAACGCTATTTCCAACTTCTACTGAGGCTGCGTGGAAACTCGGCGGACCAACGGTTCCCATTGCTTGTCGAGAAAAACAAAATCCTTCTTTAGGGATACCGAATAAACCTTTGTCGAGCACCCGGTTATCGTTCTCATCATGAATAACACCGAACGCATATTTCCCCGGAGGAAGATTGACGAAATCGAGTTTCATTGTACCAGTTTTGGCTGGTATTCTTTCCTTTCTAAATGCAAATTGTTCTTTATCGGGGAAGCCTTTGTCTTGATTAAACAAGGCGATGAGTAAGTAACCTTTGTCGTTTTTTATTCCTGAAATTTCAATGTGGAGCGAACCAGATGGAAGGGAGTGGTTGGGTTTCTCAGTCATGGATGAATGAAAAAGCAGACTTAATAGAATTGAGAAAAGCATATTTACGAACAATGGAATGAATGAAAGGTTGTTCAATAGCCAATATACTAACTTTGTGGTTATGAAGCATTGGATATTTTATCTGGTATTTTTAACACAAGCGATTGTAGTAAAATCGCAGGATAATCCTGTTTTGGTTGAATTGTTTACTTACGATGGTTGTTCTAATTGTGCTTCAGCAGGTAAGAATTTCAAAGATTTTTTCCCTCCCGCGGATAGTTTGCTGAAAGTTCCAGTGGTCTTATTGACCTACCATGTTGATTACGATGAACATGATGGATTTCAAGATCCATTTGATGATCAGCGTTGGAAGGATCGTCAAAAGCAATACGCTCGATTTGGGATTTCAGATGGCATTTACACGCCACAAGTGATTGTAAATGGTCGCTCCGCTTTTTCGGGATCGAATCGTGCGAGAGTTTTTCGAGAAATAAATCAAGCCGATTCCATTAAAATTCAGCCGGAGTATTCACTAAAATTCAAAATAGATTCAATGTCTACTTTGATAGTTAATGCATCATCCAATGAACCATTAAATAATTATATTTTAAATTATGCTTTGGTTAAGAAGATTAAAATATCGAATCCAGCAACTGGTGAAAATGCAGGAAGGACAATGTATAGCTATAATGTAGTAATAGATTTATTAAGCATTTTGCCAGGAAATAAAAGTCCTCAAAAATTTAATTTGCCATCTAATGAAAAATGGGAAGATTATCAATTCATTTCTTTTTTGCAAAGAATTGAGGATGGCCAAATTCTATCAGTAAGATTGAATAAATTAAATTGAAAAAGTAGTTTAGGATTTAGGAATTACGTTGTTTTTGAAATAATAATGTTTTGTAAAAAAAAACAAACATAAAAACGCCAATATTCCTTTAAGATTTATTTGCATATTTTGTATTAAATTGAGTCTAGTTATTGTCTGTTATATATTAAAAAAAATAGTAAATTAGCAAGGATAGTTTAGGCTTTCCCATTTTTAATTAAAAAAACGTAAAGTATTAAAGATTAATTTGTCGTTTTAGATTTTGTAAAGTCAATAGATGAAATCCAAGTCATTTGCAAATAATACTGGTGAAACCAATTTTGGCCACCTGTATTCCATGTTATGTATAGAGGTCCAGTTTCTAACTTATTTCTGTTGTTGAGTTTTATACCCAATGCTGCATATGCCCAATTCTCTCCATAGACTGCTCCTGTACTTTTGAAAGTATTGAAAAAAGCTTCTTCATACGCTGTGAGGTATAAATTGTTTTTCTTGTTTTTTATAGGGAAATCAAGACCAATTAAGTAGCGTAAACGATGAGTGAAAGGTCTTTCTCCAGTTGTTTTATTTTGGATGAAGCGACTGTCAAAACGCAAACGGTGCTTTAAATTTACTTTTTTAGTCGATTGCTTATAAGTGGCCTGAATAAACAATCGATTTTCATTTGAATAATTATCATTGTTTACATATTCTCTCTGGTAAACAAAGCTTCCTGTAAAAGATAATCGCTTTTTTACATTTAAAGTTAATGCTTGCTCTGAATAAAACAATAGGAAATTTGCATCCTTTGGTTCATTGGTGTTTGTAAAATTTACTATTGGGAAAGCTCCGAAATAATATATGCTGTAATCAATTTTTTTTGAAATTGTCCCTGTATGGTCAATAGTTGGAAAAACTCCACTCTTATAAATCGATTGAGCTTTTGTAATTTGAAAAGCCATCAAAATTATTGCTATGGAAAAAAGTATTCTCTTCATATTAAGAATCATTTTTAAAATTGGCATTGGTTTGTTGAAATAAAATTGATCAACATCTAAGATGGGCTTATTGAAGCTCAATCTTTGTTCTAAGAATCCAAATCCTAACATCTTTAGGTGGTTAAATCACAACTGCTTCTAAAATAGATTGTTTTCAATTTGGTTTTCACTGTTAAAAATATTGCATATAGTCAATTAAGAAAAATTACAAATTTTACATACGTAAATATTTCATATGCAATTTGAATATTTTATTTTTTCGAGACTATTGCCATCACATAAAACATTTCTCTTGCAATTTGTCGG
The DNA here is from genome assembly GCA_945883545.1 of Chitinophaga pinensis. Taxonomy (GTDB): domain Bacteria; phylum Bacteroidota; class Bacteroidia; order M30B66; family M30B66; genus CAMCXT01. The sequence goes on along the minus strand of CAMCXT010000036.1, from coordinate 16,763 downwards.
CAACGTTCATCGTATTTTGAATCCTTGAGTGGCGAGTTGTCAAATTCTTTTGGATCTTGAAAAGGCAAGCCAATTCTTAAATCGGCGCCTTCTACAATTGGACAAGCTTGATCGGCTTCGGTACAAACCATAATAGCTGCAAAATTGCTTTTGGGATTTGTAGAATCAGTATATTTCTTAGAAAAGATCACCCAAGGATTTATGTTTTCACCCACCTTTAAATATCTTAGTGGGTTATCGCTTTGGTTGTTAGAATAAATTTCAATTCCTGTTCTCGTCAGGGCATTTATGGCATTAATGTTTACACGGGTTTGTTCTGTTCCACCTGAAAATGTGTGGACGCTATCTATACCATAATAGTAAGAAGCAATTTGCGACCATACTTGTGACATATGGCTTCTTCGTGAGTTGCTCGTGCAAACGAAAAGTAAATTAACGGGCTTGTGCTCATTTCTTTTTTCTGCAATAAAATCAGCAATAGCTTTTAAGTCTTCTTTTCTATCCTCAGGTATTTGACTAAACTCTTCCGGAAGTTTACTGCAATAGGACGAAAGCTTGGGAAATAGTTCTGTTTTTTCCATTTTTTTATAGGAAAAAATAGTGAATGCACTTAAAATGCATGCAGTCAAAATGATTATTTTTCTGTACGTTTTCATTTTTTTGATCTTAATTAACAGCATCCACCTCCAGGTTTACAGGAATTTTGATTTTGAATTTCGGATAAATTCACTTTCATTTTTTCTTGCGGAATTCCACAAGCATCAGAAGCTAAGCATGCGGTTTTCTTTGAAACTAAAACAAAGTGTTTACCATTGAAGTCTAAATCAAATTTCCCGATTGTTTTTAATTGGTACTCTACTTCAATTTCTAAGTCCTCAATGCCAAGAACTTTTTCAGATAACCCGATAATATTAAGCAATTTCTGCGGTTTTAAACGGTGTTCAAAATCGTTTGCATCCCACAATTGAAAGTTCGCAACTTTTTCGTTTCTAACAGTTCCACCGCAATCAATGAAGTGTTTAGTAACTACGCCAACTTCTGTGACGTGAAAGTTTTCTGGAACCATAGTTCCATCTTGAAGTTCAAAGCTCACCGTATCAGCAGTGCTTAGAAGTTTTTTAATTTCAGATAATTTCATTTTTTTAAAGTTATTAATTAGCAACAATTATTTTTCTTGTTCTCCAATTGGATCGTCATTTTTGCAATGTAATTCTGCAGTTCAGCGATTGCCTCGTTATTGATACAGTAACAAATGGAATTACCTTCTATTTCTCCTTTAATAAGTCCAGCATTTTTAAGCTCTTTCAAATGTTGGGAGACTGTGGGCTGAGCTAAGGGAAGTTCGTTAACTATGTCGCCACAAATACAGGCATCTACCTTTAGTAAATAGTTGATTATCGCAATCCTTGCGGGATGGCCTAAAGCTTTGGCAATCATCGCTATCGAGTTTTGATCATTTGTAAAATATGCTGTTTTTGTAGCGCCCATGACAATATTTTATGATTGCAATATTACGATATAGTTTTGAGTTAGAACTATAGAATGTTATAAAAAACTTATAGAAATCTGGTTTAACTCAGCAATGGATGGTTTTAACAAAGAGGCATGCAAATATTAGACTTTTCGTTAATGTCATTATTTCTCAACTCTTCCTGAGTGATCAACAAATTGTAATTTGATTTCAATATGTTAATGACCGGTTTTCATAAGAACCAGTATCAACAAAGAATTCTTCAGCATTGAAATTTGATTCTCTATTTTAGAATTTCGCTATACACAATATTTGTGAAAATCTTTTCCTTGACAAAATGATGCTGTTTTTGTAGGGAACACCAACGGCCCCTCCCCGTTGCAAAGAAGCAAATTTCTAGAAAACTCGACCCTCTTGAAACGGTTATAAACGATTATAATCGGCTTGATACGGATAATTCATTTTTACCAGAAAATCATTTTAAAAATATCAACGGTCTTTCCTGATAGAATCTCCGATGATGTTCAAACTTAAAATTGTCATAAAGATAAACAGACCCGGAAACACAACCATCCACCAAGCATCAACTTGCAGTCGTCCCGAATTTAAGATTGATCCCCAAGTCACAATATTATCAGGCACACCAATTCCTAAAAACGATAAACTACTTTCAATTAATATGCTCCCAGAAATTAGAAAGATAATCTCAATCATCGCTGGTCTTGTAATGCCTGGCAAAGCATGCCGAAGAATCACTCTATACCAAGGATAGCCCAATGCTCGCGCAGCTTCAACATATTCCATGTCTCTCACCTTGAACATTTCAGCTCGGGTAAACCGTGCGATGCTCGTCCAATGTGTAATACCAATAATGGTAATCACCATCGCAATACTCTTCTCTCTGAATACTGCGGCAATTGTGAGGATAACAAGCAAACGCGGCATCGAAATAAATATTTCGGTAATCCTTTGAATGGTGTTGTCAAATGGAACGATCATGGTTTTGCCTAACCACTTCACCCTTGAGAACAATTTCCCTAGCCAGAAAAAGCACAAAACAACCAAGAACATCAATACGATGCTCCAAATCATTTGCAGAATAATCGATATAAATCCAACTTTCAAAGCATCAGTTAAGGCATAACTTCTCACCTGAAATGCCCAGAAATATCCAACAAATAAGCCTGGTATTGAAAAAATCAAGGATGCTCTGCTCATCCGCAATCGGTCGTCTCCAAAATATCCGGATAGTGCCCCCAATAACAAACCAATCAGGCCTGCAATGAAGGCAGAAAACAATCCGATTTGGATCGAAATTGAAGCCCCATGAATCAATCCTGAAAACACATCATTTCCCAATTGATTGGTCCCTAAATGATGTCTGTTGTGCCAAGGCGACTCCACAATTTCTCCACTTGGTTTCTTGGTAAATTGCTTACTAAACGGTCCCGTATAATCTCGGTTTAATGGATCTGGCTTGTCGGGACTCCATGGAATAGGTGCCCAAATCACAAAATCAAGATCTATGGTTTTCCAAGGAAGAATATCGAATTGCAGGATTTCCTTGGTCCCTGTTTTCTCATCAACCACAGATTCGACTCTGGTCTTGTTCCATACTGCAGTAAATGCAGGAAACCACCAATTCCCCTTGTAAGAAGCGAAAAGTGGCTGATCTGTTGCAATGATGTTTGAAAACAAACCAATTCCTAGCATCAAGGTTAGAAAATACAAGGCTAGCTTGTTCCCTTTGCGCTTTTTCATGTCGCGCAACCAGCTTCTTATCGAATATAATATTGGGGAACGCATCATTGTTTTTTACCTGAATATCGAATCCGTGGATCTGCTAAGGCATAACCAATGTCCGACAATAGAAACCCTAGCATGGTCATAAAACCGAATAAGGTAAATACCGTCACAATCATCGGATAATCGTTGCTGATGATGCTCTCATAAATCTCCAATCCCATCCCCGGTATTGAAAATATTGTTTCAATGATTACCGATCCTCCAAAAACAGCAGGAAGATATTGGCCCATGATGGTGATTAAAGGAATCAATGAATTTCTAAATGCATGTCGAGTAACAATGCGATACTCCGAAACACCTTTTGCTCGAGCTGTTCGAATGTAATCTTTCCTCATTTCTGACTGCACACCTGATCTTACTTGCCTCGACAAAAATGCCAATGCAGTTAAGGTATAGGTTGCTACTGGCAAGATTAAATAAGGAATGTAATGCAATACACGTTTCCAAACTGGCCAAGTAGGATCAAACAACGATGGATCTTTTACTCCTCCAGTGGGAAACCAATCGAGGAAATCTGGATTTGAGAAGAAAATCAACAACAATGTACCCGTGAAAAATGATGGGATAGACCAAAATGAAAATACAATCCACCCCGAAATCTTATCAAGCCATCCACCTGAATACAATGCTCCCATCAATCCTAGTGGAATGCTAATGAGCCATGCAAGAACCAAGGAGCCCAAAGCAATAACCATCGACCATTTCATGCGAGCACCAATCCTTTCGGAAATCGGTTGACCATCACGGTATGAAATTCCGAAATCGCCACTAATTAAGCCCTTTCGCTCTTTTCCATCTCCAAAAAGCCACAGATGATATTGGTTTTTAAATCCATGCAATTCAAGCGTAGGGATCCATTGCTTCCACCAAACAGCATTCTCTTGGAGCTGCTTCAATGAGGCTTCATTCTTGAGCCACGATGAACGTATTTCAGACATCCCAGAAGTTGTCGAAAACAAAGCTTCCAATGAATCAACCCGCTGAAGCCGAAGTGCATCATCGGTGGTTCTGCTCAACATTTTCAAGAGCGATTTAATTCTTGAAACCTGACTTAAATACCCTGTACTGCTTAATTTTACTGAGTTGGGATCGAATTGTTGAGCAAGGTTTTCGGTGCGCAACATCAATTGATGCCATGCCATCGTTCCCTCCGGATTTCCTGTCTTGCGACTAATCCTCACCAAAACTTCTTGTTGGTCGACATCTGCAATTCGATGAATAGTATCAATATCTGCCAACGTTTCCATGCTCACGTAAAAAACTGGCAAATTCAAACCTAGTTTTTCACGCAATTGAGCTTTGTAAACTCCAACATCAGAACCTCTAGCTTGAATTTCATTGAGCTCATTGCCCGACACCAATTGATCTACTGGATCTCCAGGGGCATGAATGCTGATCACAAACGCCAACAATGATATCACCACCAAAGTAGGGATAAACATAAGTAAGCGTTTGAGGATGTAAATCAACATGGTTGTAGGTTATTCGGGAGAATTATTTTGCCAGTTTGGATCCAATTCTAGATTGTTTAATTGAAGGTGCGGCCGTTCAACATGAAATGAAATGTTCTTGAAACGCTTGTGCGCTGCAACTTTCCTTGTCGCATTGAACAAAAACACATAAGGCTGTTCTTCATATATCACTCGCTGAATATCTTGAAGTATTTCTTTTCTAACTGCAGGATTCAATTCCCGGTTTGCTGTTTCTATCAACGAATCCGAATAACTTGAACCAAATCCAACAAAGTTGCTTCCTCCGCTTGCCCAACTTTCAGTATGCCAAATCTGACGAGGATCTTCGGGCAATGCCGACGACGACCAAGAACCTAACATGGCATCGAATTGATGAGCAAACGCATTTTGATAGAAAACAGAAAATTCCATCGGTTCTGGTCGAACTTCCAATCCCGCTTTGTAAAATTCTGTTTTGATCATTCTCACCATCTCAGTGGTAACCGGAGAAATCATGTAGGATAAACCAAAGGAAAAAGGAACCCGTTTCCCATCTATGATTTTATCCCGGATATTGTCTCCATCAGTATCTTTCCAACCCGATTCTTCCAACAGGTTTCTCGCTTGCTCTAAATTGTAATCGATCAACGGAAGGTTCTTGTCGTATTCAATTTGCCCCGGTTGAATAAAGCCAGCAATTCGATTCGCCTTCCCTTTGGCAATTACTGCTATAATTTCATCAACCGGTAATACATGCGCCATAGCTCTTCGAACACGCTTATCGGTGAAGTAGGGGAGACGCCCATTTTCAGGCCGCATATTCATCCCCATGTATGTGTAGCTGAACGACCCAACGTAATCGGTTTTGTAATTTCGGTTGAAATATGCCTTTTCCTGCAACCTAATCATGGCCGCTGCCGATAGCTCCGATGTAATATCAATCTCTTCACGTTTTAAAGCCAAGACCACTGATTCCATTTCACGGATCACTCGAAAGATGATGCGCTCAGGAAATGCCTTTTCCGACAATCGATTACTTGATTTTCCCCACCAATTCGATTTTCGAGTTAAGGTGATCGAACTCCCCGTTTGCCAATCAGTTACTTGATAAGGCCCCAATCCATTTAGAAACTTCGGAACCCTCGACTTGTCGCTGTGGTTAAATGAACTGATGAATTGATCTAAAATCGGCTTATCCTCAACCGAAACTTGATCTCCAAACAAAACCGAAAAACTTTGCTTTATCAAAATGCTTCTAGGATCCCATTCTTTTTCCTGGATCACCACAACATACGACAACATGCTCGAATTGTCGAAGTAACGCTCCTTCATCTTCACATAAAATACCTGCCTGTCGATCGGATCTTCAACTACATCTTCCAAATTCTTGAATATCGATTTGATGTCAGGGTTATTTACGCCCGGACAAACAATCGCCTTGATACTAAATACAATATCGGCAACACTTAAATTAGAACCGTCATCCCATCGAATGCCAGGTCTGATTTTACATTTGTAGGTTAACGAATCAGATAACAATTCGGGAAAGGATTCCAAAACATCAGGTGTCATTTTTCCTGATGCAAGATCCATCATCACCAATCGCTTTTGTGTGCATTGAAAGATCATTTTTTGGTACGCATCATTGTTGTTGGTAGGATGCAAACCCTTCGGCTCTGCCAGAATATGAACGATGAGTGTATTCTCCTGTAAATCTCGCTTGTCGATACATGCTGAAAGCACACATACCAGCACAACCGAAAGCCATAATAAAAATGGTGATTTACACGTGTTCATATAGGCCCAAACTTACCTGAATTCGAGCAATCAGACAACCTGAAGTGGATAATTCGTGCAGTTTATGCGAATTGCCTAACAATGCAAAAATTTCGGACTAATGTTCTGATCGCGTTTATCGAATGAATTTACTCCGCCAAACTTTACCTTCCACTTGAACTGAGAATTCATACATGCCTGACGACCAGCTAGAAACATCCACAAGAGTTGAAGGATTTTTTAGGCTCTCCTCATAAATTAATCTTCCATCAGAACTATAAACTTGTAGCAAACCTCCTACAATCGCTTGTTTCTCGAATGAAATCAATACTTGTTCACTTGCAGGATTCGGGTAAAGGTTCAATTTCAAGGCATCAATATCCTCAAAACCAACTTGTTTGATCACTTCAACATCCACTACAAGTGTATCGCTGCCACAAGAATTACTCACAATTTGTGTCACCGTGTATGTATCGTCAAACGGGAAATCATAAGCAACAGAATCCCCAAACAACTCAATTCCATTCATTTGCCAAGTAGTGGTTTGGTTCAACTGTACATCACTCTCAAAAATCACTACATAATTTGAAATTTGATTGAATGTAAAGCCCGTAACAGGCAAATCACCAGGAATTACAGTCGATGTACCAGCTGTTCCAGTGCATCCGTTTGCGTCGACGTAATCGGCTGTATAGGTAGTTTGGATGGTCGGATTGGCCAATGTAGAAGCCGAATTCGGATCTGCTAATCCTGCACTTGGCGACCATGTTACCGACGAAACACCTGCAACAAAAATCTCAATGCCTTCACCATCGCAAAATGTTCCGCCCGAACTTATAGCGATCAGCGGAACATCATAAACAGTTACAACTACTGTATCCTGTGTAGTGCAATTTCCTGCATTGCTCGCTGTAACAATAAATTCTGCACTCGATGTTAAACTTGCTAAAGGATTCGATATCGCCGAATTGTCGAGCAATGAAGCATTGTTCCAAGTATAGTCTGTAGCACCACTCGCAGAAAGCTGAACACTCGCTCCGCTGCAAATCGAAGTATCGTTGCTCACCGTTAACTCCAGGGTCGCATCCACAACAACCAAAACTGAATCTAATTGCTCACAACCATTCGAATCTGTCGATTGAAGATAATACCAAGTATCGACCAATGGATTAACCGACGGATTCAAAACAGCTGTTGAGCTTAAAGTTGCGTCTGAAATCCAACCAAATGTACCCTCTGCAAATCCGCTGAGTTCCCAACTATTTCCTGCGCAAATTTGTGCCGAAATACCCGCATCCACAATCGGCAAAGCAGCCACTGTTAAAATAACGGTATCTTTTGAATTACAGAAACCTGCCTCCTGAACTTCAGCGATGTACAGCGCATCAGCCAATGGAGAAACCATCGGAGTTAAACTGTTCGCATCACTTAAATATCCAGAGCCCGTCCATTGAACATTGCCCGTCGATTGAGCGGTAATTTCCACTGTATCACCAAAGCAAATTGTTAAATCGTTCGAAACAGTTAGCGAAAGCTGCGGATAAACCGTCACACGAACAGTATCAGAACTTGCACAACCTGCGGAGTTAATTCCCAATAGAATGAAATCTACATTCGCAGTAGGATTCGAGATTGGGTTCAAAACAGTAGGATTATTCAGCAATGAAACATTGTCCCAAGTAAATGGAACATTCGAACTACCATCCAATTGAACTGTCGCTCCTTCACAAATTATTTGGTCCAATCCTGCATTTACCAAGGGATTAGCAACAACTGTAACAGCAATTGTATCGCGCGTTTCACAGAATCCAACTGCAGAACTTAGTGCATAATATTCTGCATCCGCAGTTGCTGTCACAAATGGAGATGCATCATTGGCGTTGCTCAAAAATGCAGTGCCCGACCAAGTTACAAGCCCATTTCCACTCGATTGAATCTGAATCGTGTCGCCCGCACAAATGGTTGTATCGTTCGAAAGGGTCAAATTCAATCTCGGTTGAACAGTAATTTCAACAGTATCAACAGAAACACATCCTTGAGCATTGCTTGCTTGAAGAATATATTGTTCAGATATCGCAGGAGAAACTACTGGTGTTAAAGAGTTAACATCGCTAATGGTTGCTGAATTGTTCCAACTGAAAGCGCCGTTTGAGCTCGCCGAAAGCGTTACGGAAGCTCCCTCACAAAGTGTGAAATCTAATCCCGCATAAGCAATAGGCGGAGCAACAAAAACTATCGCAGTCGAAATGGTTTGTGCCAGCGGACAAGCACTTACATATATGGTTTGCCCGGCTATCGCGGGATAGGTGAGCGTGCTACCTGTGCCTTCTTCGGCTCCGAAAACAGATGTCGACCAACTATAGGTTGCGCCTGCAATCAAGTCAGCCACCAACACTGCGTCTCCAGGTGTGCACAAGGTATCGGGGGAAGCTATTAAGTTCTCCAAGGCAGTCGCTAACGTGGAAGTTCCTACTCCGCCGCGGGTTGCTCCGTTCGGGATGAATTCTGTCATCGCCGCTGAATCGGTTGTTCCATTGTTACCTCCAACCACATTGACAGATGCAACTGCATTCGAAACGGCTACATAACCGCCTCCGCCTCCGCCACCCGGACCTTCAGCTTCATTGTCGAACGCTGGCACATCTTGAATGCCGCCGTTTCCACCTTTTGCTTCAATACTAATTGTTCCAATGGTTCCGCTGCATCTTAAAATTACACCGCCGCCGCCACCGCCACCGCCAGCACCATCTTTTCCACCTGAAAAAACAGTTCCTGTTGTGTTGTCGCCATTTCCTCCGTTTGCTTTGATCGCTCCAGTTCCGTTGATGTTTCCAAAAGCTCGCACCAAAACGATTCCACCACCTTCACCACCTTCACCACCTTGATTTGCATTTTCTTCTCCTGCGCCGCCGCCGCCGCCCATGAACACACGGTTAGCGTTGTAGGTAAGTGGTCTTCCACCACGCCCACCATAATCTCTTCTATAATCACCGCCCCAAGCCGAATTTACTGGTCCGGTGGTGAGTGCGTTTTGATTACTTCCCGAGAAGCTATAACCTCCGCGACCACCTCCAGAAGATGTATTTGTTGCGAATCCTGGAGCTTCTAAGTTCCAAGCTTGCGCCCAGTTAGCAACAGTCAGATCCGGATTACCTAAACCATTGTACAAGGCCGGATCTCCACCATTGGCACCGCCACCGCCGCCACAATTGTGAGAATTTCCTCCACCACCTCCATTAGCAGCTGCAGCACGCCCATATCTTCCGCCGAAAGTGTCGTATTCTGTAAGGAAACCAGCAATGCCTTCTCCTTTTTGGGCTGCAAAATCAGCATTGGATGTTGTAAATTCTTGTACACCGTAACCAGAAAGTCCTGTAGTTACATCGATTCCACCACGAAAACCTTTTCCTGAAACATCGATGTTGTTGTTGCCATTCAAGGTTAAAACTCCGTCCGATTCAAGCACTACAACTCCTCCAATTGTGCCATTCCATGCTGGTGCAGTAATCGAAGCGGCCGCGCCCAAGGTGAGTGTGTTATATCGAGGCACGCGAATTACCTGCACCTTACCTGCTGCTGTGTAATTGTTGATGAGTGCACATGTGAGCTCTATGGATGTAGCCGATGGAACACTTTTAACCTCAGCCCACTCGTAGTTTCCAGCATTGTTGTACTGAAGGATTTCTCCAAAATTCACGTTGTCGCCAGAGGTGATGGTAGCTCCTTGCATTTGAACGATTACCAACAAATCGCCGGGTTGCAGGGTGTTTGGAAAGCGTGAATTGGTATTCAAATCAGAAGCCGAAACTTGTATGGTGAAGCTTCCTTGAACAGCATTATTTGTTAATGAAGTGTATTCATTTACAATGGTGTTTGCTGTATTAACAGTTTGATTTCCTTGCTTTCCACGTTGGGCATTTGCAGCAATTGAACAAGATAAAACGATTGTGAATAGGAGTAGGCGCATATCGGTTTTGAGAAGGTCAAAATTAACCAATTGCTTTATATTCAAACTATTCGAAAGCGGCGAATGTGAGATGATCTGGCATGGATTATTTTTCTACTTCACTTATATTCTTATCACAGTATTGTTGGCTAGTTCTTTGCCATATTACAGTACATGGAATCTGAGTGTAAATAGTTAAAGAACTTTCAAAATAAGTAAATGGGTTCTCAATTAATTGCTCTATCTAGATATTATTTATTGAGACTCAAAAGTTAATTACATATAGTTAATCACTTTCGATTCGCCATTGTGGTTCGAAAGTATGATAGAATTGCGTGAAAATTCTGCATGCTTTATTCCAGCTGGGGCAAGTTCGCTTATTAAATTTCCTTCCACAGTTCTAACTTCTACTTTACCAGTTTCAGAGAGTATTAGCAACATGTTTTTTGAATCGTTAAACTCCGCATGAACCGCATTTGAGTAGCCAATTACACGGATCAATACACCGTTTTCTTTCCTTAATTCAACCCTTCCACTCACAACTCTTATTTGCATATTTATTTTTGTTGCTTTCAGAACAATTATTATTTGTAAATGGTTTAAGCTCTTGAATTATGGGTTTGATAAAACTTCCATGCGATGCTTTTCAAGTGGACGATTATCAATGCTTTGCGTCTGTTAACCATTTCAATTAACATTTAATTTCGTAAATGAAATTTCATTGTTAATTTAATGCTAACATAATATGCTCCGTAATTCAAGAGATAGGTATTAATGCTAAATCTCATTCAATGATTAAAAAATGAGTATTACTGCCTATTAATTAAATATTCCTTCAAACAATTCTAATCTATTTTTGACCTATGGAAAATCTACTAAACGAAGCCCTGCAACATAGAGCAGTGAAACACCCTTATCTGACTTCTCTTCGAAATGGAGAATTTCAAGACATGAATCTAATTTTGAAGGATTTTGCTTCAGAATATTCGCACTACAGTGCTTGGTTTCCTCGCTATCTAACTGCGGTTATTTCGAAAATGGAAAGAGTAGAACACAGAACTGCTTTGCTTGATAATTTATCCGAAGAAAGCGGAAACCTTCATGAAGAAGACCTCGATGCAATTCGCGCACTTGGCATCGAAGATGAATGGGTTCAAGGTATTCCTCATCCTCTATTGTTCAAGCGATTTCAAGCAGCAATGGGTTGCGATACCAATCAGAAACCATCCATTGAAGTAGAAATTTGGCGTGAATCATTCTTGTCGCTCATTCAGCATGGAAATCTCGCAGTTGCCATTGGTGCTATTGGTTTGGGCACTGAAGCCATCGTAAAATTTATTTACAAGGATATCATTGGAGCTATCGAAAACCATACAAATCTTGCGTTGAAAGACTATGTGTTTTTCCCTCTTCACACCGAGGTGGATGATGAACATGGTAAAACGCTTTTGAGAATTGCAGAAGAATTATCAGCCGACAATGCACAAGCTTTTCATGATTTACGCAAAGGAATGATCATGGCGTTAAACCTAAGAGCATCCTACTGGGATGGCATGATGGAACGCGCTGCTCAAGTAAACGGCGTACAATATGTTGGCTGATTTATTCATTCAATCTTTTCGTAGCCATTGGTTCACCAAAGATGAATTAGACGAAATTGAACATGGTTTTAATTACGTAAAGGAATGTTTAACCGAATTAAAGTGGCCTAATCCACTCGAAATCGCACCCGCATTTTCAGCGTTTTATTTGTTCGCACATGCTTCTCTCGAGGGGAAAGTGCAGGTTGAGGAATACATCGATTACTTCACGCACAAGAGTTCTGGGTCCCATTCATCGCTTAGCCCTGAACTGCATCCTTTGCTCGATCAATTGTATGGCTATTTCCAATGGAAACGAAACGCAAGCTTGTCTCAAAAGATTAACGAACGAAAATCGTTAACGCATTCCAGCCAAGTTGAAGACTTCTGCTCATCATTGGATGATGCTCGATTAACAGGACTATACAACAACCAGAACGAAAAATTGAATATCGATTTCACAGTCGATGTTCTCCCTTTTCCACTTCAAATTCTCGATCCACGTATCGTTCGAATTCCTCCTGGAAAAAACAATGAATTGCACAAACATGCACACGAAACGGTGTTCATCTTCCTTTCTGGAACGGGCATCGTTAAAATTGATGATGTTAGAGTACCTGTAAAAACTGGCGATTTCGTTTTTATCCCTCGTTGGTGTATGCACCAATCCATGAATACTTCAGACTCAGAAATGGTCTTCCTTGCCGTTGCAGATTTTGGCATCACAGGAAAATCATTTACTGGAAATTACCTAAAAACTGCCAGATTAAAAGAAGAGTAGGAGCGTGGTATCAAAATAATAAGGCCCGAGTTTATCGGGCCTTTTAATATGTTTGATTAATAATTACTAATCGTTCACGGGATAGAACCAATCAGCATTAAGTTAGCGTCACAATCACAAGTGCAATTTTACTTGTTTGGCGGTGTTCAGTCAATCACTATTTATAGTGATTTATTTAAAAGAAGGTAGAAGTATAATCTGAAGAGAATTTTCCTACGTTTCAATTAATGTATAAGCACACAAAATATTTTCTTTCATTTTTCAAAATACACTTTTTGAAGAATAATCGATAATCAAACAAATTCAATTATTCTTTTGATTTTGTGCAGTGTCTTGTAGTACATAGTTTGTAACTTCAAGAATTGATTTAAATGTAGGGGAACCTATCTTAGTGAATAGAACGCTATAGTTCAGAAGTATTTCAAGTGGATCATCTAAAAATGTCGTTAAAAAATGCATTAAAACAGTAGGCTTTTTTTGAATGTTTATAGGGAGGCCTGCATAAGTTAGAAAGTTGTTGAATGATTCCTCACATATTTCTTTTAAATTGTTTTCAATCAAATAATTGCCATACATCTCCCCTAAAGTTAAGGAAACATCTGTAAACCTTGCGCCAAAAGAGGTCGATGCTGAGTTCATTAACACGTAAGAATCAGGCAGATTGACAAATATATCCGAATTAAGGATTTCGTCTTCACCAACAGCCATTAGTATTTCATTTGATGGAGTAAGCGCTTTTTTTAGCAATCTTGAAAGCTCGTAGCGCTCTTGTTCGGTTAGTTTATTATCGTTGGCGCATTCTGTCAAGTAGTTTTTTACTTGATTTTCTATGCTTGGATCTATTTGAAGTTGATTTTTCATGGTGTTGATTTATTGTTTTTAATAATTAAAATGAAGACATTTCATTTCCATCTATTAAATTAAATAGGCATATGTTTCGTATTTAATAAGATGGTCAATGAAGATTGCTGAAGGTTCCAGAAGTTCGATAAATTGAGTAAGCATTGATGATTTTAATGGCTTGAATAATTCCAAATAAAATCATCAATTTAATTACTTACCCAATTATACTTCTTCTAATAGAAAGCTATCTGCGTCTTTTAATGAATGTAACAGTGATCTCACCAATTCCCTCGGTAGAATAAGGAGTGTTCTTCAAATTGATTTCTTCAGTTGATCTCGGAGGAAGTTCATTTTCGCCCAAAGATTCTTTATTTAAATCTTTGTTTTCCAATTTTTCGGTTGGAATTTCCTTGCTGTTTTTCTTTGTGCTCATTGTATTGTGTTTTAAATATTTCGAGTTGAACACACGCACAATACCAAATGAAAAACCATCGATCATGCGGTGCACATCGAGACTAACAGCGGAAAAGGGGAGGCTTAAGTTTATTTTGGCGCCCGGCCCTCATCGTTTTACCACCGCGGCCCTTCGGCTCGGTTGGTTCCACCCGCAGTGGATCTTGATGATGTTGCAAATGTAATACTTTTTTGAAAAACAAATGTTATTGCAAAAAAAAATCCCCGCTCCGGAGGGATGACCGAAGCGAGGATTTGAATTCTCAATAAAATGATTTAGGTTTTACCTAAGTATCATAAAGTGATGTTTCGAGCTTGTTCTTTTATGAAAAGCGAATGATTTTTATTACTGTTTAACGTAACGCAATTGCTTTAATTCCAATGCGGTTTTAAACTGAATCAAATAAATTCCATCAGCCTCATTTTCAAGTTGAAGCGACCATTTCTGGTTGCCTGCAGGAATTTGCTCGCTTCTAATCAATTGACCATTGGCTGCAAATACTTGCATTTGAACAACTTCATCGAAGTTCGGTAACGTGATGTTCAGCATGCCGATACCTGGATTCGGATACACCACAAATTCGTCTACTGATGAAATTGTTTCTGTTACTTCCTCAGGCTCTGTTTCTCCAAAGCGGCAAGATGCTACACAAACGGCTTTAGATCTTGTAGATGAACTTCCGCAACCATTATTTGCTTTAACAGTTACGTTACCGTTTGAAGTACCAAATTTTACCGTTACCGATGCTGTACCCTGTCCGGCTGTAATAATTGCGCCACTTGGAACTGTCCAAGTATACGTTAATCCAGCAATTACCGGTGTTGAGAATACAACGCCCTGTTGGTTTCTGCAAACTGTAGAAGGACCTGCAATGGATGCTGGTGTTGACGGCAATCTTCTTAATGTGATGCTACGCGCTGTTCCTGAACCACAAGCATTCACTGCTTTAACTGTGATAGACCCGCTGCTAAAGCTGTTAGTGAAATTCACATTTATGCTAGTTCCGTTGTTGCTCACGATACTTGCACCAGTAGGTACAGTCCAAGTATAAGATGTTGCTCCTGAAACTGCAGCAATTGAATACGTGTATGTTCCAGTTCCACATAAATTAGTGGTAGGACCGTTTATCGCAGCCGGTGTAGCCGGTACGTTTCGGTTGATCGTAATGCTTCTTGCAGAACTTTGACCGCATCCGTTAACTGCACGCACACTTAAGGTTCCTCCGCAGAAAGCAGAGCCGAAACTTACTGAAATGGTGTTAGTTCCAGCACCCGATGTAATCGATGCACCTGTTGGCAAAGTCCAATTGTATGATGTGGCATTGTTCACAGCTGCTGTGCTGTAAGTTTGAACATTGCCTGGACAAGCAGTAGTTAATCCGCTTATGCTTACTGGTGTTGAAGGTGTTGAAACACTCAAAGCTAAACAGCTGGTTGAGCTGTTTCCGCATGCTGAATTAGCGCGTACGGTGATGTTTCCGCCACAGAACGTCGAGCCAATCAATAACTGAATGGTTGTTGTTCCACTGCCACTTACAAGCGTCACGCCCGAAGGAAGTGTCCAAGTGTATGATGCAGCATTTGAAACAGCGGCAATCGAATACGTAACCGGTGTATTTGTACCTCTAAATGCACAAACGTTCACAGTGCCAGTAATAGCACCAGGCGTTGCAGGAGCAGTGCGGGTAACCGAAATACTGCGTGTAATCGGCGTTCCACATCCGCTTACCACTACGCTAACGTTACCGTTGCTAAATGTGGAAGAGAAGCGGAAGCTGATCGATGAAGTACCTTGACCGCTGATGTTTGTTGCTCCCGAAGGCAAGGTCCAAACATAGCTTGAAGCATTTGTAGCCTGAACGCTATATGTTGCGTTTGTTCCACTTGTACCTTGATGTGCACATGAATTAGACGGACCTGAAATCTGTCCAGCAGTAGTTGCAGCAGTAATGGTAAGTTGCAAGGTGCTGTTTACACATCCAGCAGAGAAATCATAAGTACCCGACTGTGTGTAGGTTTGTCCGTTTACAGACCAAGTGTAAGAGCCACAAGCAGATGCATTGGTTACAACCGGAGTAGGAGGAGTTCCGCTAACAACCCACGAGCATGAAGCATTGTTGAATGTCGCAGTTTGATAGCATTCCAAACCTGTTGGTGCAGGAGCTTGGGTTCCGGTTACATCCCATGAACATGTGTTTGTATTGAAGTTAGCCGACTGCCAGCACGAAAGATTCGTTGGAGCTGGAGCTTGCGATCCAGTTACATCCCAACCACAGCTTGTTGTGTTGAAAGTTGCAGTTTGCCAGCAAGAAAGATTCGTTGGTGCTGGAGCTTGCGTTCCTGTTACATCCCAAGAACAAGTTCCTGTGTTGAATGTAGCAGTTTGCCAGCAAGAAAGATTCGTTGGAGCCGGAGCTTGTGTTCCAGTTACATCCCAAGCACAGCTTGTTGTGTTGAATGCAGCCGTTTGCCAGCAAGAAAGATTCGTTGGAGCCGGAGCTTGTGTTCCAGTTACATCCCAAGCACAACTTGTTGTGTTGAATGTAGCCGTTTGCCAGCAAGAAAGATTCGTTGGAGCCGGAGCTTGAGTTCCGGTTACATCCCATGAACATGTGTTTGTATTGAAGTTAGCCGACTGCCAGCACGAAAGATTCGT
>CAMCXT010000035.1 GCA_945883545.1 Chitinophaga pinensis | reverse complement strand
TAAATTTCGCAAAGAGTTTTCATGGGTTCTACACACGAATAGTTACTAAAATCGCCGCATTTACATTCCTCCAATACATGAATCATTTAAACGATAAACCTCTCAATAGAACTAAAAATGCGCTAGCTTTCTAACCGCACAACGGGTTGTGTTCATTGTATTCGATAAATTATGGTGTCATTTAGCAACAAAACAAACTGTTGCGAAAGTGAGATCAAAAGAATACTTTAGCACCTTTGAAACAAAACAAATGAGAATATTCATAACAGGTGCAGCAGGATTTATCGGCTCTAACTTATCAAGATTTCTTTTGCAAAGAGGTCATAGTGTTATTGGGATTGACAACTTCAGCTATGGGGAACAAAGAAATTTGAAATCTATTATAAATCATCCAAATTTTGAGTTTATAACCGGCGACATTCTCAATTCTTTCATTTATGCTGAAGTTAAAGCTGATGTAATTGTTCACTTAGCCTCTCAAAAAATACCTCGCTACAATAACGCATATCGAACTTTAGTTGAGAATGACACTATGTTGAAAAACATAGTCAAAAAGGCACTTAGAGATGATTCAAGAGTATTGTTTGCGTCTACGTCTGATGTTTATGGGAAGAATCCAATTATTCCATTCTCCGAAGAATCCGATTTATTACTTGGACCAACCACTGTAAAAAGATGGGCTTATGCACTTTCAAAGATTAATGGTGAACATTATCTAATTGCTTGTGGAGAAGAATTCGGTTTAAAATATACTATAAATCGTTTTTTTGGATCCTATGGCCCCAATCAGAATTTAACGTGGTGGGGAGGGCCTCAATCACTTTTCATTGAAAAAGCATTAAAAAAAGAGCCAATAGATATTCACGGAGACGGCACACAAACAAGAACATTTACATTTATTGAAGACACAATTGCAGGAATAACAAAGTGTGTAGAATCTGAAAATGCGAATGGAGAAATAGTCAATATTGCTTCCAACCCAGAAGAAGAGGTTTCTATTCTTGAACTTGCTAGAAAAATTTGGGGTATTGTAAATCCAACAGACAAGGAACCAATGATAAACTTTGTTCCTTATTCAACATTTGGCAAATATGAAGATGTAGCAAGAAGGGTTCCTAATATTGACAAATTAATCACAAAATTCAATTATAAACCTAGCTATTCACTTGAGCAAGGTCTAATTGAAACTATAAAATGGCAAAGAGAGCTAACAAATTTCACTTCATAAGAAATGATTTACTTTTTGATTCCTGTTTTTAATGAAGAAGGTAACATTCCTTTATTAAGTGAAAAGTTAAACTCTGTATTACAGGAATACAGTAAACACTACGTCTTTGTTGATGACTGCTCTACCGATGGTTCAATTCAAACAATCAGAAATTGTTTTGATGCGACGCAACTTCAAGTTATATCAAAAGATCAAAACAAAGGGCCAGGAGACTCCTTTAACCTTGGCTTTGAATGGATAATCCAAAACTCAGAATCCTCCAATGATATCATTGTAACCTTAGAAGCCGACAACACTTCAGATCTGAGCATTCTTAAAACAATGATTTTATTGAGTGAAAACAAGTATAGTTTAGTTCTTGCTTCTGTTTATGCCCAAGGAGGAGGATTTGACAAGACTTCATTTTTAAGAAGAACTATTTCGTTTTTCTCAAACATAATATTTAGATTTATTTTCAATGTAAAAGTTTTAACGCTTTCCTCATTCTACAGAGCTCATCACGTAGAGATGATAAAATCTGTGAAGTCTAAATACGGGGTTATTATCTCCGAAAGCGGCTTCATTTCAATGGTTGAATTACTGATTAAATCAATAAATGTTGGCTCTACAATTATAGAAGTTCCAATGACCTTATATTCAGGTCAGCGTAAAGGAAAGTCAAAGATGAAAGTGCTTAAAACTTCGATAAGCTATTTAAAATTCATTTTTAAATACAAAAAAATATTCAAATCAAATATTCATGAGTAAGAATCATTGGTTAGCAATAATCTCCTTATTCATTATTGCTATTGCATTAAGAATATGTGGTTTGGGAGACAGAGCATTGTGGGCTGATGAAAAGGTTACAGCAATGAATGCAAACGGATTACTAGCTGCCGAACCTATCGATTTAAAAGCAACATTTATAGATTCAAATGTCAAAACTGGAACTTTTCACAATGTTAAAAAAGCAACATTACTTCAGGACAGTGGTAACGGATTTTTCTACTATGTTTTAATGTCTGGTTGGAGTAATTTATTTGGCAATAGCGATTATTCCTTAAGATTTCCATCTTTCCTTGCTAGTATTTTTTTCTTAATCATTGGATTTTTATTTGTTAGAAAACACTTCGATGTGCAGTCAGCAATTTATTTTCTAGCAGCAAGCTCTATATTTAGTTTATTTATAATTTATTCTCAAACTGCTAGAAGCTATGAACTAGCTCTATTAACAACATTTTCAAGTACTTTCGCATTCTGGGAGTTGGTTTCTCAATTGAAGGAGAAATCACAAGTTAAAACAATCGCGATTTATTCAGTACTGTATTTTTTCTTGCTTTTAACAAGCATATTTTTACATTATTACACCTTCTACATATTCGCTGGTCATGGAATCTTCCTTGCAATTCACCATTTCAAAGAAAAAAAGACATTAGTATTATTCTCTGGAATATATATCGCTTTTTCAATTGTCCTATTATTCTGGATGATTAATGGAGGAATTGATGGTTATCGATTAATGGCCGACAAAAACAGTTGGTGGGTTGAAAATGCTATTAATAATGGAACTTATTTCAATCCTTCTCATTTGATAAAATCCTTCACGACATTTCTTGTGGCAATGTTAGGAGTTTACAATAGCTATATTAAATATTTTAACGTGTACTTATTGATTCCTTACTTAGTTGGCATTATACTCCTTATCTACACATACAGTAAAACTAACTCCTCTTCCCTCAAATCAAACAAAATTATTTCACTTTTCATTTATTCGATTGTAATTCAGTTGCTTTTTGCGATATCCATGGTTTTTAAAAATGGACACACTTTATCACTTACTCCATACTATAACATATTCACTATTCCCTATTTCCTAATTATACTGGTTTATCTCACAAATGAAGTTAGAAGAAGATCTAATAATGTCAAAATTGCTAATGCATTTACAGCCATATTTGTAATTTATAACTTATTATTCATTTATCACTATCATTCAAAGAAAAATATTTTTCATTCTGAAGAAAACAATCCTTATATCGCTGCTGCTCATTTAATTGATCAAAGAATAAGCATTAAAGATACTGTTGTCTCTAAACAATGGATCGATGCTAAATTAATCTCTCTGTATTCCAATAAATCATACTACTTTAATTGCGAACCAAGTTTAGAGAAAGACATGATTTATCTAAAGGATGCAAACTCTAAATTTATTTCAATAACTGACCTTGAGGGTAAAAGATATTGACCTTTAATGGCGGCGTATTTATTAAATTAATTCCATTCTTTTTATCTTTAAAGACAATACTTTCCTTCAGGAATGTCTTTCAATCCTGTAGTAAAAATGTTCCTTGTTTTTTTTAAGGATATTTCTGAACCTGCAATAAACTGAACAAATAATTATTATTAATGTCATGAATATAGGGTAATCAATTACAAAATTACAACCTGACATCAATATGAAACCAAATAGAAAAACAAACATTACAAATAAGCAAATTACTCGATCTTCGTAAAAAAATGCATCGAACGCATAAAGTAACTTTCGTTTAAAGGTCCACTGAGATTTACCTACTTTTCGCGGCAATCTCTCATAAGGCAAAAACTCGATCGGCAATTTCAATTTCACAACATCGCCTTGAATAAATCTTCCGCCCTTATCAATGGAGTTAAACACCAATAAAGCAGATCGATCGAGGAGGAAAAAATCGAAACCACCTTTGGGAATTAATGGATAAATCAGCTTCATCGTGCCGTAAAATATTGCAGAGAAAAATATATCGACAAACCGGTCGTTCCTGGATTTTCTGTTGCAGATTGTAATTACCGAACCACCTTCCCAAGAACGAATCATTTCTAAAACCATCTCGGGTGGATCCTGCAAATCGGCCGACATTACTATAGCGGCATCTCCACTACAATGACGAAGACCTGCAATGATTGCAGCTACTTGACCATAGTTTTGATCAAATGATAAAAAACAAACTCTTGCATCTCTGATGGAAAGATTTTGAATCAATTCCAATGATGCATCGTCCGATCCATCATCTATAAATAATAATTCTAACAAAGTATCATTCAGCTGGTCAAAAACTTCAACAAGTTGAAAGTATAATTCTTCTAAAGTTGAAGCATTTCTATAAATTGGAACAACAACGGAAACAACCTTCATCTTGAAGTAAAAATGCGCTTTGCATACACATTTGCCAGCAAATCATTGGGAAAATTTTTAAAATTAAATAATTTACTAACAAAATGAAAATTATTTACATAAGTAATTCTTGGAGTTAAGATAGAGCAATTTTTTATCATACAATTTCTTCTACTTGTTTTTACTTCAAAAACACTTCTACTTGCATCATAGTTTTGAAGAGTCTCAAAATGAAATTTTTATAGATTTAAACTAACAATACTTGTTATTAATATTTTTTTTCTTCTTGGCATATGTCTATAAATTTAAAACACAAAAATATTATTAACTAAGCAATGAAACTTTACAAGATTTATTTTACAAAATAATATGTAGATATAATTGTAGTTATCTCAAATGTCGATAGAATGTAAACATTTGAAAATGAATCGAAAAGATTATCTTGCAGGAATGCCAACAACTCGCTGCCCAGAAAGAACTGAACGGTTAACAACAGCTCCTGCTCCAATTACACAATTATCACCAATTTCAATTTTCGGTAAAACAATCGCCCCTGAACCAATAAACACCGACTTACCAATTTTGGAGGCACCTAAAAGAGTTACTCCAGGTGAAATTTCTGTAAAGTCTCCAATCGTAACATCATGTGTTATAAGAGAATTTAAGTTAATAAGGCAACCTAAGCCAATAGTTGATGATGGCTCGATTATTACATTTTGCAAAATACAACAGCCATTTTCAATAGTTACTTCATATGTCGAAATTGAAGACGTTGGATCAATAAGTGAAAATGCTTCAGCACCATAACTTAATAGTTTGGTGTGGATAGTGCATCGGTTCATTGGGCCTCCAACAGCATTAATAAACCTCAAATCTCCTAAAGAAAAATATTTATTTACCTCCTCTTCAGATCTAATAATACGGAAATTTCTAGCAATTAAGGAGGTTTTATCATCACTAACATCATCATAAAACACGACATCATTTATTAATCCTAGTCGCTCAATTACAGGTAGAATTTGCTTAGCGAAACCTCCAGCTCCTGCGATCAACATAATTGTAAACGAATACAATCAGAAATAACTCGAACCTTTTCCATAGCTAAATCAGGATATAGCGGAAGGCATAATACCCTTTTGGAAATAGCTGTTGCGTTGTCGTTATCTAAATTATTTGTAACATAATGAAGGGTATTTAAAGAAGGGTAAAAGTACCTACGTGGTATTATTTGCTTTTCATTTAGCGCTTTTACTGCTTTCAAAAGTTCTACTTCTGTATTAAAAACGATTGGGTAATACGCAAAATTATATTTTGTTGTTCCCGGTTGAATTTGAAGATATTGAATAGGAATACCAGCTAAACTAGCAGAATAAAATTCGGAAAGAGACTTACGGATTTCAATAATGTGTTCGATCTTGGGAATTAGGCAAAGGCCCATAGCAGCATGAAATTCTGAACTTTTCCCATTTACACCAACACCATAGAATGCTTCTGGGCCATTATGTCCAAAATTACGCATGTAGCTTATCTTATGCGCCAATTCATCATCGTTAGTTATAATACCTCCTCCTTCAATGGTATGGAAGAGTTTGGTTGCGTGGAAACTCAGGGTTGAAATATTACCAAAGTTTAATATTGACTGATTATTAAATTCAACACCAAAAGCATGTGCAGCATCGTAGATAACTTTAAGCCCTCTTTGTTTTGCAAGTACTTCAATTTCTTCAACTGGACAAGGGTTTCCATAAACATGCGTAACTAAAATTCCTGTGGTTTGGGGAGTAATTACTTTCTCAATTGTTTCAGCAGTTACCGTAAGTGTGTTGGGATCGATATCAGCAAAAACTGGATTGCAATTTTCCCAAACTAAACAGCTTGTTGTTGCAACATATGAGAATGGGGTCGTAATGACATCGCCTTTTAAATCAGCTGCTTTAATTGCAATTTGAAGCGCAATGGTTCCATTATTTACAAAGAAAAAATGTTTAACGCCAAGATAATCTCGAAGTTTATTTTCTAATTCAACAACCAAAGGACCATGGTTAGTTAAGTGACCGCGATCCCAAATACCTTCAAGGTATTTAATATAGTCCGCCAGTTCTGGCAGAAAAGACCTCGTGACATTGATCATTTTACAACTCGTTTAAACAATATATTAATCCACAAATATAATTTTAAATCGTTCTTCATTATCATAATTTGTCATGTTTTATTATGGAACGAAAAAATCTCAAAACTATAAATAATAAGATGATTTTAATCTGAGTAATTCTATTTACTTTTAACGCAAATTTCCAAATCCTTATTCCTTCGTTTTATGTCATCTCATCTAAAACAAAAATTTTCAGAGAAAATCGTTCCTCATGCAGCCAATCTTAAAACAATGATCAATGAGAATGGCTCATTAAAAATTGGTGAAATTACTTTAGCTCAGGTATTTTCAGGAATGAAAGGAATGGTTGGGATGATTACCGAAACATCGAAACTCGATCCTGAAGAAGGAATTCGTTTTCGCGGATTCAGTATTCCGGAATTGCGTAAAGTCCTCCCGAAAGTCGCTGGTGGTTCCGAACCATTGCCAGAAGGAATTTTTTATTTGATGCTGACTGGTGAAATTCCAACCGAAGTGCAAGTTCAAGCATTAAGTTCGGAATGGGAACGCCGAAGCAATGTTCCGGAGCATGTGTTTAAAATGTTGGACGCGCTTCCAATACATACACATCCTATGACCCAATTCAGTGCTGCTGTTTTGGCAATGCAAACGGAGTCTGTTTTTGCTGACAAATACCAAAAAGGAATTAATAAAAAGGACTATTGGGATCCGATGTTTGAAGATGCGATGAACTTAATTGCTCGACTTCCTCGCGTTGCATCTTATATTTACAGAAGAAACTATTACAAAAACGTTCAGATTGAACCATTAAAAGGTGCCGATTGGTCTGCTAATTTTGCCCATATGATGGGGCATGACACTTTTGATGTTGCTGAATTAATGCGCTTGTATCTAACCATTCATGCCGATCATGAAGGCGGAAATGTTTCTGCGCACTCCACACATTTGGTCGGTTCGGCTTTAAGTGATGCGTATTATTCTTTCTCAGCAGGATTGAACGGACTTGCTGGACCTCTTCATGGATTGGCGAATCAAGAAGTTATTCGTTGGATTCTTGAACTGCAAAAAGATTTAGGTGGTGGACTTCCGACCAAAGAACAAATTGAACAATACGTAAATAAAACTTTAGTAGAAGGCAAAGTTATTCCAGGATATGGACATGCTGTGCTTCGTAAAACGGATCCACGTTTTATTGCTCAAATGGAGTTCGCTAAGAAATACATGCCTGATGACGATATTGTAAACATAGTGTGGCGTATTTATGAAGTTGTTCCTGAAATACTTAGCAATATCAAAAAAATTCAGAACCCATGGCCTAATGTTGATGCTCATTCAGGAGCACTTTTAATACACTATGGAATTAAAGAATATGACTTTTTTACGGTAATGTTTGGTGTTTCTCGAGCACTTGGAGTTTTATCTCAGCTAACAATAAGCCGTGCAATGGGACTTCCAATTGAACGCCCAAGTTCAATTACAAGTGACTGGATAAAGTCTAAAATTACAGCTTCAAAAAATAAAGAAGCTTAGCTTTTTTGTATCTAATTTAATAATAATGAAATTTGGAATTAAATTCATTGTTTCTTTTTTATTATGTTCTTAAACCCACTTTTAATCTTTTTTGGCATTGTCAATTTTATTAATTGCACCATTAATTTTATGAGTTTTTTGGGTGACTTACTTGTCCCTATATAAAAGCTTTTAAATGTATATTTCAAACTTAGTATATATGACTTCTTTCTCATTAAATCTATTGAATAATCAGCATAATGCCAACTAAGACAATCATTAAAAATCCCTTCAAATTCTGGACTATAATAAGATTTTAAATTTTTAGTAAATGTGATACCTCTTTCGGTAAAACGAATTAGAGTATTTTCATTCAACATACTTGCTGAATGAATCCGATATCTAAATGAATCAAAATTCAAAAATGCCATCATTCCGCTTTTAAGATGAATCAGATTTAGGAAATAATCAGGTTTGAATGGATCACCTAAAACCCATTCAGGCCAATCATTTATATCTGCGTCGCTTCTCCAAATTTTTGAACTGTGTGTGACTAAATCACCATTCGTAAGAAAATTAAGAAAATCTGTTTTTATAATCGGAACATCTGAATTGATTAGTCTTTTTGATTCAATTTCATTTCCATCAACGAAAGAGTACCCATTAGTAAAACAAAAAGAAACATCAGGATTATTTTCTAGATAATCTACCTGCTTTTGGCATTTTAATGGGTCAACCCAATAATCATCGCCGTCTATATGAGCCTTATATTTACCCTTTGCAGAGTCCATCATTTCTTTCCAAATCTTAACACGAGTGTTTGAGGTAGGAAAAAACAAACTGGCCGATAGTTCATTTCTCTCCAAAAAATCAAGAATTACTTTTCTAGATTCATCTGTTGAAAAATCATCAGCAATCAACAACTCCCACTTGAAATTAATCTTTTGATTAACAATGCCTTCTAGGGCTTTTTTAATAAACTTTTCATGATTGTAACAAAGTAAGCAAATTGACAAAAGAGGTTCCATGTTTTTATCATCATTCAGTATTAAATCTTTTCCCATATCAATTCAAACAAAATAATTAATCATTTTCTTTAGAACTTTAGTTCATTTCAACTAATTAAAACTAATCCAACTTAAGGCCTTAGACTTTTTAATACTGTGGATTTTTTTACTTGATTTATTACAATTTAGTTTTCAAAATTGCAACAACCATAGGCATTACAGAAAGAACGATAATACCCAATACAACAGCTTCGAAATGCTTTTGGAAGAATTCGAGATTACCTAAGAAATAACCGGCCAACGACATCGAGGTAATCCATAAAAACCCTCCAGCTACATCATAAGGCAAAAACTTCTTGCGGTAATCCATCTGTCCAACACCCGCAACAAACGGTGTAAACGTTCGCACAATTGGGACAAAGCGCGCCATAATGATGGCTTTCGTGCCGTATTTTTCGAAGAATGAATGTGTTTGATCTATGTAAGCTTGCTTTACCAAACTTTTACCTCGAAATTTCCAATTTACAACCTTCGAGCCTGAAAATCTTCCGATAGCATAATTCACATTGTCGCCCAAAACAGCAGCCACAAAAAGCAACATAATCAAAAGCCCGATACTCAACTCTGAACCCGGGCGAGCGCAAATTGCACCTGCCGCAAAAAGCAAAGAATCGCCAGGTAAAAAAGGCATCACAACCAAACCGGTTTCTACAAAAATGATTAAAAACAAAATGGCATAAATCATAACGCCATAATTGAGCACCAGTTGATCGAGGTGATCATTGATATGCAAGACAAAATCGAGCAGTGAAGAAAGTAATTCCATAGGTCGCAAAAGTAGCTATTTGAGTGTCTTGTCGTGGAGCCAAGCGGTAAATAACTCCACAGCGCGTGTTCGGTGACTGATTGTTTGTTTCACCAAAGGCGGCAATGCCGCAAAAGACTGAGAATAACCATCAGGGATAAAAACAGGATCATAACCAAATCCACCCGTTCCTTCTGCTGAAAATCCAATTTTACCTTTTACTTCCCCTTCGAACAAATGCGAAACTCCATCAATCACACAAGCGATTACTGTAATGAAACGGGCAGATCTATCTTCAAAACCAGCTATGTTGTTCAATAACTTAGCATTGTTTGCCACTGCATCTCTCGATCCAGAATAAAAAGCTGTATCGACGCCCGGAGCTCCATTTAAACAGGCAACCTCCAATCCAGTATCGTCTGAAAAACAATTCATTCCCGTTCGGCTGAAAAATGTTTCTGCTTTTTGAAGCGCATTACCGCGGATAGTTCCAGAGGTTTCTGGCAGTTCATCTAAAAACTGAACATCCGACAAACTTAAAATCTCAATATGGGTTGGCACCACAGCTCTCACTTCGTCAAGCTTATGGGCATTGTTGGTGGCAAAAATCAATCGCATCTGGCAAAGAAAGCCAAAAGGACGAAAGCAATAAATTAATTGTAATTAAGCTTTTTAGAAAACTCATCCTTGGCCGCTTGAAGCAACTGAATTTGCGCAATAATTTCGTCCATACGATCAGCTTCTTCACTTGAAATTCGGCCAAGCTCATCATCCAATGCCTTCTTCATCAGCACAACATGACGAAGTTTAAATGTATACATGGCATCCATCACGCCTTTTTTCAGCAGATCAGATTCCATTGTAATGAAGATTTGGTGGTGATTCTTCCACAATTCACTCAAAATATGCTTGTCGGTGGTGAGATCGATCACTGTTGTTGAAATAACTTCATCAGGATGATTCAACAGTTCTGGGTCTTCTGGATAATCTTCTTGAGATCGTGATAGGAAAAACTGGTACAGCTTCAAATAGGCAGGATTCTCAGGCAACAATTGGTCGGCTTCCAATTCCGAAAGAATAAAATCTCCCACACGCTGCGAAATTTCAATCTTCTCTCCGTCTTCATTCAATTCGTCGAAATAAATCAAATGATTTGCATACTTCACCAATATTCGAATCACATCTTTCTCTTGCGCATCCAAGCGGTAATCGCCCGACACGTCATTTTTTACCTGAGGATTGGATGTACCATCGGGTCCAAAAAGATCATCAGGTGGTGCATCAAAAGGCGCTGGAACTGCAGAAGGCTCCGAATAACTTGAAGTCGGCCGGCGTTCCTGCTTCGACTTCATCTGTTTGTTGAGCTCGAAAATCAGGGTTTGCTCATCCATCCCCAACCGGGTGGAACATTCCTTTAAATACAAGGAACGCAACACTGGATCAGGAATCAATGCCAAGGATCCGATAATCTCTCGAATCATTCCCGCTTTGCGGATAGGATCATTTCCAGCTTCTTCGGCTAAAATGGAAGTCTTGAACTCAATAAAATTCCGCGCCTCAGATTTGATATAATCTTTGATAAAGAGCGGCGAATTTTTCCGTGCAAACGAATCTGGATCTTCTCCATCAGGGAAAAGTACGATCTTCACATTGAGCCCTTGCTCAAGGATCATGTCTAACCCTCGAAACGATGCCTTGATTCCTGCAGCATCTCCATCATAAAGGATGGTGACATTCTCGGTGTAGCGCCGAATCATCCGCACCTGCTCGTTGGTGAGCGAAGTTCCTGATGAAGCTACAACATTTTCTATTCCAGATTGATGCAACGAAATCACATCCGTATAACCTTCCACCAAAAGTGCTTCATCGAGTTCTGAGATAGCCTTTCGAGAATGGTAAATCCCATAGAGAACTGCACTTTTGTGGTACACTTCAGATTCTGGCGAATTGAGGTATTTCGCCTGTTTCTTGTCGTTGGTGAGAATTCTCCCTCCAAAACCAATCACTCGACCCGACAAATTTTGGATCGGGAACATCACCCGGTTTTTAAATCGGTCGAACATTCTGCCATCTTCTCGCTCGATCGACAGTCCGGTTTTCACCAGAAATTCCTTTTGATATCCTTCACGAACCGCCGAATCCGTAAGGTGTGCCCACTGATCGGGCAAAAAGCCTAACCTGAATTTTCGGATAGTTTCTTCGGAGAAGCCTCGCTCTTTAAAATAGCTCAAACCAATTGCACGACCAGTTTCATCTTCGTGCAACAGTTTTTCCATGTGCGATGCAGCCCACTCATTGAGCAGAAGCATCGATTCACGTTCACGAAGTTCTTCCTTTACCTCCTCGGTTTGATTTTCTTCCTCAACATTGATTTGATACTTCTTGGCGAGATACCGAATGGCTTCAGGATAAGAAAGCTTCTCATGATCCATAATAAAGCGCACCGAATTACCAGCCTTTCCACAACCGAAGCACTTGTAAATTCCGCGCGCAGGAGAAACATTGAAGGACGGTGTTTTTTCGTTGTGAAACGGACAAAGCCCTTGCATACTGCTTCCACGGCGCTTCAATGCTACAAAATCGCCAATCACTTCCTCAATTCGGGCAGCGTCGGTAACCTGTTCTATGGTGCGTGGAGAAATCATGAGTGTGCGAAGTTAATCAAACCGCCGCGGTGGATTGTTAAATCACCTACTTTTGCCGCGATCATGATGAGCATTGATGAAATTAAAGCCCCGATAAACCGGGAAATGGAAGCCTTTGAACTGCGGTTTAGAGATTCCATGAAAAGCTCAGTTCCGCTGCTCGACAAAATCACCTACTATATAGTAAAGCGCAAAGGGAAGCAAATCAGGCCCATGTTCGTATTTCTTTCGGCAGGAATTTGCGGAGGAATTACTGAAAGCACCTACAGAGCCGCCTCTTTGATTGAGCTTTTGCATACTGCAACATTGGTTCACGATGATGTTGTGGATGATTCAAATGAAAGGCGTGGCTTTTTTTCAATCAATGCCCTTTGGAAAAATAAAATTGCAGTGCTGGTGGGTGATTACCTGCTTTCGAGAGGGTTGCTGTTATCGGTAGATTATGGCGAATTCGATGTTCTCAGAATAGTTAGTCACTCGGTTCGTGAAATGAGTGAAGGTGAATTGCTTCAAATTGAAAAAGCGAGAAGGCTCGACATCCAAGAGGATGTGTACTTTGATATCATCCGAAAGAAAACAGCAACCTTGATAGCATCTTGTTGTGCATCGGGTGCTGCATCTGCGGGGTGCACGCCTGAACAAGTTGAAACCATGCGCCAGATCGGTGAGTATATCGGGATTGCTTTCCAGATCAAGGACGATTTGTTCGACTATGAAAGCAGCAGCGCCATTGGAAAGCCAACTGGGATCGATATCAAGGAACGGAAAATGACATTGCCACTGATTTACACATTGGCAAATTGCAACAGCAAAGACCGCAGTAAGATCATCAACATTGTAAAAAACCACAACACCGAACCCGCGAAAGTAGAAGAGGTAATTAGCATGGTAAAAGCTGGAGATGGAATTCGTTATGCGGAGGATAAAATGAAGGATTACCGCGACAAAGCACTAGAGATGCTCTTACAATTTCCACAGAATGAATACAGTAGATCGTTTATCGAATTGATTCGCTATACGGTTGATCGAAACAAATAGTAATTCTCGAGCTGAACCGATTTCCTTTAACTTTGTTGCTTTAAAAACACAATAAATTATGTATCCAGAACAAATCGTAGCACCGATGCGTCAGGAGTTGGTTGGTGCCGGCTTCGAAGAACTTCGCACATCAGAACAAGTGGATGGCGTTCTTACCAAAGATAACGGAACCGTCCTGGTTGTAGTGAATTCAGTATGTGGATGTGCGGCAGGAACTGCTCGCCCAGGTGTTCGTCTTGCACTTGACAAGGCCGATAAAAAACCAGCACTTTTAACCACTGTTTTTGCAGGAAATGATGCAGAAGCAACAGCGCGCGCAAGAAGTTATTTTGCACCATATCCACCATCATCTCCAGCAATGGCATTGTTTAAAGATGGCAAATTGGTTCATTTCATTGAACGTCACCATATTGAAGGAAGATCTGCTGAGATGATCGCGGACAATCTTCTTATGGCATTTGACCAGTACTGTTAAAAGTATCTCACAGTAAACAAAAAAGCAGCCCCATTGGAGCTGCTTTTTTTTGTTTTATGAATATCGATTTGATGGCTTATTCGCTATCGACAAATCTAGGCACCCTGAAATAATCTGAATCTTTCTTGGGTGCGTTTTTCAGTCCTTCGTTTTGTGTGATTTCAAGTTGCACAACATCTTCACGAAGCACATTGGTTTCTTCCACCATATAAATAAGTGGCTCCACGCCATCTGTATTGACTTCACTAAGCTTCTCAACAAAACTGAGAATTCTGTTCAAGTCATGCACCATTTCTTTACCAGTTTCCGCATCAAAACTAAGGCGCGAAAGATGGGCAAGCTGGTCGATAAGTTGCTGATCTACGTTCATACTTTTTCTTTATAAAGAGCATTCAACCAAGGACTCAAAATCGAATTAAATTCTTTTGGTCTTTCCATCATCGGTGCGTGCCCGCAGAGGTCGATCCAGAACAGTTCGGAGTGTGGGAGCAATCGATTGAACTCTTCAGCCACTTCGGGTGGTGTAACTGTATCGTTTTTACCCCAGATCAAACAAACTGGCATTTTAAAAGTGTGCAGTTCTTCCGACATGTTGTGTCGGATGGCCGACTTCGCAAGAGCAAGCACTCGGATGAGTTTTTCTTTGTTGTTTACGATTTCAAAAACTTCATCAACCAACTCTTTGGTTGCAGTTTCTGGATCGTAAAACGTGTAAGCAACTTTGGCCTTGATGAACTCATAATCTTCCCGACGAGGGAAAGATCCACCCATCGCATTTTCGTAAAGTCCGGAGCTTCCAGTTAAGATCATTGAATGCACATTGTCTGGATGTTCAAGAGAATAAACGAGTGCCACATGACCACCCAGCGAGTTTCCAAGCACATTGATTTCATTGAATCCTTTGAATTCAACAAAACGGTGGATGAAAGCTGCTAAACTTTTAACGTGCGTTTCTTGAACAGGCAGATCATAAATCGGCATCATCGGGATCACGACGCGGAATTTGTCTCGAAACTGATCGAACACCTCTTTGAAATTACTCAATGCCCCGAAAAGACCATGAAGAATGAGCAATATCGGACCTTCACCGTCTTCGATGTATTTGAATTCGCCTTCGTGTTTCAGTTCCTGTTGCATGCGTATAATCTAATGAAACGCCCAAAAGTAACAAAATCCGTCTGAATTCAAGATTGAATGTGCAGTCAATCTGTTTTCCGACTGAATGTGACCGAAAAAAGTTTTCAAAAGGATCATAAATAGAGTCAGAAAACGTAGATCACCCCCACAGTCTCCCACCAAGCTAAAAGCCTTAATTATCAACGACTTTATTTTTTAATTCGAAAACAATGATTAATTTTGAAACCAAGTTATCAACAATGTGGTAAATTGTGGTAACCTGTGTTTTTAATTCTATACTTTTACCTCCCAAATCATAAACTAACAAATGACCGAGTACACCGGAAAATATCTGTGCAAGGTTGATGCTAAAGGCCGCGTGATGCTTCCTGCTTCGCTTTTGAAGCAATTCGAGGAAGGCAAGCGTGATCACTTTATCCTCAACAGGTCATTGTTTACCAGTTGTATCGATTTGTACACAACCGATTCTTGGAAGCAACGAACTGACGACATCCGAAAGCTGGATCCTTATGACCCAGAAAACGATCGTTTCATTCGTCAATTCTACGGTTCGGCAGTACACCTCGATCTCGATTCGGTAAACAGGATGTTGATTCCCCGCTCACTGGTTGAGTTGGTTGGAATTACCACCGAAGTTCTTTTCAGCGCTAACCTGGAAAACTTCGAAATGTGGTCGCCTGCGGTTTATGATCAAGTGCATGGGACTTCTGATCCAAATGCTTTCCACTCCCTGGCTGCCAAAGTCATGAAAGGGATTCGAAACAGCGGATCATGACCTACCATACACCCGTTCTTTTACATCACTGTATAGAAGGACTCCACCTGAAGCCCGACGGAACCTACGTCGATGTTACTTTCGGTGGAGGTGGACACAGCAGAGCCATCCTCGAAAAACTTGGCCCGAATGGCAAATTATACGCCTTCGACCAAGATCCAGATGCTGCGGCAAACGTTCCCGACGACCCAAGATTTACCCTCATCCAACAGAACTTCAGATTCATGAAGAACTTTCTTAGGATGTACGGGGCAATTCCGGTTGATGGAATACTCGCAGACCTTGGCGTATCGTCTTATCAATTCGACACCCCTGGAAAAGGGTTCTCCATTCGTTTCGACGCACCACTCGATATGCGCATGAATCCCAATTCGGGAAGCAGTGCAGCCGATATTCTTATGAATTATTCTGAAGAAGAACTCCGAAGAATGTTCAAAGAATATGGAGAACTGATCGAAGCGGGGAAACTCGCAAGGCATTTCACGAATGCGAGAGCAGACCGTAAGCCCGACACCACAGCCAAACTACTCGACCTTATCCGACCTTTTATGAAAAGGGGACAAGAACATCAGTTTGCAGCACGTGTGTTTCAGGCATTTCGAATCGAAGTGAACGACGAGATTGGAGCTCTCAAAGATTTTCTAAAACAAAGTCTTGAAGTGCTTAAGCCCAATGGACGCCTTGTGGTGATGAGTTACCACTCCCTCGAAGACAGACTTGTAAAAAATTTTATTCGGAACGGAAAGTTCGAGGGAGAAGCAGAAAAAGACTTTTTCGGAAACGTGAAAGTCCCGCTCAAAGCGATCAACCGGAAACCTATCCGCCCAGACGAGAATGAATTGATTGAAAACAACCGCTCACGAAGTGCAATTCTGCGCATCGCCGAACGAACAGATATATGAACAGGTTAAAGAAAAAAGAT
Source organism: Chitinophaga pinensis (assembly GCA_945883545.1). Lineage (GTDB taxonomy): Bacteria > Bacteroidota > Bacteroidia > M30B66 > M30B66 > CAMCXT01. Next base: position 12,058 of record CAMCXT010000035.1, on the reverse strand, counting down.
GATCCCACACAAAAGGCCACTCCAAAGGAGATTGGTCCTTTATTCCGCTGGCTTTCAGGGGTAATGGATGGAAGCTTTCTTTCAAAAGACAGCTCCATTAAAAATGTGCCATTCGCTCTGTTTATCTGCTTGCTCGCTGGTTTCTATATCGCCAATACCTACAATGCTGAAAGAACAGTGCGACAAAACGCTCGCCTAATCAAGGAATTAAAAGATCTCCGAAGCGAATACATCACCTTAAAATCTGATCTGGTTTTCAACTCGAACCCAAGTCAGGTTGCCGATAAACTTGCATCTGAAGGGATTTTTGAAGCAAAAGAACCACCTCAACATCTTTTCATTCAAAAGCCAACATTTAAAACCACAAAGCGCTGAAACTGGCATGCAAAACGAACAAGACATAGCAATTAGGCTCAGGATAGTTTACCTGACGGCTGTGCTTTTCGGCATTGCAATCATTGCGCGTGCGTTTACGATTGGCGTTGTTCAAAGAGATCAATGGCTCGCAAAAAAGAACAAAGAAGTTCTCCGCTACCATACGGTTGAAGCATCCCGAGGCAATATTTACGCCGACGATGGAAGCCTGCTCGCTACATCATTGCCAATTTATACTGTTAGGCTCGACTTCGAAGTTGAAAAATTGCGAAAGGCATTCCCGGAAAAAATCGACTCTTTGGCTGATGGTCTTCACAAAATTTTCCCAGAAACGTCAGCTTCTGAATTCAAACAAGAACTTAGAAAAGGGTATAGAGCCAAGTCACGTTCAACTTTGGTTCGCAAGGATGTGAACTTCAAAGAGCTTTCCGAAATGCGCAAACTTCCAATTTTAAAGGGAAGAGCAAAATACGGGATGATCCTCGAAAGCAAGGAAAAGCGCGTAATGCCTTTTAGAAGTTTGGCATACAAAACACTTGGAAACATTTACGACAAAGGCAAACTCACCGGACTTGAAGCTTATTACAATACCTACCTCAAGGGCAGCAATGGGAAACGCCTTAAACAAAAAATGTCGGGTGGAGATTGGAAGGAAGTAAATGGTGAAAATGAAATCGAACCGAAGGAAGGCTCCGACATCGTTTCTACCATCGATGTTCAACTTCAGGATGTTGCAGAATCAGCACTTCGCAAGCAGTTATTGATCAACAAAGCCGAACAAGGTTGTGTGGTGCTGATGGAAGTTAAAACTGGGCACATCAAAGCGATTTCAAACCTAACAAGATCAAAAACAGATAGCGCTCGATACACCGAAGAAAGCAACTTGGCGGTTAGTGCTACATGGGATCCAGGCTCCACCTTTAAATTGGCATCAGTGCTCGCACTCATCGAAGATGGCTTGGTTGATACCAATGAGATTTTCGACACACAAGGCGGCGTAATTAGATTTTGCAACCACCCGATTTACGATTCGAAAGATGGTGGCTACGGCCGAATCTCTTTGGCCGACGCATTTATTCAATCGTCTAATGTTGGGATCATTAAGGCTGTGATGAAAGGCTATCAGAGCCAGCAAAAGAAGTTTATCGAGCGCTTGAAGGCATTTCATTTAGGCATCCCATCTGGCATCGATTTGAAAGAGGAACAAATGCCTACCATCTTTTATCCTGGTCATAAAAATTGGTCGTGCTTATCGATGCCAAGTTTAGCAATGGGTTATGAGGTGCTCCTCCCACCTATTCAAATGCTTGCCTTTTACAATGCAGTTGCAAACGATGGTGTAATGATGAAACCTCAACTGGTTTCCGAAATTCGCCACAATGGCAAAACTGTGAAACGGTTCGATCCAGTGGTAATCGACTCTTCGATTTGTTCGAAAGCTTCCATCAGAAAAGTAAAACCACTCATGAAAGGTGTTGTGGAAAGAGGAACTGCAAAAAATCTTCGCAATCCTCACTATCAAACAGCAGGAAAAACAGGCACTGTAAAGAAAAAGTTCAAAGTAAACGGCATAGAAAAGAAAAGCTATCGAGCCTCTTTTGCAGGTTTCTTCCCTTACGACAATCCAAAATATTCTTGTATCGTAGTGATTGAGAATCCATCTCAAGCCGGCTTCTATGGAAACATCGTAGCTGGTCCGGTTTTCAAAGAAGTTGCAGACAAAGTTTACGCACGCAGCCGTGAAATGCACCAAGGATATGTAAAAGTCTTGGCTGCAAGCGAAATGAAACCTGAAATCAACCCAGGATTCACCGAAGACCTTCGGGTAATCGCATCCAATACAGGAATGAAGGTTTCGATGCCTGAAGCGCGTTGGACACGTGTTCGCCAATCAGGTGCTGCTTTGGTAGCTAAGCCAGAGAACTTCGATATGGAATTGATGCCCGATGTTACAGGAATGGGACTAAGAGACGCGATTTTCTTGCTCGAAAACATGGGACTCAGTGTAAAGCCTTCAGGAAAAGGAAAGGTTAAGAAACAATCTATTCCTGCAGGAACAAGGGTAAATAGAAATTCACTTGTAACGATTGAACTGGCATGAGACTACTAAAGGATCTTCTCTATAAAGCTGGTGCAACTGAAATCCATGGATCTACGAATCTGGCTGTGATGTCTATTACTGCCGATTCTAGAGAGGCTCAGAAAAACGGACTGTTCGTGGCTGTTCGCGGTACCCGCAGCGATGGCCATACTTATATTGATCAGGTTATAGAATCGGGTGTTATTGCCGTTGTATGTGAGGTTCTGCCTTCCGAATTGAAAGAAAAAGTGACTTATGTTTTGGTGAAGGATCCATCTTTCGCCTTGGCAATCATAGCTTCCAATTTCTTCGACAATCCTTCAGAAAAACTAAAAGTAATTGGCGTTACTGGAACTAACGGAAAAACCACTACCACAACATTGCTGCACGATTTGTATGCTGCTTTGGGATATCCATGCGGATTGTTGTCGACAGTCGTAAACAGAATCAGCACTGAAATCATCCCATCAACCCATACAACACCCGATGCAGTTCAGCTTCAGGCATTGTTAGATAAAATGGTAAAGGCTGGCTGCTCGCATGTATTCATGGAAGTGAGCTCGCATGCTGTGGTTCAAAACCGTATTGCTGGAGTCACTTTTAGCGGAGGCATTTTCACCAATATCACACACGATCATCTCGACTACCACCAAACGTTCGAAAACTACTTAGAAGCAAAACACAGCTTTTTTACTTCGTTGAGTTCAGATGCATTTGCATTGATCAATCGAGACGATGAAAACGGTGATAGAATGGCCGAAAGCATCCGTCCAGAAATCACCACTTATGGACTTTCTCAAGCATCGGATTTCCATTGTAAAATTTTGGAAAAACAACTTGGAGGAATGATGCTCAGGATCGATGAGCAGGATGTTTGGACACATCTAATCGGAACATTCAATGCTTACAATCTTTTAGCAGTTTATGGAACGGCCATTTTATTGGGTGAAGATAAAATTCGGGTGCTCACAGCTTTGAGTAACCTTCGAAGTGTAGAAGGACGATTCCAATATGTGAAATCTGACGAAGGCGTTACAGCAATTGTTGATTATGCGCACACTCCTGATGCTCTTATAAACGTATTGAATACCATCCGCGACATCCGCACAGGAAATGAGCAAGTAATTACATTGGTTGGTTGTGGTGGAGACCGCGACAAAGCAAAGCGTCCAGAAATGGCACGAATTGCTGCAAGTATGAGCGACAAGGTCATTCTAACCTCCGACAATCCACGGTCGGAAGATCCTGTTCAAATCATCCAAGAAATGCGCGCTGGTGTTGATCCAGCAGATAGCCGCAAAGTGCTTTGTATCACCGATCGTCGTGAAGCCATTAGAACGGCAAGCATGATGGGAAAATCGGGCGATATCATTCTCGTGGCTGGAAAAGGACACGAAAAATACCAAGAGATCAAAGGGGTAAAGCACCCTTTCGACGACATGGCCGAACTCACAGAAATCTTTAATCAAAACGGGAACTGATGCTATACTACCTGTTCGATTTCCTCGATTTAAACTATGACTTCCCGGGTGCTGGAGTATTCCAGTTTATTTCCTTCCGGGCGGCAATGGCGTTAATCACTTCTCTGATCATCTCAATGGTGTTCGGAAAGAAAATCATCCAATTCCTTCAACTTAAGCAGGTCGGAGAAATTATCCGTGATCTAGGTCTGGCTGGACAAATGTCGAAGCAAGGCACTCCTACCATGGGTGGACTTATCATCCTAGCATGTATTCTTATCCCCACGCTACTTTTTGCCAAACTGCACAATGTTTACATCATTACATTGTTGATTGCAACGATTGGATTTGGGCTGATTGGGTTCCTTGACGATTATATCAAGGTATTCAAGAAGAACAAAGAAGGTCTAGCAGGAAGGTTCAAAATCGTTGGGCAAGTAGGTGTTGGTTTGCTTGTTGGATCAGTGCTTTACTTCCACCCTGATGTAACGATACGTCGCGAAATTGTTGGCTCCGATAATAAAATCAGTGTTCCAGGATATTCCGATCTGGAAATTTCAGTACTCAGTAATAAGGCGATCAAATACGTTGACGCCAAAGCTCCAATTACTACCATTCCATTTGTAAAAAACCACGAGTTCAATTATGCCAAAATCATCTCCTTTTTCGGAGAAGATTACGAAAACTACGCATGGTTGGTGTTCATTCCGATGGTAATTTTCATCGTAACTGCCGTTTCCAATGGGGCCAATATGACGGATGGATTGGATGGTTTAGCGGCCGGTACAACTGCAATCATCGGGTTTGTGCTTGCCATTTTCGCCTACATCTCAGGGAACATCTTTTTTGCCGACTACCTCAACGTAATGTATATCCCCGATTCGGGCGAAATTGTAATCTACATGAGTGCATTTGTTGGTGCTTGTGTTGGATTTCTCTGGTATAATTCATACCCAGCCCAAATCTTCATGGGCGACACCGGAAGTTTAGCCTTGGGAGGAATCGTTGCCGTAGTGGCAATCGCACTAAGAAAAGAATTGCTAATCCCTATTCTTTGCGGGATCTATTTGGTTGAAAACTTGAGCGTTATGGCACAAGTGAGCTATTTCAAATACACCAAGAAACGGTTTGGGGAAGGCCGAAGAATTCTAAAAATGGCTCCACTTCACCACCACTATCAAAAGCTCGGTTGGCATGAAGCAAAGATCGTTTCCCGCTTTTGGATTGTGGGAGTTGCGCTCGCAGTACTTACGATTATCACTTTGAAACTCCGTTAATGAACACTCCACTCAGACATATCAGCATTCTTGGTGCCGGCGAAAGCGGGACTGGAGCTGCTGTTCTTGCTAAAAAGCAAGGCTGGGAGGTCTTTGTTTCAGATTTGGGAACAATCGGCGACAAGTACAAAGCGGAACTCAATAAAGCCGGAGTAGAATTCGAAGAAAAGCAACACACTGAGTCGCGCATTCTTGGTGCTGAAATTATCGTGAAGAGTCCGGGAATTCCTGACAAAGCGCCACTGATCGTGGAAGCGCACAAAAGAGGAATTCAAGTGATCTCCGAAATCGAATTCGCCTCTTGGTATACACAAGCCAAAACGATCGCCATCACTGGCACAAATGGCAAAACCACCACGACACTCCTCACTTACCACATCCTAAAAAATGCGGGACTCAATGTTGGTTTGGCAGGAAATGTAGGAAAAAGCTTTGCCCGTCAAGTTGCTGAAACCAACTTCGATTATTATGTACTCGAACTCAGCAGCTTTCAGCTGGATGGCATGTTTAAGTTCAAGGCCGACATCGCGGTTTTATTGAACATTACACCCGATCACCTCGATCGATACGATTACGAACTCAACAATTACATCTTCTCGAAATTTAGAATCCTTCAGAACATGGACGAAAACTGCACATTCATCTATTGTGCCGACGATCCGATTCTTTCTGAAGCAATGAAAATGCGAAACGACAATGTTCGCATGTTGCCCTTTTCGTTGCAGACCCTCACGGGGGAAGGTGCTTTCATCCAAAACGATCACATTCAATTTAACATACAACCAGATCCATTCAATATGTCAATTTTCGACCTAGCGCTTCAGGGGAAGCACAACCAGTACAATTCCATGGCAGCCGGGATTGCAGCGCGCGTTTTTGAAATTCGCAAAGACGTAGTAAGAGAAAGCCTCATGGACTTTGAAAACATCGAGCATCGCCTCGAATTTGTTGCAAAGGTTCATGGTATCGAGTTTATCAACGACTCTAAAGCAACCAACGTAAATTCTACTTGGTATGCACTTGAATCTATGTCGAATCCAGTTGTTTGGATTGTAGGCGGTGTCGATAAGGGCAACGATTACACCATTCTTGAAGAATTGGTTCGTGCACGGGTTAAGGCGATCGTTTGTATGGGGAAAGACAATGCAAAAATCCACAAAGCATTCAACGGAATTGTAAGTGTAGTGGATGCTGGAAGCGCGATTGAAGCAGTTAAAGCAGCATATCTCTTGGGTAAAAAAGGAGACACTGTTCTGCTTTCTCCTGCCTGTGCAAGTTTCGATTTGTTCGAAAACTATGAAGACAGAGGTCGCCAATTCAAGGCAGCTGTTCGCGAACTTTAAATTAAAACAAATTACCTGAAAATGAAAATGCCAGTTATATACGCAAAGGGTGACCGCACGATTTGGATCGTCGTGCTGCTGCTTACCCTATTGTCGGTACTGGCAGTTTACACTTCCACCGGCACACTTGCTTATGCCAAACAAGGAGGAGACACTGAACACTACTTGATCAAACATACAGTGTTAGTACTTTCAGGTTTATTCTTGATGTATATCACACACCTTGCGAACTATAAAATTTTCTCAAGGATTGGTCAATTGGCCATTTGGGTTGCGGCACCATTGCTTATCATCACCCTCATGGGTGGCGAAATCAACGATGCAAGTAGATGGTTAACCGTACCTATTATCAATGCGAGTTTCCAAACTTCCGATTTAGCAAAGCTTGCATTAATCATGTATATCGCTAGATTGCTATCAAGGAAGCAAGAGCAAATCAAAGAATTCAAGGGGGCATTTTTGCCATTACTGTTACCGATTTTCGTCACTTGCGGACTTATTCTACCTGCCAATTTCTCTACTGCAGCCTTATTGTTTTTAACCAGTATGGTACTGTTGTTTATCGGGAGGGTTAACATAAAATACATTCTTGCATTAGCAGGTGTAGGCGTTATTGCTTTCGCTTTGTTCATTCTTGTTGCACTTAACTTCGATCTTCCCGGTCGAATTGGAACTTGGAAAGCACGTATCGAAAACTTCTCCTCAGAAAAAACAGAAGGCAATTACCAATCTGAACAAGCCAAGATTGCAATAGCGAATGGTGGACTCATCGGGATGGGACCTGGAAAAAGTGAGCAAAGAAATTTCCTGCCTCACCCCTATTCAGATTTCATATTCGCCATTATACTTGAAGAAGGAGGAATTTTATTGGGCTCTTTTGTCGTTCTGCTTTACCTGATTCTTTTCCTTCGGGTTATTCGAATGATAAAATACAGTCCGCAATCATTTGCCACATTTTTAGCAGTGGGTTGCACGCTTATGTTGTTGTTTCAAGCATTCATCAACATGGCAGTTGCGGTCAATTTATTTCCAGTTACTGGTCAAGCATTGCCTCTGGTAAGTATGGGAGGAACTTCGATTTGGTTTACTAGTATTTCGATTGGTATTATTCTTTGTGTTAGCCGTTTTTGCTTGAAAGATGGTGGAAAGGAGGAGGCAGATGAAATCGCATAGTTTTATCGTATCGGGCGGTGGAACCGGAGGGCATATTTTCCCAGCAGTTGCAATTGCTAACGCTATCCGCAAACGCGAACCAGACGCCAAAATCCTATTTGTTGGTGCAAATGGGAAAATGGAAATGGAGAAAGTACCAGCAGCTGGATATGAAATTGTTGGATTAAATATCACAGGGATCAAGCGATCGTTGAGTTTGTCGAACCTGATGGTACCGATTAAACTTTGGAAAGCGCTTCGAAAGGCAGCAGAAATTCTAAAATCATTTAAACCTGATGCTGTAATTGGCGTTGGCGGATATGCATCAGGAGCAGTGCTTTATGCGGCTACTGGAAAAAGAATTCCGACACTGATTCAGGAACAAAATTCCTTTCCAGGAATCACAAACCGTATCCTTTCTAAGCGGGTAAATAAAATTTGTGTTGCTTACGATGGCATGGAGAAATTTTTTCCTGCTCAAAAGATTGTAATCACAGGCAATCCGGTTCGAAGCGAAATACTTAAACCCCATGCCAACCGTGACGAAGCTTTTAGGTTTTTTGACCTTGATGAAAGCAAATTCACAGTGTTGGTTATCGGCGGAAGCTTAGGTGCTAGATCTATCAACGAAGCCATGATCAACCATGTGAAGAAACTCACAGAAAATGGTATTCAGGTAATTTGGCAAACAGGAAAGGGCAATGCTGCAAATGCACAATTGGCAGCAACAGAAGCAGGTTTAGAAAACGTGAAAGTGCACGAATTCATTCAAAAAATGGATTTGGCCTATGCTTGCGCCGATCTTGTAGTTTCCCGCGCTGGTGCTATTGCTGTGTCGGAGCTTTGCTTGGTAAAAAAACCTAGTATTCTCATTCCTTTTCCATTCGCGGCCGAAGATCACCAAACAAGCAATGCAAAAGCTTTGAGTGAAAAAGGTGCAGCAATATTAATTCGCGACGACCAAGCCAAAGAAAAGCTCGCACAAGAGATACTTAATCTCTACAGCGATGAGCAAAAGAGAATTGAAATGATGGCTCAAATTTCAGCATTTGCAAGACCAGATGCCGCAGAATTAATTGTAGATGAAATTTTCAAATTGATTATAGCATAACATGAACCTCGAAGCAGTTAAATATGTATATCTCCTAGGAGCCGGCGGCATTGGCATGAGCGCCTTGGGTAGATACTTCCTGCGCCGAGGAATTCCTGTTGCTGGCTACGACCGCACCTCTGTTAGCTTTACCGATCAATTGCAGAAGGAAGGCATGCAGCTTGTTTTCGACGACAATGCTGAACTTATTCCAACAGAAATGCTCTCCCCAGAAATGGAAGGGCATGTGCTTATGATCTTTACACCTGCAATTCCAAAAGACAACTTCATCCTGAATTCCTTAATCAACAAAGGATTCAAACTATACAAAAGAGCAGAAGTGCTCGGATTGCTCTCAAAAGGGCATCCAACATTGGCTGTTGCAGGTACACATGGAAAAACTACCACCTCAACCTTGGTGGCGCACATCCTCAAATCGGCTTCATTAGAGCCAGTTGCATTCCTAGGTGGCGTTTCAGTTAATTATGGAACCAATTACCTGAGCGGCGGAAAAGATTCATTCTTGGTTGCAGAGGCCGACGAATACGATCGTTCATTCTTACAATTGTATCCGCACAGTAGCATCATCACTTCAACAGATGCCGATCATCTCGACATTTATGGTGAAGCGAATGCACTGCTAGAATCATTTGCTCAATTTGCCCGTCAAACTTCAGAAGATGGTGTTCTATTGGTAAAAGCGGGATTGAATCTTCCAGCCGATATCCTTGAAAATGCTGTCACCTATCACACCTCATCTGAAGCGGATGTAATGCTGGATGATTGCAAACTAATCGGCGATCACTACCATTTCAACATTCGCATCGGGAAGTATGTGATCACAAATCTTGAACTTGGGCTTCCAGGTTTGCACAACGTTGAAAACGCTATTGCTGCAGCGGCGATCTGCTTTTTCAATGGGGTTTCAGAAGATGAAATCCGCAAAGCACTAAAGAGCTTCACTGGTGTGAAACGACGCTTTGAATACATCATTCGCCGCGACGATTTAATCTATATCGACGACTACGCGCACCATCCAGAAGAACTTCGCGCTTGCATCAGTTCGGTGAAAGCCATTTATCCGAACAAAAAAATCACAGGTGTTTTCCAACCGCATCTTTTTAGCAGAACGCGCGATTTTTATGATGGTTTTGCGGAAAGTCTATCGATGCTTGATGAAGTTATTCTGCTCGATATATACCCAGCACGTGAACAACCTATTGAAGGCGTAAGTTCATCTGCATTGCTTGAGAAGATTTCCCATAACTCCAAACGTTTGGTTACCAAAGCCGAACTGCCTGAACTTTTGGCAACATTAAAGCCAGAAGTACTTTTAACCCTTGGCGCCGGCGACATCGACGCTTTGGTTGAGCCTATTCGTGAACGCTTAAAAGTGATGCAACGATGAGCAAAAACCAAAAAATCTTTCGTTTTGTGCTACGTGCAACTGCCTTGATTTCGGTTTTGGTGCTGTTCGTGTTCATCAATCAAAGAAGGAAAAACTTCATTGTAAATGATGTTCAGGTTGAACTACCTGGAGATACTACCTTGAAATTCCTCACTGAAGAAGATGTTTTAGGAATCCTGAAAGACAAGCAGATTAGTTTCAAAGGCACATCGCTTTCTGATTTGAATTTGAATGCTATTGAAAATGCCATTGAGATGCATCCTGCAGTGAAGAATGTAACAGTTTGGAACACCCAAAACGGCATCCTTTCCATAGAAGTTGTACAAAGAAATCCAGTGATTAGAGTGATGGATTTGCTCAACGACAATTATTACATCGATGAAGATGGCGATTTCATGCCTGCGCAGGATAACTTCACTGCACGAGTGCCTGTTGCAAATGGTTTCATTGTAGACCGTTTCCATCAAAAAAACATGACAATCCCACAAGTTTTGGAAGATGATTCATTAACGAAATCGGGCATTACCGACGATTTATATAGAATCATTAGCCTGATTCGTCAAGACAGCTTTCTGTCTGCGCTCACCGAACAGTTTTACGTGAATGTGGATGGCGAAATTGAAATTGTACCCAAAGTAGGTCCTGCAACCATTCTTCTTGGTGATGCAACCGACGCTGAAGATAAGTTAAACAGAATGAGGCTGTTTTACACGAAGGGATTGCCTTCTGCTGGATGGAATACCTACAAGGCAATCAACCTCAAATACAAGGAACAAATTATTTGCACTAAAAAAACACTATAAACCATGGACTCAGAAATCATCGTCGGTTTAGATATCGGAACCACCAAAATTGTAGCAATGGTTGGCCGCAGAAACGAGCATGGAAAAATCGAAATTCTCGGCTACGGAAAGTCTACTTCCATCGGTGTGAAACGCGGCGTAGTTGCTAACATCGAACGAACTGTACAAAGCATTAGAACTGCGGTTGAAGAAGCCGAGAACAATTCGGGTGTCGAAATCAAGCTCGTAAATGTTGGTATCGCTGGCCAGCACATCAAAAGCATTCAGCACCATGGCGTGTTGATGCGGAAGAATTTCGAAGATGAAATCACCCAAAAAGACATCGATACGCTAACGCAAGACATGTTCAAACTAGTCATGTTGCCAGGGGAAGAAATCATCCATGCATTGCCTCAGGAATACAATATCGACAACGAAAAAGGGATTAAAGAACCTCGTGGAATGTGCGGTATTCGTATGGAAGCGAACTTTCATATCATCACCGGTCAAATCGCTGCGGCCAAGAACATCTACAAGTGTGTAACGCGCGCAGAGCTTGAAGCAACCAGTCTAATTCTAGAGCCACTGGCTTCTGCTGAAGCGGTGTTAAGTCCGGAAGAGAAAGAAGCAGGTGTTGCATTGGTTGATATCGGAGGAGGAACGACAGACATCGCCATTTTCCAAGAAGGTATTATCCGTCATACTGCTGTAATTGCACTTGGTGGCGATATCATCACGGAAGACATTAAAGACGGGTGTTCAATTATCAAAGACCAAGCAGAAATGCTCAAGATCCGTTTCGGATCTGCGCTTGCATCTGAAAGCCGCGACAATGAGATTGTATCTATCCCAGGACTTCGAGGCCGTGAGCCCAAAGAAATCAGCTTAAAAAATCTCGCCAACATCATTCAGGCGCGGATGGAAGATATCATCGAACACATTTACTATGAAATCAAGAACTCAGGCTTTGAGAAAAAACTCATTGCAGGTATTGTAGTAACTGGTGGTGGTGCGAAACTCAAGCATGTAGCGCAATTGATTGAATACATGACTGGCATGGATACCCGAATTGGATATCCGAATGAACACCT
>CAMCXT010000034.1 GCA_945883545.1 Chitinophaga pinensis | reverse complement strand
ATCTCATTTCCTTGAATCGACTTGGAGGTTAAATTGATGTTGATCCTTTGATCGGCCTTGAGGTCGATAGCTTGCACATATTCTTGGAAACCTATGTAGGAAACTGAAATCGTATATTTCCCTTCTGGTAAGGTGAGCGAATAAAAGCCATACACATTGGTGGATGCTCCTTGTTTGGTTTCGCGAACGTAAACATTGGCTCCGATCATGTATTCGCCAGTTGCCTCATCTTTGATGTAGCCCGAAATCGTGCGGTTTTTTTGTGCCTCGGCGATCGGATGGATATTCAGTAAGAAGCTTAATGCTACAAGTATTTTTAACCGAAAGTGAATGTGCGTTTTGGGAGAGATCATGCGTCGTATTGACCGGTTGAGAGTAAAACTAATGTGCAGGCAATTTCCGTTATAATTCCTTGTTGTTGTGCCTGTTGAATAAATGATGGATTCTCAGTTCCTGGGTTGAAAATAATCCTGCGGGGATGTAGTTTTAGTAATTCCGGGATGAGCGATTGCTGGCGGTCAGGTCCAACATACATGGTGATGGTGTCGATAGGGGTGGAAAATTGCAAATGGGTTTGAATTTCAATTCCGTCGACTGAATCGTTTTTAAGGCCAAATGCCAACACAGGAAAACCTTTGTCATTCAATTGCTTGATGGCTTTGTAGGCATACCGTTCAGGATTGCTGCTGGCGCCAACTACCAAAGTGTAAGGTAAATTTTCAGGATTCATTAGGAGAATGCAAATATCCGGTAAGCTTGAGGATTTCCTTATCCTTGAAATGAAGATTTAACTCATAATTGATAAACGTTGCTGCGTAAGGAAATTCTTTAAGGTATTCGCCTGCTTTAATATAGTACGACAAGAGGAGTAAGGGTCTTGCTTTCGAGAAATCGTCTTCTTTCTCTAATTGAACACTTACCCAAAGCAAATCCTTTTTAAATTGATGCCATTCTGCATAACCTCGCTCCACAAGCAAATCGCGCAACTCTTTTCGAAAGGGCAAATCAATCAGTCCATTTGCATGGATGTGTCCGATTGACCGGTTAAACACTCGAAATTCTGTTCCTCCATAAACATGCTTGGAGCGCTCTACTTCGGGCCAACTGCAAATGATTTCACTCCATTGCTTGATCAGCGGTTGCAATTCAGGGTGCTTACGTTTCAGTTTCTCTTCAAACAACTGCAATTCCTTGGCTCTTTCTTTTTGCGATTCCGTCATTCTACACTAGCTTTTAAAAAACAATCGGACCGCAATTTAGTTCAACCAATTTCTTTTCAATTTACACAAGAAGAAAATTAATCTACATTTAATAAGGATTATTTTAGAAATGTACTCAATCAGGATGGCACAAATCAAATAATTCAATTGAGCGATTCAAATTTCATATGGTAGTTCATCATGTGCATAACCATCAAATCCTATTTTTTGCGATTTACCTAAATTGTTAATCATTTGTTGATCTCTATTTTCGATTCAGCTTTGCTCGTGTTTCAATTCTTCTACATTTGCTGAAAATGCATATTCTGTGATACTAGTTGTTCCAACTGAATTAAAAACCCGCGAAAACAGGGTCGCGTTAACTCCCGATGTTGTTAAAGAGCTTATCTCTAAAGGATTTCAGGTAAAGGTAGAAACCGGCGCCGGAGAAAAATCGTATCTTCTTGATTCAGAATACACTGCAGTTGGTGCTGAAATGGTTACCGACCGCAATGCCCTATTCAGTCAAGCAGATGTAGTTCTTCAAGTGAACGCTCCCGATCCTGCTGACATCAAGAAAATGAAGCCTGGTGGTATTCTGATCAGTTTCATGTATGCTGCAGTTTCACAAGATGTTGTAAAAGCCTGCATGGATGCTGGAATTACAGCCTTTTCGGTTGATGCCATCCCTCGAATTTCACGAGCCCAAAAAATGGATGCGCTTAGTTCTCAGAGTAACCTCGCTGGTTACAAAACAGTGTTGCTTGCTGCCAATGCTTTGGGCAAAATTTTTCCATTGTTAATGACTGCCGCAGGAACTGTTAAGCCTGCCCGTATTGTTATCATGGGAGCCGGTGTTGCAGGTTTACAAGCCATTGCCACTGCAAAACGATTAGGTGCAATCGTTGAAGTAAGCGACATTCGACCTGAAACCAAAGAGCAAGTAGAGTCGTTGGGTGCTAAGTTCATCGAATTGAAAGGCGACGACAGTATTAAAACCGAAGGTGGATATGTAAAGGAAGTATCATCCGATTTCCTCAAAAAACAACAAGAACTTATCACCAAACATGTGAGCGAAGCTGATATCGTGATCACCACAGCGCTTATTCCGGGGAAAAAGGCGCCAATGCTGCTCACTGCCGAAATGGTGAAAGGTATGAAAACAGGCTCTGTGATTGTGGATATGGCTGTAGAACAAGGTGGAAACTGCGAACTCAGCGAACTCAATAAAACAGTTACCAAAGAAGGTGTAATCATCATTGGTGAATCGAATTTACCATCCTTATTGCCGTTGAATGCAAGTCAGCTGTATGCAAAAAACATCTCCACTTTTTTGCTGCATTTGGCCGACAAAGACAAATTTCATTGGGATCTTGAAGAAGAGATCACCAAAGGTTCCCTTATTGTGCACGAAGGAAAAGCTGTGCATCCAAGTGTTTCATCCATCATTTGATCAATTTTATGGAAACTCTATCGCTGTTTATTGCAGAACACATCAACCTTATTTACTTCATCGTACTATCGATTTTTGTTGGAGTTGAAGTGATCGGAAATGTCCCAACTGTTATCCACACTCCACTGATGTCGGGTGCCAATGCTATCCACGGAGTGGTGATTGTAGGCGCCATTTATGTGATGCTGCATCTCAAGACCGACGATTATGCCGGCCTGATTACAGGTTTTCTTGCTGTTTTGCTTGGAACCCTCAATGTGGTTGGAGGATTTGTGGTTACAGACCGCATGTTAGAAATGTTTAAAAAGAAAAAATAAGGACCTGTCATGATCGAATCTTTACTCGAAATCTGTTACCTGATTGCGTCGGTAACGTTTGTACTTGGCTTGAAATTGATGGGAAACCCTCGGTCTGCGCGCCAAGGAAATCTCATTGCCGCTGCGGGGATGGGTGTTGCAATCTTTGGAACAATCTTTTTGCACGAAAAGGAAGTTCCGATGCTTATATATGGTCTTATAGGATTGGCGCTGTTGATCGGAACCATTGCAGGCTGGGTTACTGCTAGAAAGGTCGCAATGACCAAAATGCCTGAATTGGTATCGCTTTTCAACGGAATGGGTGGTGCCTGCGCTGCGCTGATTTCGTTGATCGAATACCCAAATTTAAAGAACGAAACAGGCTCGCTCATAGCAGTTTTAGCGGGACTAATTATCGGAACCGTTTCATTTTCAGGAAGTATCATAGCTTTTATGAAACTGAATGGAAGCTTGAACAAGGCTATTCGTTTGCCTCAGTACAATATTCTCAACACCATCATGATGGCTGTTGTGCTTGGTTTAGGTGTTGTAATGACGATCGTACCAGAGCTCAACAATAGCGTGAACCTCTATATTTTACTTGGTTTAGCAGTCCTTTACGGTGTGATGTTCGTAATTCCGATAGGTGGAGCCGACATGCCCGTGGTGATTTCTTTGTTGAACTCATTCACTGGGTTGGCAGCAGCTTGCGGTGGATTTTTGTACGACAACAAAGCGATGCTCACAGGCGGTATTTTGGTAGGATCGGCTGGAACCTTGCTCACCATCATCATGTGTAAAGCCATGAATAGACCTTTGAGTAATGTGATTTTTGGCGCATTTGGTGGTGGAAATAGTACCGGTGCAGGTGATTCTGCTGCTGGTGGAACAGTAAAGGATATCCAGATTTCGGATCTAGCCGTTTTGATGAATTATTCGCGTAAAGTGGTGATCGTTCCTGGATACGGTTTGGCTGTCGCACAAGCCCAACATGTAATTCATGAGATCGAGTTGTTACTCCAAAGCCGCGGGGTAGAAGTTAAATATGCGATCCATCCTGTTGCAGGACGGATGCCTGGTCACATGAACGTTCTGTTGGCAGAATCGTCTGTTGATTACGATAAGTTGGTGGAAATGGAGGAGATCAATCCAGAATTTTCATCTACTGATGTAGTGCTGATTGTTGGAGCAAACGACGTTGTAAACCCTGCTGCGAAGACCGATCCATCGAGTCCGATTTATGGTATGCCGATTCTCGAAGTGGAACAAGCCTCACACGTAATTGTAAACAAACGATCGATGAATGCAGGTTATGCTGGAATCGATAACCCATTGTTCTACAATAGTAAAACGAGCATGCTCTTTGGCGATGCAAAATCAGCACTTACAAGCTTAGCGAATGAGCTTAAAAATCTAGGCTAAGACAGTGTTATATTAACCCTTTAGGGTTATACTTTTTTCGGAAAGTTAATGTCAAATTGTGACCCATCACTAACCATGACTTTCCATGAAAGATTTGAAACAACCAAAGCTATCGGGGCCAGAAACAGGTTATTTTCAGGCTAATGATGATGCGTTTTCATCGCTCGTTGTGAAAGGGATTAACCAATTAGATTTGCCTAGGGAGGATTCATTTCTAAAAACGTTCAACTTTCTTCCATTCGGAGTTGCTATAAGCGAATCTTTAACATCCAATTTTTTTTATGCCAATAAGGCATTGCTTTTAGGATTGGAAGTTTCAATGGAAGACTTCCAACAACAAGGGCTGCAGTTATTTAACAAGAGTAACAACAAAAACATTCAGCGATTATGGAAAAAGTTAAAAGAGCTTATTTCTATCCATAAAGAAACAAGCCACGAGCCTTTTGGATGCATTATTCGGTACGACTTAAAAATGCCCGTAAAAAGCATGAATGTTATGCATAACGTCAATGAATTTTTTCCAGCATCGGGCCAACGATTGTTTTTGCATACAATATTGGCAGATCCTGAAGCCAATTTTGATGCTATAGAGATTTATATATCCCACATCAATTTCCGACTGAAAATTAAGGATACAAAATCCAAAAACCAGAAATCAATTAACCCAAAATTAAGTGCACGCGAAAACGAAATTTTCGAAGAAGTTGTTAAAGGAAAAACATCGAAGGACATTTCTAAAACTTTTGGATTGAGCATTCATACAGTTAAGTTTCACCGAAAAAGCATTCTGAAAAAGCTAAAAGTGCACAATGCTCTTGAGGCCATTGCCAAACTGAATGTTTAAGTTTCTTACCCAGAAACAAATTCTACCAACTTGTTGATTGGGTTTAATGTCAAACTTCCGAATTACTTTTTGGGGTATCCTTTATAATTTTTTCTAGCAGTTTAACGATTGAATTATTGTGCGACCGTTCGATGAATAGACTGCGATTTGCCAGTAACAATAGAGCAAATGGGAAGAATGCAGTTTTGTATCGCACCAAACCTCCCGTTACTGGTGTTGTAAACCCGATGATAAACGCCAACGACAAAACATAGAGTAGCAATCCAATTTCTAGTGAGGAGAGTTTTTTTCTTTTGTCGATACCCAACAAGAGTAAAACAAGCAAAACGATGGGCAATAGATTTTCTAACGATGCTAACAATATAAATGGAGATCCGTTCGATTGCCAAGGCATTGGGAAGCAAAATGCTTGGTATAATGATGTTGGAACTTCCTGCATCATAGCGCCAACTGTAGGATCAATATTGTTGTAGAAACATTGGTTTCGGGCATCTCCAAACACTGCGGCTTTAAGTGCTTCCTCGCGTTTGCCACTGAACACTTCTGCTATTTTATCACCTACAGGAGAAGCCAACAAACCAACAATTAATAAAGCTAACGCTACAAGTGCACGTTTGCGGTTTTGGTTAAACACGTACCTCTCACTGAGACTCCAGATCAATGGAGCAGCCAAGGCAGCCATCACATAGAACTTTGTGTAAAGCAAAACGGCTGTCATGAATAGCAGGATCATGATTCGCTGCGGAATTTTTATGGCAGATTTACTCGAAAACAAAGCATATAGAAAAATACACACTGCCGAAAAAACCAAGCAATCTTTCAATAAACCCGAACACCAAAGTAGGGTAGAAGGAACCACGCAAAAAAGCATCCATGCAATGGTATTTGGCTTCAATTTCTCTTGCAACAACCGGTAGAACAATACCAATCCTAACATCGAAAAAAGGTTAAAGAAAATGCCATGCGTATAGATAAATCCTTGGCTAAAAGGAATCAATACAGCATGGATTCTGGTGATGAGCCTGTTCGACAAGAAGAAATTGTAATCGCCTGTTTGCGCATAGGCTAACCATTGCTCGCTGTGCGGAGCCCAATTGCTCATCTGATCTAAGTAGGGCTTGCAATGCTCCGATTCGCTGTCAATGCCCGATACAATTCCAAAGTAAGCACTCGGATCTTGATAAACAGCCGAATGAATAACCACAGCATCATCGTAATACTTATATATATCAGCAGTTTGACGATCGGGATAATAATAGGTATAGATTAAAATCAAGAAAGTTCCGGCTAGCAATTTCAGAATGAAAAGGCAAAAAAGGAACGATTGTTTTAATCCTGAATGTTTAAAAACAGAAAGCTTGTTGAGCGCAAAAAAGGCAACAACCAACCAGAAAATGAATAAAACAATTTGAATGAAATTCATGAATTGGGTTAACCGAATAGCTCGAAAGTGCGAACCTAATCAATATTGCTGCAAATAAAAAAGGCAGCCGATGAAGGACTGCCTTTTTGAAAAATGTTTCTTGAAATTTAGAGCACCTTTTCCATAGCGCGTTCGTATTCTCCTGCACGAAGTTTTCCGCTGATGGCGTTGAATGCGTTGATTGTGTATTCAACATCTTCTAAAGTATGCACAGAAGTAGGAATAAGGCGCAACATAATAACACCCTTCGGCACCACTGGATAAACCACCATTGAACAGAAAATATTGAAATTCTCTCTGAGATCGTAGATCAGATTTGCCGCTTCAGGGATCGATCCATTCAGGAACACAGGTGTAACTGGAGATTCTGTTTTGCCCAGATTGAAACCTGCTTCACGTAATTTAGATTGCAAAGCATGAACGATCTTCCAAAGGTTGTCTTTTAATTCTGGCTGTGTACGTAACAACTCTAGTCGTTTCAAAGCTCCAATTACCAATGGCATTGGTAGTGCTTTTGCGAAAATTTGAGAGCGGGTGTTGTAACGTAGATATTCGATTACTTGGGCATCTGAAGCGATAAATGCTCCGATACTCGCCATCGATTTTGCGAAAGTGCCGAAATAGATGTCAACGCCATCCATGCAGTTTTGAAGTTCCGAAACTCCTGCACCAGTTTTACCCATTGTTCCAAATCCGTGCGCATCATCAACCAACAACCGGAAATGAAATTTCTTTTTCAATTCAACGATTTCAGCAAGTTTACCTTGATCGCCCGACATACCAAATACCCCTTCGGTGATAACCAAAATAGCACCATTGGTTTCGGCTACCAATTTAGTTGCACGCTCAAGTTGTGTTTCAAGATTCTTGATGTCGT
The DNA here is from genome assembly GCA_945883545.1 of Chitinophaga pinensis. Taxonomy (GTDB): domain Bacteria; phylum Bacteroidota; class Bacteroidia; order M30B66; family M30B66; genus CAMCXT01. The sequence goes on along the minus strand of CAMCXT010000034.1, from coordinate 23,428 downwards.
TGTGCGGATAAACGAAACGCTTGCCCATGTGTAAACGAACACCATCGATGATGCAAGCATGCGATTCTGAATCGTAAACAATTACATCATGGCGATCAACTAGCGCATCAATAGCCGACATAATTCCTTGATACCCGAAATTCATCAAAATGGCATCTTCTTTCTTTTCGAAATCTGCCAATTCGCGTTCAAGTTGTTCGTGGTAATTTGAGTTACCCGACATCATACGAGCGCCCATCGGATAAGCCATACCAAAATTAGCTGCAGCATCGGCATCCGCCTTGCGCACCTCAGGATGATTGGCTAAACCAATGTAGTTGTTAAGACTCCAATTGAGTCGTTCTTTGCCTTGGAAAAACATCCGCGGACCAATTTCCCCTTCAAGTTTAGGGAATGTAAAATATCCATGAACTTCTTTCGCGTAAGAGCCAAGTGGCCCGCGATTAAGTTTTAACTTTTCAAATAAATCCATAAACAGCTCGAGATTGCAGAAAAAACAGGTCAAAGGTAACAATTCGCATCTTTTTTACATCTAACTTAATTGAATATTTCCTCGTTTTTTCAGCTATCAATTGTTAATCTAGAGAACATATTAAACAATGAATAACCAATTGAATCGTTATTTTTGCGCAATGTTAAAATTCAACCTTCAATCAGGGCTACTGTTTTTGTTGCTGCTCACTTTTGTTTCTTGCAGCAATTATAATAAGGTACTCAAGAGCAACGATTACACGCTCAAGAAGCAAACTGCGATCGAGCTTTACAATAAAAAGGATTATCAACGAGCTTACCCTCTCTTTGAGGAACTCGTTGCTGTTACGCGTGGAACGGCGAATGCAGAAGACATGTACTTCTATTATTGTTACTGCAATTATTACCTCGACGATCTAATTTCGGCGGGCTACCATTTTCAACAATTCGCCAAAACATACCCAAGCAGTCCGAAAGCAGAAGAAGCTTCTTACATGAATGCATACTGTTACTACTTAGGTTCCCCCGACTTTACTTTGGATCAAACCAACAGCATCAAAGCCATTCAGGAAATGCAGTTGTTCATCAATCAGTATCCAAACAGCACAAGAATTCAGGAGTGCAATGATTTGATCGATAAGCTTCGCGATAAATTGGAAAAGAAAGCATTCGAATCGGCTATGTTGTACTACCAGATGATGGATTACAAGGCAGCTTCGATGTCATTAAAAAACATGCTCGCCGATTATCCGAATTCTCAATTTAAAGAGGAAGCTATGTTTACCGTGGTTAAGGCTAACTACCTACTTGCGGAAAACAGTGTAGAAAACAAAAAAATGGAACGTTATAAATCAACATTAGATGATTATAACGCATTTATTAATAAATTTGCCGCTGGAAAGTATGCCGATCAAGCCAAGGAAGTTTACGACAAGGCCCTGATCAAATATACCGAGTACAGCAAATAAGTTCATCCTGCAATACAAACCATGGCAGTAGAAAACACTACAGTAACCCGCGACCTCCGTCATATGGAGAGCATCACTGGGAACATTTACGAATCCATTTCAATCGTTGCAAAACGTGCGAATCAAATTGGTGTGAATGTGAAAGAAGAGCTTAACGCAAAGCTTTCTGAATTCGCAACTTCTAGCGATAATCTTGAAGAGATCTTCGAAAATCGCGAGCAAATTGAAATTTCTCGTCACTACGAAAGACTTCCTAAGCCAACTTTGGTAGCCATCAGCGAGTTTCAAGATGGTAAGGTTTACTTCCGTAACCCTGCTAAAGAAATCACTACAGAGAAGTAATTTTCTCCAACATGCTCTTCCGGAAGAAAATTATTCTGGCCGTTACCGGAAGCATAGCAGCTTATAAAAGCGCACTTCTGACTCGTCTTCTTGTGAAGGCAGGTGCCGAGGTGCGCATTGTTATGTCTGATGCAGCCAAAGATTTTATCACTCCGCTTACACTCAGCACCCTCTCGAAAAACCCTGTACACTCGTCGTTTACACTTGGGCCAGAAGGTGAGTGGGTGAACCATGTTGAGCTAGGCTTGTGGGCTGATCTGATGATCATGGCCCCGGCAAGCGCAAACATGATTTCGAATTGTGCCAATGGAAGCTGCAACAGCCTCATGGCCGCTGTTTATCTTTCAGCCAAATGTCCTGTGTTTTTTTCACCAGCTATGGATCTCGATATGTGGAAACATCCTTCCACACAAAAGAACATTGCAGCACTCCGTAGTTATGGCAACTTTATCATTGAACCCGCATCAGGAGAATTAGCAAGCGGTTTGGTAGGTGAGGGGAGAATGGCAGAACCTGAAGACATCCTACAACAACTTGAAGACTTCTTCAACCTTCCACGACAGTTCGCCAATAAAAAGATCCTCATTACTGCTGGTCCAACACGAGAAATGATTGATCCTGTTCGGTATATCAGCAACCATTCGTCTGGAAAAATGGGTTATGCCTTGGCAGAAGAGTTGGCGCATCGAGGTGCGCACGTAACATTAGTCAGCGGACCTGTTTCATTATCTGCTAAACATCCAAATATCCAAGTGATCCATGTGCAAACTGCGCACGAAATGTTGGATGCCACCAAGATGAATTTTGAAGATTATGATGCTGCAATTTTGACTGCTGCAGTTGCTGATTTTAAACCCAAATCGCCATCCTTGTCGAAAATTAAAAAGACCAATGCTTCATTAAATTTGGAGCTAGAAGAAACAAGCGATATTCTTCAAACTTTGGGTTTAAGCAAAAGAAACAACCAAATTTTGGCTGGCTTTGCACTTGAAACCAATCAAGGAAGGGAGCAAGCCGAATTGAAATTAAAAAATAAAAACTTAGATTTCATCGTTCTCAACGAATTATCAAACGATAACCAGGTTTTCGGCAATGATTTTAACTCCATCGAAATTTATAGCAGCAAATCGGGATGGAAATCTTTTGGAAAACAAACCAAAGCAGAAGCTGCAAAAGAAATTGCAATATACCTGGAACAACTATTTAACCATGCGTAAGACATTATTCCTTCTTTGGCTGTTGATTTCTCCTTCGCTCATCCAAGCGCAGGAATTAAATTGTCGCGTGTCCATTTTGTCGCAATCGGTGCAATTGAGCGATAAACGAATCTTCACCACTTTGGAAACTGCGATTCGGGAGTTCATGAACAATACGAAGTGGACCAATGACCAGTTCAAACGTGATGAAAGGATAGAGTGCATCCTCACTTTCAATATTACAAAGTTCAATCAACCTGATGAAATGTCGGGTTCATTGCAGATTCAAGTTCGACGTACTGCATTCAACACCAATTATGGTTCGGTTTTATTGAATTTTCAAGACGACAACGTATCGTTTCGTTATCTAGAATATCAGCCTATCGAGTTTGCTGACAATGCATTTATTTCAGGACTATCAAGTCTTTTAGGTTATTATGCCTATGTTATTTTGGCGATGGATTATGATTCATTTGCGCTCGAAGGCGGAACACCATACTGGCAAAAAGCGCAGCAGGTGGTTCAAAATGCGCAACAAGATCCTGCAAAAGGCTGGAAATCGAATGATATTCCTCCGAGAAACAGATTTTGGTTTGTAGAAAACTACATGAATCCAATCTTCAAACCGATGCGTGAAGCCAATTACAAATACCATCGATTGGGTATCGACAATATGTACAACAAGATGGACATTGGAAGAGCATCTATTTTGGAATCACTCACTAAGCTTCAGGAGGTAAACAAGCAACGTCCTTCTTCCTACAATCAGCAGTTGTTTTTTAACGCCAAGGCTGATGAATTGATCAACATCTTCAAGCAAGGAAGCTCACAAGAAAAAGCACAAGTGCTTCAGATTTTGGGAGAACTCGATCCTACCAACAATTCGAAATACCAGAAAATAAATCAGCCATAACGATTGATTTAATCTCCTTCGACTTCTGATTCTTCAGGTTTATTGGTCGAAACGGATGTTTTTCCAGTAATTTCTGGATGCCGAATTTCTCCACCACTGTTGCCAACTCTAGCCATAACAATGAAGCAAGCTAGGTTGGAAAGTAGCGCGAATAATGAAAAAACGCGAGCCAATTTGTGACCTACCACTTCAAAGTAAAGTGCGAATGCTGCCACAATTCCAGTAATTATTCCAATCCACAAGGATAGTTCTGCCATTTCCTCATGCTCATGAATTACATCATGACTCACGCCAGGAAACTCTTCAACAATTTCTTCAGCACCCTCACCAGTGAAGAAAGCAGGCAAGGTCATTATAGCACAGAAAATCAAAATTCCGTAGGCTATCTTTTTTACAGTAGAATTGTTGATGATAAAGCCGATTCCAAGAACCGCCAAACTAATAAACGTCCCAACAATTGGGAAGTGGTTAAATAGCAAATGAAGATGAGCGTCGTTCATAATTTATAGAATATATTTCATTACAAAGTAACTCAAAAAACGACATCAATACTAAGTTTGACTTTCGGTTAAAGCTGCTATTGATGTAGGTATCTGGCTTTCTAAAATCAACTTCAAAAGTTCGTCGGCCGACGTTGAATCGATTAACATTTTTCGATAGGCAGGCTTTAGAAATCCTTCTGCCATCATATGATCAGCCTGTTCGAGTAAACCATTGTAAAACTTATTGATATTCAAAATCCCGATAGGCTTTGAATGCAGATTCAATTGTGCCCAAGTGAGCATTTCGAAAACTTCTTCCATGGTTCCGAAACCTCCTGGGAGCGTAATGATTGCATCCGAAAGCTCGTGCATTTTCCATTTTCGTTCATGCATCGATTTTACCTTGATCAACTCAGTAATTTCATCGTGACCAACCTCCATTTCGTATAGAAAATCAGGAATTACACCGATCACTTTTCCCCCCGATTGCATTACAGCATCAGCAATTACGCCCATCAAACCTACTTTGCCGCCACCATAAACCAATTCAATATTCTGTTGAGACAAAAGGCGACCTAAATAATCTGCAACCTCGGTATATAGTGGATTCGTTCCAGAAGATGCTCCACAAAAAACAGCTATTCTCTTAATATTCATCATTAAATTTTAGCTGCAAATTGACTTAATACTGTGAATTGAATGTTGAGTTACAGAGAACTCTTCAATAATTGTATCAATATTAAATAATTCGTTTGATCAATCTCAGGTTGTGGGTGTACTTTCCTGTTTCTTGGTTGAAAATACCTTGATGATCAATTTTATCGATACGCACTTTCCCACTAGCATGAATGACTTCATTTGAACTTAAAAGTACGCCCACATGAATAATTCGCTCTTCTTCATTGTCAAAAAAAACGAGATCTCCAGCCGAAGCTTCTTCGATAAATCCGAGCGTAACTCCTTGTTCAGCTTGTTGATAAGCATCACGCATCAATTTTATTCCGGCAGTTCGAGCAACCATCTGCGTAAATCCTGAACAGTCGATGCCCAGCGGAGATTTTCCTCCCCATAAATAAGGCGCATTTAAATAAGCATATGCATGTTCAATCATGCATTCAGCTGAAGATTCAGGGGATGATTTTGATGTTCTGCCTTCAAAGGCATATTCATAACCTTCTAAATTACAGTTCAATCCGTCGTAGTAAGGAAGAATAGAACCCATCACAATCGGAAAAAAGCTTCCTTTCTCTACATTTTCAATTACAGAAATCGAATCGGTGATATAAACGAGTTCTGATTGTTCAAGTTCATCGTAGGTTTCGGAAGATATTGGGTGAAATTGCTTCACATCTATCCAGCCTTCGTAATGGTCAACGCCAGAGCGGATGTACACCCAACTTCCGTGTTCCTTCAGTATACTAAAGAACTCACCGAAAAGCAATTGGGTAATCATTTCACTTTTATCGCTCGGTTCGGAACGACAAGGCACTACGCTCAAATTACAGATGCCGTGACTGAATTCCATGTGAACAAGTTTTTAATCACCTGATGGAAGGGTTTAGTTTCCATCAGGTGATTGATAAATTTAGAGTTTTTCGATCACGATAGCTGAAGCTCCTCCGCCACCATTGCAAATACCCGCAACACCGTAACGGCCGTTGTTTTGTTCAAGTACATTAATCAATGTCGCAATGATTCGCGCACCTGAAGTTCCAAGCGGATGACCAAGTGCGACAGCGCCTCCGTTCACATTTACTTTTGTAGGATCTAAACCAAGAAGTTGATTGTTCGCGATTGCTACAACCGAGAACGCTTCGTTGATTTCGTAGTATCCAATATCTTCAGGCTTCAATCCAGCCTTTGCAATCGCCAAAGGAATTGCTTTAGCAGGTGCTGTGGTAAAGTATTCAGGAGCTTGTTGAGCATCAGCAAATCCACGAATTGCAGCAATCGGTTTCAATCCTAGAGCTTTCGCCTTTTCTGCGCTCATCATTACCAAAGCTACTGCGCCATCGTTCAGTGTTGAAGCATTTGCAGCTGTAACAGTTCCGTCTTTTTCAAAAACAGCTGCTAGAGTTGGTACCTTGTCGAATTTGATGTTCTTGTATTCTTCATCTTCAGATACAACGATCGGATCGCCTTTTCTTTGAGGAATCGTAACAGGCACGATTTCATTTTTGAACTTTCCTGCTTCAGCAGCTACTGCAGAACGTTTGTAGGATTCAATTGCATAAGCATCTTGTGCTTCACGGCTAACATTGTTTTCGCGAGAACACAATTCTGCAGCGCTTCCCATGTGGTAGTTTTTGTAAACATCCCACAAACCATCTTTTACCAAGCCATCGGTGATTTGACCATGGCCAAGACGATATCCATTGCGCGCTTTATCCAAATAATAAGGCACATTGCTCATCGATTCCATTCCTCCTGCAACAACAACTTCATTGGCTCCAGCCATAATCGATTGTGCACCAAGCATCACAGCCTTCATCGCTGAAGCGCATACTTTATTGATGGTGGTTGAAGGAATATTTTGTGGCAATCCAGCGTAAATGGCTGCTTGCGTTGCAGGTGCTTGACCAATATTGGCAGATAAAACATTGCCCATGAAAACTTCCTGAACCTGATCAGGCTGAATGCCGGCACGCTCAACAGCGCCTTTGATAGCTGCTGCACCAAGTTGGGTGGCTGATAATGAGGCTAATGAGCCATTGAAACTTCCGATTGGAGTTCTTACGGCAGAAACGATAACTACTTCTTGCATGATTTGGGAAAAATTTTGGCAGCAAAACTACTAAAAAAGAGGCTTGATTCTGCTTCAAAAAAGCGAGGAATTCCATACGTTTGGGGCATGAATTCTGAAGAAGCCAAAGCAAGAATCAACAGCCTTGTAAAATCGCTGAATCACCACAATTACCTGTATTATCAACAGGCACAACCAACGATTTCAGATTACGAATTCGATCAACTTTTAGCAGAGTTGCAATTGCTCGAAACGCAATGGCCTGAATTCGTTCAGCCCGATTCTCCTACGATACGTGTTGGAGGGGAAGTAACAAGAAGCTTCCAAACTGTTGTGCATGATTTCCCATTCATGTCACTTGCAAACTCTTACTCACGCGAGGATTTAGAAGAGTTTGACCAACGCATTCGGAAGTCGATCAACCAGTCATTTTCTTATGTCTGTGAGCTGAAATTTGATGGAGTAGCGATCGGTTTGAAGTACGAAAATGGCTTTCTCGTGAAAGCTGTTACACGTGGCGATGGTGTTCAGGGTGATGATGTTACAGCGAATATCAAAACCATTCGTTCAATACCACTCAAACTTCAAGGCGAGGATTACCCCGAAAAATTCGAAATCCGTGGGGAGATTTTTATGCCACTCAAAAGCTTCGAATCGATCAATAAAGCCAGAAGGGCAGAGTTGGAAGATCTTGGTTATGATGAAGAACAAATCGCTGAGAAACTTTTCAAGAATCCTCGAAATGCTGCCGCTGGAAGTATCAAAATGCAAGAAAGTTCTGAAGTTGCAAAACGGAAACTCGATTGCTACATGTACGCTTTGCTGAGCGAGAATCATCAGTCTGAAAGTCATTACGACAACCTTAAGCAAGCCAGCGATTGGGGCTTTCAAGTTTCCAACTACTCCAAACAATGCAGCAATCTTGAAGAAGTGTATGCTTTTATCGACAAATGGGATGTAGAGCGTGACAATCTTCCATTCGAAATTGATGGCATTGTGGTTAAAGTGAACGAATACAACGTTCAAAAGGTGCTTGGAAGTACTGCAAAATCTCCTCGTTGGGCGATTGCGTATAAGTTCAAAGCACGACAAGCAAAAACGACACTCGATAAGATCACCTATCAAGTTGGAAGAACAGGTTCAATCACCCCTGTAGCGAACCTGCGACCTGTGTTTCTTGCTGGTACAACCGTGAAGCGCGCTTCTTTGCACAATGCTGATTTCATCGCAGAGATGGACATCCGCGAAAGCGATCTCGTTTATGTAGAAAAAGGTGGGGAAATCATTCCAAAGGTGGTTGCTGTTGATGCATCCACGCGGGGATTGTTCAGCCAACCGCATCAGTACATCACTCATTGTCCAGAATGTGGTGCCGAGCTTATCCGCAAGGAAGGTGAAGCAAACCATTATTGTCCGAATGATGCACATTGTCCGCCACAAATTACAGGTAGAATCGCCCATTTTGTGAGCCGCAAAGCAATGGATATTAATAGTTTAGGTGAAAAGACAATTGAACTGTTTGTGCAAGATGGTTTGGTAAACAATGTTGCCGATTTGTATGATTTGCAGTACGATCAAATCATTCAATTAGAAGGATTTAAGGAACAAAGCACTCGAAATATTTTAGAGGGTATTGAGGCTTCGAAGCAGATTCCTTTTGAAAGGGTTCTTTTTGCCATCGGTATTCGTTACGTAGGTGAAACGGTTGCAAAAAAATTGGCTCTTCATTTTAGAAATCTCGATGCAATTGGAGCCGCGGATATAAATTCGCTGCTTGAAGCTGAAGAAATAGGGGAGATCATTGCAAAGTCGGTACAGGATTTTTTCAAATCAAACGACAATCTGGTTCTTCTTAATCGTTTAAAATCAGCAGGTTTGCAGCTTCATTTGGATGAAAATGCATACAAGCCCAAAAGCAATATCCTTGAAGGAAAAAGCTTTGTTGTATCCGGTGTTTTTAGCTTATTTTCGCGTGACGAATTAAAAAAGAAGATCGAAGAAAATGGAGGCAAAGTGTTGTCGGGTGTTTCGGCTTCTACCAGTTACCTTGTTGCAGGAGAAAAAATGGGGCCAGAGAAAAAGAAAAAAGCTGAAAAACTCAATGTTGACGTCATCTCCGAACAGGATTTTATAGATATGATCTCCTGATAATGATCGAAAAAATAAAGAACTCATACGCAAGTTATCATTTGCGAAAGGATGCATCTAAGGTCGAGCGAGTGCGCAAAGATCCAGATATCCATAAAAATGCTTCCATTGGGATTTTGTACGACGCCACCGACAAAGTCACCTTTGAAATTGTACGTGAATTTTTCCGTGACCTAAGGAGCGATCAGAAAAATCCAGTTTCTTTGGGTTATATCGACTTCAAGGAGGTAACATTTCATCCTTTGGCTCGACCGGAAAACGACTACTTTTTCAAAGACCAAGTAAATTGGATGAAAAAACCTTCTGGTGCAGTTGTAGAAAATTTCATCAAAGAACCGTTCGATATCCTGATAAATCTCACACTAGAAGACTTTTTTCCAATCGATTACATTGCTGCTCTTTCGAAAGCAGGATTGAAAATTGGACGTGGAAATAGTGCTGTGGCTTTCTGCTATGATTTGTCATTTCAAATCGACAAAGAGGCTGATATCAAGTCATTTGCATATACCATCATCCATTACCTCAGTAAAATAAACAATGAAAGAAACCAAAGCACTCAACGGAACCGGAGTAGCCATTATTACTCCGTTTGATGTTACTGGAAGGCCTGATATCCTAGCGTTAAGAAAACTAGTAGATCACTTAGCTGAAAATAACATCAACAACATTGTTGTACTAGGAACAACTGGAGAATCGGTTACGCTCTCAGAACCAGAACAGCGCTTGGTGGTGGAAACTGTTGTTGAGCAAAACGCTGGAAGATGCGCTGTAACAGTAGGTATGGGCGGGAACAATACCGCAGCTTTGGAACAAAAAATGAAATCATTCGATTTCACTGGAATCGACGGAATTTTATCTGTTTCGCCGTATTACAATAAACCAACGCAAGAAGGGATTTTTCGTCATTACGAAGTTCTAGGCAATGCAGCGCCTCGTCCGATTTTACTCTATAATGTTCCTGGCAGAACAGGTTCTAACATGCTCGCTGACACAACATTGAGAATTGCTGAGGAATGCAAAAATATTGCTGGCATCAAGGAAGCTTCAGGAAACATGGAGCAAATCATGAACATCATCCGTAACAAGCCTAAGAATTTCTTGGTGATATCTGGCGACGATGCTTTGACTTTGCCGATCCTTGCTGCTGGTGGTGATGGAGTGATTTCGGTAGTTGCCAACGCACTTCCAAAGTTATTCTCAACGATGGTAAATTACTGCATGCAGAATCGATATCAAGACGCTTTGCCAATGCACAACGCAATGCTTGAATTTACGCGACTTATGTTTGCTGATGGAAATCCTGGAGGTATTAAAGCGGCGCTAAAGGTTCTGGGAATCACCGACGAATATGTGAGATTGCCTTTGGTGAACGTTCGTCCTGAAATCTTCAAAGCCATTGAACACGAAACCAATCAGCTGAAACATTACAATCTAAAAGATTAATTGCTGCAAACTTCATAGAAAAACTGAATTATGTCGTTGATCAAATCAATATCAGGAATTAGAGGAACAATAGGAGGAAAGCCAGGTGATGGATTATCGCCGGTGGATATTGTAAAGTTCACTTCAGCCTTCGCTACTTGGGTGAAAGCTCGCCATCCGCAAGGCAAATTGCGCATTGTAATCGGCCGCGATGCTAGGATTTCTGGTGAAATGTTCACCAATCTCGTGGTTGGAACCTTACAAGGAATGGGGATAGATGCAATTGATCTTGGTTTAAGCACCACACCAACAGTGGAAGTAGCTGTTGCTGAAGAAAAAGCGCACGCAGGAATCATCCTCACTGCCAGCCACAATCCAAAACAGTGGAACGCCCTGAAACTTTTGAATGAAAAAGGTGAATTCATTTCAGCTGAAGATGGTCAGACAGTATTGAACATCGCAGAAAATGAAGGTTTTAGCTATGCTGATGTGAACGATTTAGGGAAACATATTCATATGGATGGTTATATTGCCAAGCATATCGAAATGGTTTTAAATCTTCCACTTGTCGATAAGGATGCAATTGCAAAAGCGAACTTTAAAGTTGTGGTGGATGCAGTGAATTCGACTGGTGGAATTGCCGTTCCAATGCTGCTAAAAGCGCTTGGTGTAGAGCAAGTTACCGAATTATTCTGCACTCCTGATGGTCATTTTCCACACAACCCAGAACCGCTTCCTGAAAATCTCCGCGATTTAAGTGAAACTGTAGTGAAAACGAAGTCTCACCTTGGGATTTCAGTAGATCCAGATGTTGATCGTCTTGCCTTGGTTTGTGAAGATGGCGAAATGTTCGGTGAAGAATACACACTGGTAGCAGTTTCTGACTACATCCTGAAGCATACGCCAGGAAATACGGTATCTAATTTAAGTTCAACACGTGCTTTACGTGAAGTTACTGAAAATAATGGTAATCAGTATTTTGCATCTGCAGTTGGAGAGGTGAATGTTGTTGAAATGATGAAAGCAAACAACGCGATCATTGGAGGTGAAGGAAATGGTGGAATCATTTATCCTGAGCTCCATTACGGAAGAGATGCCTTGGTTGGAATTGCCCTGTTTTTAACCCATTTAGCCAAGTTTGGAAAAACGGTTTCGATGCTTCGTGCGACCTATCCGAACTATTTCATCTCCAAGAATAAAGTAGAACTCACTCCAGAAATCAATGTGGATGAGGTGTTGAGTCGCGTTCAGCTGAAGTATGCAAAACAGCCTATCAATACTATCGACGGAGTAAAAATCGAGTTCGACAATCAATGGGTTCACCTCAGAAAATCGAATACTGAGCCGATCATTCGAATTTACAGCGAAGCCGAAAACATGGCTACTGCCGATAATTTGGCTAATAAAATCATCCACGATATCAAGGAGTTTACCTCCGAAATGATGACAAAATCTTGATCATAAATAAAAACCATCCATATGCCCATTTATCTTGACAACGCAGCTACAACGCGCCTAGATGATGAAGTTATTGAAGCCATTTTGCCTTACATGCGTGAGCATTTCGGGAACCCTTCATCCATACATTCTTACGGTAGAGTGACCCGTGCTGCGATAGAAAAATCGAGAAAGTCAATTGCTAGTTTGCTCAACGCAGCACCAGCTGAAATTTTCTTCACTTCTGGTGGAACCGAGGCCAACAACATGGCGCTCACTAGGACAATTGTTGATTTAGGTATCACTCACGCAATCACTGCTCCAACAGAACATCATGCTGTTTTACATACTCTTGAAGTGCTAGCGCATGATGGGAGAATTAAACTCAGCATTGTTAATCTAGATGAAAAGGGTAGTGTTGATCTGAATCACCTTGAGGAGCTTTTGAGCAACAACTCAAGAAGTTTGGTTTCACTGATGCATGCTAACAACGAAATAGCTACACGCATCCCATTGAAAACAATTGCCGAAATGGTGAAAAAGCACAATGGTATTTTTCATACAGATACAGTGCAAACCATGGGGCATTACGCCTTAGATCTCAACGAAATACCTATTGATTTCTTGAGTTGTGCAGCCCACAAATTTCATGGTCCAAAAGGTGTTGGGTTTATTTACATCCGCTCAGGAACCGGCATTCAACCATTTATTTATGGTGGTGCACAAGAAAGAAATATGCGTGGTGGCACCGAAAATCTTTACGGAATCATCGGATTAGCAAAGGCCTTGGAAATTGCATACCGCGATCTTCACGAGCATGAAACGCATATCAAAGGGTTGAAAAACTACATGATCTCAAGGCTCAATGAAGTAATTCCAGGTGTGTCATACAACGGTGATATTTCGGATGATTCTTTGTACACTGTTCTCAATGTGAGTTTTCCGCCATCTTCAGTTGGTGATATGCTGCTGTTTAGTTTAGATATCAATGGAATTGCAGTATCTGGCGGAAGTGCTTGTTCCTCTGGGTCGAATGTTGGTTCACATGTTTTGCAAGCGCTCAATACCGATCCAACCCGCGCCAATGTTAGATTTTCATTCAGTAAGTACAACACCAAAGAAGAAATCGAATTCACAATCAACAAGCTACAAGAAATTTTCCAACCAGCAGTTCTAGTTTAATTTATGAGCGAACAACCTTCCCCTCATATGCCTTCGGTTGCTGTAATCGGCGCCGGAAGTTGGGCAACGGCTATTGTGAAGATTCTTAGTGAAGGGCCTGTTAGGATCAATTGGTGGATGCGTTCAGCTGAACAAACAGAGTACATTTTAGAGTATTCTAGAAACCCGAAATACCTTTCGGATATTGATCTAGATCTTAATAAAGTTGTGCCAACTCACGATATCAAGGATGCTATTTCAAAGTCCGATTTCGTGATTCTAGCCTTGCCTGCCGCTTACGTTTCTGAGGCTTTACAAGGCTTATCATCAACTGATTTCCAAGGAAAGCTTATTTTTTCTGCAATCAAAGGGATGATTCCTGGTTCTGATCAATTGGTAACCAGTTATTTACAAGAATCATTCGGCGTTTCAACAGATCAAATTGGCATCATTGCAGGTCCATGTCATTCTGAAGAGGTGGCCATGGAACGACAGTCTTATCTCACCATTTCTGCAAGTACGATGCCTCCAGCTTGGAAAATGGCACATTTGCTCAATTGTCGTTACATCCACACGCATGTCATTGAAAACGATGTGCAGGGAATCGAATACTCGACCGTAATGAAAAATATCATTTCGCTTGCAGTAGGTATCACTAGAGGTATGAATTACGGTGATAACTTTCAGGCTGTGCTGGTAGCGAATGCCATGCAGGAAATCAAGCGTTTTCTAGATGCTACTGTTCCAAAGGAAAATCGAGATACCAATGAGAGTGCATACCTCGGAGATTTGCTGGTTACTGCTTATTCCCAATTTTCGAGGAATCGAATTTTTGGTCAAATGATCGGAAAGGGCTACACGGTAAAATCTGCTCAGCTAGAAATGAACATGGTTGCCGAAGGATTTTTTGCTGTGAAGTCGTTGATGAAAATGAATGAAAGCCTCGGACTAGATTTGCCAGTTTGCGCATTCGTTCACAAAATCCTATACGAATATTCTTCTCCGGGAAGAGAAATCAGGGTACTTGAAGCAAGGTTGCACTAAGCTTATTGGCGCTTCGCTAATTCATCGCGAATTCTTCCAGCCTTTTCATAGGCTTCTTCTTCAATTGCAGACCTAAGCAAATCTTTTAATTCTTCTTTCGATTTGCGGCTTAGTTCATCACCAGAATCAGACACTACGGTATTGCTCAATCCAGCTTCTGCAGCCATTTCTGTATCTCCACCAGCAGAAGTTGTTCCTGAAGCCTCATCATCTATGAGAATTCCAGCTGAGCTCAGGATAAATTCGTAAGTGTAAATCGGACATTTAAAGCGAACGGCAAGTGCAATTGCATCACTTGTTCGAGCATCAACTTCAACATCGTTTGCGCCATCTTGCTTGCAAATCAGCTTTGCATAGAAGATACCTTCCACTAGATTATAAATCACAACTTCCTGAACTGAAATTTGAAACGATTCAGCAAAGGTCTTGAATAAATCGTGGGTGAGGGGGCGGGTAGGAGCCATCTTCTCGAGTTCAATAGCAATTGCCTGAGCTTCGAATCCACCTATAATGATGGGAAGTCTTCGTTTACCGCCACTTTCACCTAGTACAAGTGCATAGGCTCCACTTTGGGTTTGACTATAGGAAAGTCCCGAAATATCGAGCTTGATCTTCTTCATGAGCAATCTGTTGAAAGTACGAAACTTTCGTCAGAAAAGTTGGACAAATTATGCGTTTTGTAATTTAAACTTACGAAATGCTTCAGTAAGCTTTGGAATTACGTCCATTGCATCACCAACTACACCATAATCAGCAGCTTTAAAGAAAGGTGCTTCCGAGTCTTTGTTGATGACAACGATCACCTTCGATCCATTTACACCAGCAAGATGCTGAATGGCTCCGGAGATTCCAATGGCAATGTACAAGTTTGGACGAATTGCGATTCCTGTTTGACCAACGTGTTCATGGTGTGGTCTCCATCCGATATCAGAAACTGGACGACTGCAAGCAGTAGCAGCGCCAAGCGTATTGGCAAGTTCTTCTACAATATTCCAATTTTCGGGACCTTTCATGCCTCGGCCAGCAGAAACTACTAGTTCAGCCTCGGTTAAAAGAATACCTCCAGAATTGTCGATGGCCTTTTTTGTGATGTTCAATCCAGAAACATATCCAGAAGTTGCATCATTAAATGTTTCAATAGAAGCTTCAGTGTTGGTTTGTTCTGTTGGAACTGAATTCGGTAGAAGTGAAATGATTTTCACATCTGTATGAATAACGTATTCTGCAATCGCTTTCCCTGAAAAAACATTTTTCTTCACACTAAAACCAGCGCTAAGGTCTGGAAGAGAAACAGCTCCTGAAACCAAACCAGCTTGAAGCATGGCAGAAATTCGTGGTGCAACAGATCTTCCAGCATAGTCGTGACTGAAGATGATTGTTTTCGCTCCGATTTTTTCAACTGCTTTAAGAACTAGCGTAGATGCGAGTTGCGGATCAAAATTACTAGGCATTTGGCTAGCATGGAGCACCTTTTGAGCTCCAAATGTTCCTGCTTTTGCAAGTTCTTCTGCTGAAGCCTCACCACAAACTAAGGCAGTTGCTTCGGTTCCAAGCATTTTTGCAATGCGTGCACCATAAGAAATCGATTCAAGTGAAGCTTTTTTCAGCTTCCCGTTGGTACTTTCTGCGAATATTAAAACTGCCATATCAGATAACTTTAGCTTCAGAATGAAGGAGTTCAACAAGTTGATCCATGTTGTCTGGATCGATTAATTTCACTGCCGATTTAGCATTTGGAAGCGTGAATTTTTTCACACCAACCAATGCCGAAGCGGTTCCAGGAATAACCTCAATATTTTTGGTTCTTGCAGCCATGATGCCGCGCATGTTCGGAATTCTAGCTTCTGCCATACCCTTTGCAGCACTAATTACAGCTGGAAGGGTTGTTTTGATAACTTCAATTCCTCCATCAAGTTCTACTTCAACAACTGCAGAGTTTCCTTCGATGTCGAGTTTAGAACCAAGTGCAATGAATGGCAAATTCAATAAAGCAGCAATCATACCTGGCACTTCACTGCCATTGTAATCGATAGTTTCTTTACCTGCAAGAATGATATCATATCCTTTTCCAGTAGCGTAATCAGCGATCGATTTTGCAACTGAAAATGCATCCGATGGATCCATATCAATACGTACAGCATCGTCAGCACCAATTGCCAGTGCCTTTCTGATTACTGCGTCAACAGCAGATGTTCCAACTGTAATGATGGTAACATTTCCGCCAAGAGTTTCCTTCAATTCAAGTGCACGAACCAAAGCATACCACTCATCATAAGGGTTAACGATGTATTGTACCTTATCTTCATTGAAGCGGGTATCATTGTCCACAAATGAAATTTTCGTGGTGGTGTCGGGCACCTGACTGATGCACACAAGTATTTTCATAGAAAAGAGTGTTTTCGCTTGGATTTCGGGCTGCAAATTTACTAAAAAACGAGTCTGAATTGATATTGTTCAAGACCAATTGATGTTGATCGTTAATAATATCCTCTTTTCGTGGATAATGCGAACGAAAAATCCTGCATTCAATAGAATTTTCCTAAAATCTAAGATATGGAGAAGTAGCATCATTTTGATATTTAGGTATTTATGAATAATGCCAGTGAGTATGAAACTTTTTCAAAACTTACTCACAACAGATGTGAAAAACTACTGTTTGAATGTTCGAAAATCCCTTTAACAATGCTTTACCTTTGATGGTTCAAGACTAATCTATATGGCTTTGGAAATTACTGGCAAACTCATCAAGGTAATGAATCCTGTTACTGGGGATGGAAAAAATGGTTCCTGGACAAAACAGGAATTTGTTTTAGAAACATACGATCAATATCCAAAAAGGATTTGTTGTTCGGTTTGGGGAGAAAAGGTTGATTCTCTCAGAAAGTATCAAGTAGGCGATGATGTGAAAGCAAGCATCAACATCGAGTCGCGTGAATACAACGAAAGATGGTACACTGAAGTTCGTGCATGGAAGCTTGATCCTGCAACTGCTGGGGCACCAACATCTGGAGGTCCTGCTCCACAACAAAACTATAATCCAGCTCCACAAGGGCAAGGTTATACACCAAGTCCGACTCCGGCTTTTCAGCCAGTTTCAAATGATAACGATTCCTTCTTTAAATCAGACGAACAGGACGATCTTCCATTCTAATTACTAAAGAATGAAATCAACCTTAGGGTTTCTTAAAGATTTATCTGCTAACAATAGACGGGATTGGTTTCAGGCCAACAAAAAGACCTACGACCAATCCCGAGCAGAAATTATACAGCTCTGCACCGATGTTATCCTTCAGTTATCGTCCCACGATCCTGATGTTGCAGAAATTAACCCTGCCAAGGCGATCTATCGAATCTATAGAGACACTCGATTTTCTGCCAATAAAACCCCATACAAAAACAACCTTGGTTTCTGGTTAAGTCCCGGAAACAAGAAGGAAGCTATTGCTGGATATTATGTGCATATTCAGCCTTCGGAGTCTTTTATAGCGGCTGGAATTTACATGCCTCAATCAACTGAGTTGAACGCCATTCGTCAAGAAATTAACTTCAACTTTTCGGAGCTCAGGAAGATTTTAGAAGAGAAATCGTTTCTTACTACTTGGGGCGATCTAATGGATGATCAACTGAAATCGATGCCGAGGGGATTTGAAAAGGAACATCCTGCAGCCGATTTGCTCAAATACAAGAGTTTCGTAGTATCGAAGCGTTTTAGTGATAAAGAGGTTTCTTCGCCGCAGTTTGTCAACCAGATTTCAGAAACCTTGGCCATTGGAATCCCGTTGGTAAGGTTTATCAATGAGGCTATTTCTTTATCGAAAGATTAGCCAGTGATCCATGCGATCAATAAGCCTGAAAGTATCATCAAGGCAAGCATGGCGATCAGTGTAAAATAATAAACCTTATAAGGATTCTTCTTTTTTGTCTGGTTTTTCCCAATACTTGAGGTTTCAGCTTTTGGGAGCTCTATTTCACCAACCTCTTTTTTTGTATCCAACACTTCGGTTGAATTTGAATCTGTATTTTCTGTTGAAGGCTGAGTGGAATCAATGTTCACATCCTCCGAAGGAGCATTAACCGATACTGAATAATCGAGCTCTCTTATTGAGAGTTCAAGCCGCGCTTTGTCGAGCAGCTCGTTTGTTGAATCTATTGTGTAATCACCAATCGAAATTGATTCATCTTGATTTTGTTCAGGTTTTAATTCCTCATCTCTAACCTCAAGATTAAGATCCTGCATTTGTAAAAAAGATTCTGCATCCGAATTGTCGCCAATTGCTTGTAGCGCGGGCATCAACTTTTGCCATTCGATTCGAGTGAATCCAATTTGAAGTTCATCGCCAGGGTAGAGAATTGCATGTGTAATCCTGGTGCCATTCACCAAAGTTCCGTAGTGACTTTTGAGGTCTTCAACAACAAGTTCACCTTTCGATAAGTATAGAATGCAGTGAAAATCTTCTGCAGCTCGGTCTTTAATAACCAAGTCGTTCGTAAGATTTTTACCAATTCTCAGCATCTACTATACCTTAACTGTGATTTCTATTTGCCCAACCCGAATTCGGTCGCTTGGCATGATTTCCTTTGATCGAATACGTTCACCATTTACAAAGGTTCCATTGGTGCTTCCTAAATCTTCAATTGAAACCTTCCCAAGTTTTAATCGGATAACCGCATGGCGACCAGTAACTGTTTGTTCAGGAACGTGAATGTCGTTGCTATCGTGCCTTCCAATAAAAGTTTCTTCCTTGATTAATGGGTAGGTCTGTGTTCTTCCATTCAAACTCACCAAAACAACTGGTCCGTTCGACTTTGGTGGTTCGTTAGGAAATACAGGAGAAGACACTTCGGTTTCTTGCTTTTTGTAGCTTGACTTTTGTTGAACCCTGATGGTTGGTACTTGCGGTTTTTCCTCGATAATCGGAGCTTCATCCTCAATAATTTCAGGAGCAGTCAAATCATTTTCTTTACTAGAAAATCTTAGCTTCCTTCTTGAAAATACATTGATCAGTATCATGATTATTACGATTAGTCCTAAGATGCCAATCGAAATCCACATGTATTTTCTATAGTCTTCAGGAATTAAGCTACCACCTGAAAAAGTACTTGCTGTAATAATTTGACGCGTTCCTCTGAAGTTCAGTTCAATTTTGGCGGTATTTAATTGTAGTTCATTGAATGCTGTAAGTGAAACCTCGTAGGTTGCATCCTTCATGCTTTCAGGAACGGGTAAATTCAGGATGTCGGTGATCGCATTTGCAATTTCAATTTGCGATTTGCAGGTGAAATATTTTCCCTTGGTCTTACGGCTAATCAAATCCATCCTCCCAGCGCTATAAGCACTATCGCTAGAGAGCACTGTGATAGAGTGAACAGGCATTCCAAATTCTTTAGCGGTTCCAATAACACTGGAACTCGTTTGTGGAGATTTGCTATTGTTTCGAGCCGCGCTAAGCACGATGAGAATTCTATGCTGTGGAATGCCCTTTTCAGCATTGAAATAATTTATCGACTCAAGGATGTTTTTATATAAATCGGATCGAAGGGCGGTATCTTCAAAAGCCCTCATTTTGCTGATGATCGACTCGCGAATTTGTCCATGTGAAGCCGAAAAATGATCGGCCATTTTTACTAAGCCAACACTGTCAACTTCGTATGAACCAAATGTAGCTGCATTGAATAAATCCTCAGGTTCGAGATTGTCCATTGCGCTAATCACACCTTCGCGCATTTCGATCAATGGTTTTCCAAACGTATTGCCTGAAGCCTCTATCAGTAAAAAAATCGCTCGACCTTTTTCAGGAGCAGATCCTGGTGCACTTTCGTTGATTGTAAAGGCGAGAGGGCGACTGTCTTGAGTCAATGACAATTCACTTTTATCGAACTTCTTTTTGCCTTTGTATACAATCTGAAACTTCACCTCCGGAAAGGCTGATGAATCAATTGAGGTGATCATAAGATCTTGTGCGCCAACATTTCCAACATTTAACATCAAACATGTTAATGTAAAAACAAGCGCGGTCCTTAAACTGAACCATTGCCCTTTTATCGCTCGATTCAACATCGTCTTTGGGCCAAAGATTTGGAATTTTATAGGTATTAACATTTTCATCCTGAATAAACAAAAATGCAAAAAACATAAAGGGCTTTATGCTTTAATTTTCACAGTTATAAACAGAATTATTTACATCTTGAGCACCTTAAAATCGAAGTAATGTTGATGTTAAAGCAGTGGTTTAAAAGCAAATCGGAAATCAAACTGACTTCTCTTATTTGTTTTATCTGCCTGATGCTAACATTTAAAGAATACTTGGGCTCAGGAGAACAATTGGCCAGTATCTTCTTTGACTTTTTCCTGAATGGGTCGCACCCTGAACATTATCATAGAATGCTATCATGGGCTGCAGGCTGTGTGATTTTCTACTTTCTTCTGCCGCTGCTCTTTTCGAGATTGGTGTTTCGACAAAATGTTGCTCAAACTGGACTTTCTTTGAATGTCCCGAAGCAACACATTCGAATTTATTTGTTGATGCTATTGATTGTAATTCCGTTGGTTGTCGTTGCTTCTTTTAATGCGCATTTTCAAGCTACATATCCGTTTTACTACTTTCCGAAAGGTGATTTCCCAATGCAGAGGTTCATTGTTTGGGAAGTTTTTTATCTGCTTCAATTTGTAGGCGTAGAATATTTTTTCAGAGGATTTATTCTGTTCAACTGCAAGCAATTTTTCAATGAAAACGCAGTCTACATTTCAGTCATTCCGTATTGTATGATTCATTTTGGCAAACCAATGCCTGAAACTATCGCCGCGATTATCGCTGGTATATTCCTAGGGAAGATGGCATTAAGATCGGGCAGCATTCTACCGGGCACCATATTGCATTACACTGTTGCGATTTCAATGGATTTGCTTAGCCTGTGGCAACAAGGTTACTTTTGAAATTGGGCTTTGTAGAATGGAGCAATTTCAGCAAGCGACTGGTCTATTGATCGATACTGGACTCCTAGGTTAATAGATTTTTGATTGTCATACCTATTTTTAGAAAGCGACATTCTCACTAAATCTTTTGTTATTGTTGGTCTTTTACGAAGGAAAAAGGATATCAATCCATCGATTCTACTCGCTAATTTTACCATCCAACCAGAAACTTCTCGATTGGGAATCTTTGCGTTTAATGCAACAGCCGACTTCTTTAGAAACGCCTGTGTTGTTAAGTTTTCGGATGAAAGGATGATTCTTTTGTTGCATTCTTGGTACTTCCAAAAACTCACCATGGCTTGAGCTACATCTCTAACATCAACATAACCTCCTTCACCATTGATAAAACCAGGGATCCCTCGATTCAATTGATAAAACACACGTGCACTGCTTCTTTCTTCTGTTGAAGGTCCGATTATGAATGCTGGATTTACGACCAATACTGATAATCTTTCTTCCTGACCTCTCCAGACTTCTTGTTCGGCCATATACTTTGAGGTAGCATAAATGGTATGATGTTTTCCAGGTTTCCAGAAATAATCCTCATCAACCAAGCCATCTGGATTGGGTCCCAAAGTAGCAACAGAACTCACATAACCGAACCATTCTATCTTATGAACGAGCGCCAAGTTCACTAAATTGGCAGTGCCTTCGATGTTTGATTTGTTCATCTTACTCGTATCAGACGAATAAACGGAAACCAAAGCAGCAGCATGAATAACGGAGGTCATCCCTTGCATCGCGATTTCCAGAGCTGGAATGTCGCTCAAATCACCTTCGCACCATTCAATATTGGAGTCGCTGAGTTTCAACTCGAGCTTATAGAAAACGATGAGTTCATTTAAATAATGCTCAGTTTTCTTTCGATTTCTAACCAACAACCGAATACTTATCCCTGCTGATAACAATTGTAAGGCGATATGCCCGCCGACCATTCCACTGGCACCAGTTATCAATATGGACGGCTTGTTGGGATTCATTTTCGGGTCGAAAACTACAACTTAAATTCGAATATTCAAATTGCTCAATTCCTTCCCATTCCTTACAGAGACGGACATTTTACAGGATTATCTCTTATCTTTGATTTGCAATTGTCCTATTATCAAAAATTAAATCAGAATAATCATGCGAACGATCGTGTTTATATGCTGTTTAATTGCTGCAAAATCAGGTTTCACTCAGAAACGAAAAGCCAAACTTGACACTGGAGTAGCTAGTTTTTATGCTGACAAATTTCATGGTCGAAGAACAGCCAGCGGTGAAGTTTTTCATCAGGATAGTTTAACTGCGGCGCATAAGCATTTGCCTTTTGGAACATTGGTAAAAGTTACAAATCTTCGAAACAATCAATCGGTTATTGTAAAAGTGAACGACCGAGGAATGAAAGGAACCAACCGTATTATTGATCTAAGTAAAGCAGCTGCAAAAGAACTAAATATGTTAGGCGCCGGTTTGGTGAAAGTGAAGGTAGAGGTATTGAATTGATAGAATTGTTCAGGTTTGGAAATTGCTTTCCAGTTTACCAATGTTAGAACTGGTGTGTTTATTTAACACACATCCGATTTGTAGGGCTACATAGTTACCTGAATTGAAAGGCTTTCCCATAAAGCATATTCCAACTATTATTATGTAATTCATTGTTAAAGACATCATCTAAATTCAGGTGGTTGATTTTCTATGCATCTTCAAGAATAAAACCAGACTGCATAATGACTCTAATAATCAATTGTTTGTGCAGCGCTTTCAAAATTAGAACAATACCAAATACCCAAGATTTATCCACTTGGTGGATGAGATTATACCAATTTAGAAAATTTTGTTTAAAAGAAAATTTGGATTTAAGTCTGCTTTTTTATTGGGAAAAACCCACCATTTTCCCCTACCCAGTAGTGAAGATATTCGATATCAAAATACTTTCAAACATCAATATTTGAATTAAATGCAAAGTTCTAAACGAGCCTGTTCATAACTCAAAATACTCAATCCATATCTTGATAATCCATAGGTGTGCTTGGCTCAATCACCTGATTCATTTGAATACTCATTTCCTCTTGTTCAACAAATGACTTATGATCAGTTTGTTTGGTAGCTAACCACAATTTCCCTGACCTTCTAAATACCTGCACAT
>CAMCXT010000033.1 GCA_945883545.1 Chitinophaga pinensis | reverse complement strand
CAACTTTCATTGAGTACCAATTCGTTGCAGCTCGACAATATCATGACGTCTATGTTCAGGCGTACCAAGTTGCAGTATGTAACCAATGTGGAAGAATTCAAGGCCACCTACGAATATGAGTACTTCCCGGGTTTACTCAACCGTTTGAGTGTACTTAATCGCCGCCTCACCCCGCTGGGGGATTTTAAATTCAACCGATACGAAGGGCAGAATTTGCAATCGATTAACAACATTACCACCTCAGAAATTACTTTCCATACCCGATTTGCTTGGAAGGATAAGTATATCGCTGGAGAATTCGATCGACTCAGTGCGGGCTCCAAGTATCCAGTGTTGCAGTTAGATTTTACAGCAGGTTTGCCCAATGTGTTGAGGTCACAATTTAGCTACTACAAAGTTCGGTTTAAAATCAGCGACCGTTTCCGGCTTCAGCCTTTGGGCTATACCGATTATGTATTGGATGTGGGTAAAATTTGGGGAAATGCGCCATATCCATTTTTGGAAGTTCACCAAGGCAGTCAAACGTATGCATTGGATCAAATGGCTTTCAACATGATGAACATCTTCGAGTTTGCGAGCGATCGCTATGTTTATCTGTTTGTTGATCATCATTTCGAAGGATTTTTCCTGAATAAGATACCTTTGCTACGAAAACTAAAATGGCGAGAAGTTCTCACGCTGAAATCGGTGATCGGCGATATGTCGGCCGCCAATAGGGCACAACTGCTTTATCCAGGAGGCCAAGATCCAAGGTTTCACAGACCTTATCTGGAATCGGGTGTTGCAGTGGAGAATATTTTCAAAGTGGTGAGGGTGGATGCACTTTGGCGAATGACGCATCTCGAAAGACCACAAGCAAAGGCATTTGGGATGAGGATTTCTTTGGTAATCAGATTTTAACTTGCAATGAAGCTCTACACACAAAATCTCATCAAAAAATACAAGCGACGTATCGTAGTAAACGATGTTTCGGTTGAAGTGAACCAAGGCGAAATTGTGGGATTGCTTGGACCAAATGGTGCAGGTAAAACCACCACTTTCTACATGACTGTTGGGTTGATTCGCCCGAATTCAGGAAAGATTTTTCTCGACGACAAGGATATCACCTCTTTACCGATGTATCAGCGTGCAAAACTTGGCGTAGGCTACTTAGCACAAGAAGCTTCAGTGTTTCGGAAACTCAGTGTAGAGGACAATATTCGCTCGGTGCTCGAAATGACAGATCTCAGCAAAGTCCAACAAGCAGAGCGTTTGGAATCGTTGCTCAACGAGTTTAGTTTGCAGAAGATTCGCCACAGTCAAGGAGATTTGCTTTCGGGTGGTGAACGCAGAAGAACAGAGATAGCCCGAGCATTGGCATCTGATCCCAAGTTTATCTTGCTCGATGAGCCATTTGCAGGAGTAGATCCAATAGCCGTGGAAGATATTCAGAGCATTGTTGCCAGTTTAAAACGAAAAAACATCGGTATCCTCATCACCGATCACAATGTTCACGAAACTTTGAGTATTACAGATCGTGCCTATCTTTTGTTTGAAGGTAAAATTCTCAAAGCAGGTACGGCCGATGAGTTAGCCGCCGATGAAACAGTGCGACGTGTATATCTTGGGAAAAATTTTGAGCTTCGGCCAAAATCAGAAACGCTTTGATGCGATTGGAAGTATTATCTTCGCCACAAATTCGAAACAGATGAAATTCATTGCTGAAATTGATGTTATGCCACACAAGGCATTGTTAGATCCTCAAGGGAAAGCTGTAACAGGCAGTATGTCGAATCTAGGTTTGCCTTCTATTGGAAATGTTAGAATTGGAAAGCATGTTCAGCTAGAAGTTGAAGCTACATCTGAAGTTGAAGCACGTGAAATGGTAGAGAAAGCTTGCAAAGAGTTGCTTGCCAATCCAATCATGGAAAGCTTTAGCTACAGCATCAACGCTCAGTAGTTAAACTGATTCGGATTTGTTTTTCGAGCCCAATTGCTGGATGATCGAAAACAAGATGAACAAGACTACAATTGCGGCCAATCCGGCCACTTGAAGCATAATCAAAACTGGTAAGCAGCAAAGCAAGAAGATGTAGCGAAGTCGGTTGTGTTCCCAGCCATAGTTTTTCATTTTAAAAGAGAACATTGGTAGAGGAGCAAGCAGCAGAAAGCTGAAAAATACACTCAGAAATACGATAACTACTGGTGTGGCAATTAGCCACCAAATTCCAGAATCGATTCCTACAACCAAGCCACACCAGAATAGCGCATTGGCAGGAGTTGGCAATCCAATAAAACTATCCGTTTGGCGGGTGTCGTGGTTAAATTTCGCCAATCGGTAAGCCGAAAGCACCGGAATTAAAAAGGCCACATAGCTCAGCAAGCTCAGGCCATCAGGCGTTTCAAAGCCCATCAACCAGATTTTATCGAAGATTGCATCATCGGAGCCATTGATCAAACTCATGGCTAAAAATCCAGGTAGAACGCCAAAACTCACCACATCAGCCAAAGAATCCAAGTCTTTTCCATGCGGATTGTTGATCTTCAGAGCACGGGCAATCATGCCATCAAAAAAATCGAAAACACCTGAAATTAGAATAGTGTAACAAGCCAATACAGGTTCTCCTTTTAGCACCAGCATTATCCCAATGCAACCAAAGAGCAGGTTTGCTAAGGTGAAAAGATCAGGAAGATTTCGTTTTAACATCGGCTATACCAACAGGGTTGTATTCTCGGGTAGGGTTGTAGTTTTTCTTGCGTCGAAGAAACTTCTTCTCAAAGTATTCATGACTGAAAATCGACACTGCGAAAGTCACAAACAAAGCAATAAAAGGACGAAGCAAAGTAACACTAGTTAATGTTTCAGTATCAACCAAAAATGCAGTAGTGATAAATCCTACGAGAATTCCCAAAGGCATGTAAGTGTATAAACTCTGCGCAATCTTCCCCGGGAAGGTCATGAACTTGAGTTTAGCCATTTTTAACACCGAGTTCGAATTGAAGTTTTGTTCAAACAAGAAGTAGCCAAGTGCTCCAGCAACCAATATTTTCTCAGCAAAATGCAAAACAAACTGCGGGATTTCAGTAAATTGACTCAATATTTTCACCCGTAAGACCATGAAAATGATAAACACAAGATAAGTGGCTCCTATGGTTCGGCGTGTATTTTCTTTGAGTCGGTTGTAGCTTGGGTACTTGAAGAAACTGATATATGCCACAAATCCACCTACCACAAATTCAGGAATGAAATTGAGGGTGTTGAATTGGTAAGCGGGATCTCCTCCAGTGATCCAAGTGAATCCTGCGAAAACCAATAACAAGGAGCCAAACATGATGGTTTCGTTTCGTCTGAAAAAATCCATCAAAAACGGCCAAACAATCAGAAATTGTATGGAAACGGCGATCGACCACATGTTTCCTGTAAATCCTAACAGTGGATTCCAAGTTTCCTCGTAACCGAAATTGAAAATAAATACCAGGTATTGCCACTCAGTAATTTTTTCCCAACTCGGCATATTTACGCTGCCAGCGAAAAATGGGGCGATGTAATTTCCAAGTATAAAAGCGACAAAATAAAGCGGAAGAACACTGAAAACTCTCCGCATATAAAATCGTAACACGTTCATTTTCTTGTAGATAAATCTCTCTTCGAAAATGCTCCAAGTGTTCAAAAAACCTGTTAGTATAAATAGCAAACTGTATGCAGCGTCATTAATATTGGCGGTAAATTGCCTCAAATCAGAATACAAAGTAGTAACCTTAATCTGCTGATTATAAGTGATGATTGCATGTGCCGAAAATATTGCCAGAATTGCTAAAAATCTCATGGCGTTTACATTGTCGAAATGCGACTTTTTAATCAGCCTTTTCATAAGTAATAATAATCATTTTCTAGATGGAGCATGTTTGCTTTACAGTGCAAAGGAAAAAAAGATTCGTCCAGTACAAAATATTTACTTCATGAAAACGATTTACATGGGCTCACATAATTGATTTCCATGATTACAATGCCCTCATCTAAAATCATTTGCACGATTAATAAGCCATCTTGCATGAAAATAAAAAGACTTTCTCTATTTACGGCCTTGTTAGCCTTGCCAGTGCTCACTCAAGCACAAGTAAAATACAGCAACGAGTTTCTCACTATCGGTGTTGGAGCAAGAGCTCTTGGTATGTCGGGGGCACAAACTGCCGCTGTGAATGATGTTACAGCAGGTTATTGGAATCCAGCAGCGTTGGTTGCTATGTCCGATCAAACCCAAGTAGCCCTCATGCACTCCGAATACTTTGCAGGTATTGCCAAGTACGATTATGGTGCATTTGCCCGCAAAATTGATGAGCGTTCTGCCATCGCGATCTCGGTAGTGCGTTTCGGAATCGACGACATTGCCGATACTTCAGAATTGATCGATGCCAATGGAAACATCAATTACGACCGTGTTACAAAATTTGCTGCGGCCGACTTGGGCATCCTGCTTTCCTATGCTCGAAAATTAAAAACCGAGGGCCTTAGCATCGGTGCCAATGCGAAAATCATCAACCGAAAAATTGGAGATTTCGCAAATGCATGGGGTTTCGGCCTTGATGCCGGAATCCGTTACGAGAAAAGTAAATGGCGATTCGCAGCTATGGTGCGCGATGTTTCAAGCACCTTCAACGCGTGGTCATTTAATCTAAGCGATTCGCAACGAGCAGCTTACAATGCTACAGGAAATGTTATTCCAGTAAACTCTTCCGAAATTACCCTTCCAACATTAAACCTTGGAGCCGCACGCGAATTTCAGTTGGGCAGTAAGTTTTCGATTTTAACTTCACTTGACCTCCAAACCACTTTCGACGGGATGCGCAACACGCTTGTTCGTGATCAAAATTGGTCGATGAACCCTGTGTTCGGCTTCGAAGCTGGTTTCAAGAAACTCATTTTCCTTCGCGGTGGAATTGGCAATTTCCAAACAACAGTAAATGCCGATCAAACTGGCAGAGATCTTAGCTATCAACCGAATTTGGGTGTAGGGATTAAACTCGGTCCCATCAACATCGATTACGCATTAACCGATATTGGCGATCAGAGCACAGCGCTTTACTCAAATGTTTTCTCACTTCGATTCAATATCAACCAAAAGAAAACAAAAGAATAACCCACAGGTTTATTTAATATTCCATTGTATGGCCTATGTATAAAAGATTACTTACCCTGCTTTTTCTGTTAAGCATTTCATACTTGCAGGCTCAGTCTTTTGGCAACGAGTGGATCAATTACGACCAGAAATATTTCAAAGTTAAAGTTTGGAACAACGGCATCTATCGCCTTACATGGCAAAGTTTGGCCGCAGCAATTCCTGAACTCACAGCCACAGATCCGCGAAATTTGCAGGTTTATGGAAGGGGGGAAGAGCAATTCATCCATGTGGAAGGTGAAGCAGATGGCGCATGGAATACCGGCGATTTTGTAGAGTTTTATGGAAAGAAAAACGATGGATGGCTCGATAGCCGTTTGTACGCCAATCCATCCACTGAACAAAGCAATCCGTATTATTCATTGTTTTCAGATACTGCGGTTTACTATATCACTTGGAACAATTCCATCAATAACCGCCGTTTCACTTTAGAAACTGATCAGAATTTTACCGGAGCCACTGTAGCACCTTATTTCATCAATCAAGTTATAAATCAAAACACGAGTTCTTACTACTTCGGGAAAACCGATTTTAACAATTCTACTGATCCCGATTATACCGAAGGAGAAGGTTGGTCGGGGCCTGTATTTACCGCGCCTCTGCTGAATCAAAATACAGCGCTTCCCAGCACGAATGCAGTTCCAACAGGGCCAGCCGCAACGCTGAAGATTACCTATAAATCTGTTTCCAACGCAGCACAATTCGAAGACCATCGCTACCAACTCACATTGGGCAACCAACCTGTTTTGGATTCAGTTTTCGAAGGCCATGGAAGCCGAACTTTTAACCGGACGATTGCTGCCAATTTACTCGGTGCAACTTCTACCAATTACAAGTTCAGCTATTTAGGCATCAACAATTCGAGTGGTGCTTTGGTAACCTCAAATTCTGTGTTCTCCAATTATGTGTGGCGTTATCCGCACAATTTCAACATGGAAAACAGCACGGCTTACCGCATGTTTATTCCAGATAACCCTTCCGGGGATAAGTATCTGCTCAATTTAACCGCGCTCAATGCATCCAATTCGGCAGTGTATGTTTACGATCTCACCAATGGGAAGCGTATTCCAGCCGTATTTCAAGCGAATGCTTTTAAGCTATTACTTCCCAATGGAAACGGAACCGAAAAAGAGTGCTACGTAACCTCTGCAAGTCAGTTCATTAACATCGATTCTACATCGATCCGCGCAATTAATTACCTTGCCGGTCAACCTGGAAAATTCAACAACATTCCACAAGCTACGGGAGTTGACTTTCTCATCGTTACCCACCGATCGCTGGCGTCTGAAGCCGAATCTTATCGGGCTTATCGAAACAACAAATTCAGCACTTCGGTTTTCTATATCGACGAGTTGATCGATCAATTCGCATACGGGATCGAACAGCATCCATTGTCGATTAGAAATTTCGCCAATACAACCCTTTCTAATTGGAACAACAAGCCTGAGTACTTGTATTTACTTGGGAAGTCGATTTCAACCCATCACATCCGAAACGATGTTGATGCTTGGAATCAATGCTTGGTGCCGACTTATGGTTTTCCATCTTCAGATATTCTTCTCACTGCGGGTTTGAACAATTCGGCCGATTATGAACCTGCTTTGGCCACGGGTCGATTGGCGGCTAAAAATGGTGCCGATGTGATTGCATACCTCAATAAGGTGCAAGAATACGAATCCGCGCCTGCCGCGCCATGGATGAAACAAGTACTACATTTCGGCGGAGGAACCAGTGTCGGCGAACAGCAATTGTATCTCAATTACCTCGGAACTTACAAAAACACGATCGAAGACACGCTCTTTGGTGGAACGGTTTACACGTATCAGAAAACCACTTCTTCACCAATTGAACAAAGTCAAAGTCAGATCATTACCGACTACATCAACAGTGGCGTTTCATTAATGACTTTCTTCGGACATGCCACAGGTTCTGGTTTTGATGTAAGCATCGATGAGCCTTCTGCCTACACTAATCAAGGGAAATATCCATTTCTTATTGGAAATTCATGCTATGCTGGAGATATCCACCAACCACCAGGATTAGGCTTGAGCAAGAGTGAAGATTTTATCCTCATCCCTAACCGGGGAACGATCGGCTTCATTGCTTCTGTATCGCTTGGGATTCCAAACCAGTTACACACTTATACCGATTCTCTGTACCGCTTTTTTGGACAACGTTACTACGGCGAGCCGATGGGGATGAACATGAAACGAGCAGCGAGAGCGGTTACCAACAACGACCCTTTCCGCAAGGCAGTTATTTTAGAAACAACATTGCATGGAGATCCAGGTGTAGCCATGAATTCCCAAGCAAAACCTGATTATCTTACTACAGTTCAAAATGTGTTTTTCGATCCCAATGAAGTTTCTACTGAGGTAGATTCATTTATGATCAACATTAAAATCTCGAATATCGGAAGAGCGATCGATGCGCCTTTAGTGGTTGAAATCGTGAGGAACTTCCCCAACACTGGTTTAACTACCACATACAACAAAGTACTTACAGGTGTTTATTACGAAAAAACGTTGTCTTTTAAACTGCCAACAACCGATTTAATCAAGGGCGGAATTGGAATCAATACCTTCAATATTCGTATTGATCCATTAAATCAATACGATGAACTTTCGGAGGTAAACAACAATGTGACAGTTCCTTTGATCATCAAGTCGGCAGAAATACTTCCAGTTTGGCCGTATGAGTTTGCCTTGGTTCCCGAGAATACAGTAACCCTAAAAGCTTCTACTGGCGATCCTTTTGCAGAAAGTCGTGGCTATGTGTTCGAACTCGACACCACCGATCTTTTTAACAGTCCATTCAAGATTACCCATACCATGACACATCCGGGCGGTGTGTTGAATTGGACGCCTTCTATCGTTCTTCAAGACAGTATGGTTTACTTCTGGCGTGTTTCACCCGATTCGCTTCCTGGTGGAAATTACCAGTGGAAGGAAACGTCTTTCCAACACATAGATGGCCGCCGAGGTTGGGCGCAAGACCATTTCTTTCAATTCAAGAAAGACAAGTTCAACCAGATCGATTACCTACGCGATTCACGATTCTTTGATTTTGTAGTGAACGCCAAAGCCATCACTTGTTATGCTTTTGGATATCCTCAATTTCCTGATAACATTGATGAATTATGGAATACGTCCTATAAAATTGATGCAGAAGTTTGGGCCGATGCCGGATGCTCGCTCGATGGAGCCATGTATATCGCTGTGATCGATTCTGTGGAGTTGTTGCCTTGGCTTTCTCCGCAAAACTGCTGGGATATTGGTAATCAATATGGTCAGTTCAATAGCAATTGCCAGTGCAAGAGCGGATCTCGGATGGCTAATTTTGTGTTCCGAAACGAAAATTCCACTACCGAAATGGCTGCCATGCGCGACATGATCAATTCGGTGCCAAACGGACATTATATTCTAGCTTACACTTGGATTTACGGAAAATTCCAAACTTGGGATGAAACAGTTTATCAGGCTTTCGAAAACCTTGGAGCCGACAGTGTTCGCCATCTTCCAAACGAGTATCCTTATATTTTCTTCGTTAAAAAAGGGCATCCAGAAACAGCTATCGAGCTGATTGCCGATTCTGCCAATGGCAATTTGGTGCTTAACGCACAGATGTATAACTCTTGGGTGAGCGGAGATTTTACTTCCACATTGATCGGTCCAGGAACCAATTGGGACACCTTGAGTTGGAAAGCCAAGAATTTCGATAATCCTGGCGATAGTTTGCGCATCCAAGTTAAAGGAGTTCGTGCAGATGGTGTTGAGGATGTTGTTGTGGAAGCAGTTTCAGGTGCATCGGGCGATTTCAACCTTTCGCCAATCATTGGAAATTCAAATTACACCTACCTGAAGTTAAACGCCTTCATGCGAGATGATTCACTGCGTACTCCTGTTCAGCTCGACCGTTGGCAAGTAACTTACGATCCAGTTCCAGAATGTGCACTCAATCAAGTGGCAGGTTTGTATATGAACAACGATTCCCTGCAACAAGGCGATTCGTTAAGAGTTGCAATTGCCATCGAGAATATCAGTGCATACAACATGGACAGTATGCTGGTGGCTTATTGGGTGATGGATGCCGAGCGAAACATTTATCCGGTAAATTATGGTCGACAGAAGCCTTTAGCGGCAGGAGAAATCTTGTATGATACGATCAGTGTTTCGACACTGTCATACAGCGGCTTGAATTCTATTTGGGTTGAAGCCAATCCGAACCAAGACCAATTGGAACAATTCAGGTTCAACAACATTGGATCACTTGATTTCTTTATCACCGGCGATCAAGTAAATCCGCTGTTGGATGTGACATTCGATGGTGTTCACATTCTGAACGAAGACATTATTTCACCGCGTCCAGAGATCATTGTTCAATTGAAGGATGAAAATCCTTATTTGGCTCTCGACGACACCAGCGCGTTCAGATTGTACATCAAGAAACCGAGCGATGCGGCGGCGATGCCTGTATTTTTTAATGGGAATTTGAGCCTTGAGTTTATCCCTGCGTCACTTCCTGCGAACAAAGCTAGATTAGAATTCCGTCCAGTATTCTCCGAAGACGGCATCTATGAATTTGTAGTGAAGGCAAAAGACCGATCGAACAATGCCAGTGGGTCGGTTCAATACAGCATCCGGTTCGAAGTGGTGAACAAATCTACAATCACCAATGTGTTGAACTACCCCAACCCATTCAGTACCCGAACGCATTTTGTGTTTACACTTACAGGTTCCGAAATTCCCGACGATTTCAGGATTCAGATCATGACCATCACTGGGCGTGTAGTGCGAGAAATCCGCATGGCAGAGCTTGGTCCGATTCGTATTGGCAGAAATATGACCGAATTTGCTTGGGATGGACGCGACGAATTTGGCGACCAATTGGCCAATGGTACTTATTTATATAGGGTTTGGACATCATTAGGGGGCGATGATATTGAGCGCCGCCAAACGGCAGTCGATTCCTATTTTGAACGAGGAATCGGCAAAATGGTGCTGATGCGTTAAAGAAAACGCACATTTCTGACATATCTCGCAATTCGGCTAGTCCAATTGTTGATTATCAGCTAGATATATTTTTCTCCGAAGGGCAATGAAAAAAGAATTCAGAATCCTTCGGAGATTTTTTTTGAAAAAGCTGTTATGTTGAACTACTTAGAGTGCTGAAAATAGAGCAATTGAGTGGTTTATCAACAATTGTCAGGATTGATGCCGATTCTAGCCGTGTATTCTTTTTGTAAGGTTGGCATTTTAAATGGCTATTCCTGCGAAATCAAGACTCTACCTTTGCAACAGATATCAGAGAAAACAAATCCTTATGAAAAAAATGCTGTCAATGGCTCTTGTTGCACTCCTATTTGTAGGATGCGCAGGAGGAGATGAGCCAAATCCAGAAATGGAAAAATTAAAGGCCGAAAAAGAAGCTATCGCGAAAGAAGCTGCTACAAAAGATTCAACCATTAATTCCTTCATGGAGTCGCTCAACGAAATTGAGGACAATCTGCGCGAAGTAAAGCAGCGCCAAGGAAACATTTCAGCGTCGTCTAAAGGCGATGCAGAACTTCAAGGCAACGCGAAAGACCGAATCAACGAAGACATCAACTACATCAACGAATTGATGGAGGAGAACAAGAACAAGATTGGTTCTTTGCAGTCGAAGTTGAAAAAATCGAACCTTAAAATTGCTGAATTCGAGAAGATGATTCAGCGCATGACAGAGCAGTTGGCAGAAAAAGACAAGGAAATCGGAACCTTGAAAGAACAACTTGCTGCAATGAACATCCAGATTACTGAGATGAGCACTTCCATCGATAATCTAAAGAGCGAATCATCGAGCAAGACACAGGTAATTGAGCAGCAAGTTCAGAAAATGAACACAGCTTTTTATTGCGTTGGCACTTACAAAGAACTCCGCGATAACCGTGTAGTTAACAAAGAAGGTGGTTTCTTGGGCCTTGGTAAAAAGAAGATCTTAAAGTCTGATTTCAACCAAGATTACTTTACTCAAATTGATGTTTCGAAGGTGATGAGCATTCCTATCAACGCAAAAAATGCAAAGGTTATCACTACACATCCATCATCATCTTATAAGATTGAAATGGATAGCAAGAAGAAGGCAAAAAGCCTAACAATTACCAATCCTGAACAATTCTGGAAGTCGTCTAAATATCTCGTAGTTACTGTCGAGAAGTAATAGTAGATTATCTCATAGAAAGCGGCTGCATTTGTAATCAAGTGCAGCCGCTTTATTATGTGTGAATTTGTAAACCTCTCAC
Organism: Chitinophaga pinensis; assembly: GCA_945883545.1. Lineage (GTDB taxonomy): Bacteria > Bacteroidota > Bacteroidia > M30B66 > M30B66 > CAMCXT01. Next base: position 19,969 of record CAMCXT010000033.1, on the reverse strand, counting down.
CCTAACCCTCTCTCCACAGGAGAAAGGGGACTGATCATATAAACTGTGATCTTTTGGGTTCAAACCGAATTTTCACCTTTACCGAAATGCAGTTCCCTCTCCAGTGGAGAGGGCTAGGGAGAGGTGTTAAGTAACTCTCACCCTAACCCTCTCTCCACAGGAGAAAGGGGACTGATCATATAAACTGTGATCTTTTGGGTTCAAACTGAATTTTCACATCTACCGAAATGCAGTTCCCTCTCCCGTGGAGAGGGAAAGGGAGAGGTGTTAAGTACCTCTCACCCTAACCCTCTCTCCACAGGAGAAAGGGGATAGATCATAATTTCTGTGAGCTATAAGTTCCAATATAAACATCCAATTAAGCGTCATGTCCACTTGCTCTAGATGCAGTTCCCTCTCCCGTGGAGAGGGAAAGGGAGAGGTGTTCAGGGAGATGTTCTACAACAACTCATTCGCTAGATTCGCCAATTCCGAACGCTCACCCTTTTCTAAGGTGATGTGCGCATACAGTCGGTTGTTTTTAATCTTGTCGATCAAGTAACTCAAACCGTTCGATTGGGTATCCAAATAAGGTGTATCAATCTGGAAGATATCGCCAGTAAACACAATCTTCGTGTTTTCACCTGCGCGCGTGATGATCGTTTTTACTTCGTGAGGCGTAAGGTTTTGAGCTTCATCCACAATGAAATAGATATTCGATAAGCTTCTACCTCGGATGTAAGCCAAAGGAGTAATCATCAGCTTTTCGCTATCCACCATCTCGGTGATCTTCTTGTATTCTTTGTCGGCTTCGTCCCATTGATTCTGAATCATCTTCAAGTTGTCCCAAAGTGGTTCCATATATGGGTTCAACTTCGATTTGATGTCACCCGGCAAATAACCGATGTCTTTGTTGCTCAATGGCACAATCGGTCGAGCTAGGTAAACCTGACGAAATTCCCGTTTCTGCTCCAATGCACCGCTCAATGCCAATAACGTTTTTCCCGTTCCGGCTACGCCTTGAAGGGTAACGAGCTTGATGTTCGGATTCATCAATGCGTGAAGGGCAAAAATCTGCTCTGCGTTGCGTGGTCTGATTCCATACGCCGAAGTTTTCTCCACCCGTTCAATTAATCCCGATTCTGGATTGTACCAAGTCAGTACCGAGTGCTTCCCGTTTTTGAGAATGTAGTAATGGTTGAAGATCGGCTCATCGCCAAAAATATCAGCAGCCTTGCAATGCCCTTCGGTGTATATCTGATCAATCAATGATACATTCACACCATAAAACACAGAGTTACCAGTGTAGAGTGAATCTACATCTTTGATTTTTCCAGTTTCAAAATCTTCCGAATGCAGATTCAGTGATTTGGCTTTCAACCGAAGATTGATGTCTTTGGTCACCAAGATCACTTTACAGTCAGGATGCTCATCAACGAGCGCTAATGCTGAGTTAATAATGCGGTGATCTCCCTTGTCTTCACCCAAGATGCGAACAGCGTCGAGGTACTTCCCTTTGCCATTCATTACCACCTTAAAATTGCCGAGCTTGCCTCCCATCGGAAGCCATTCGGTGAGATTAAAGTTGCCCGACAATCGGTCCATCTCACGGATAAATTCTCGAGCTTCGAAATTCTTGGTATCGTTGCCTTTTTTGAAATTATCCAATTCTTCAAGCACAGTAATGGGGATAGCCACATCATTGTCGTCGAAGCTATAAATGGAATTGTGGTTGTAAAGGATTACCGAAGTATCGAGTACAAAAATCTTCTTTTGTTTGATTTTTTTAGCTGCCATAACGAGTGCCTTTGTTGCTAAGCTAAGTGTTAAACGAAAAAACTGCATTCTAAGCATGCACAAGATGTGAACAAACTATCCACATCTGGTTCGGAAAATTGATTACATAGGCTTAACATTTCAAATCGGCTTTGCTGTAATTTCGAACCCATGCAAACACGTATTACTTCGCTTTTCGGAATTCAAGTTCCGATCATTCAAGCTGGCATGATTTGGTGCAGTGGCTGGGAACTAGCATCTGCTGTAAGCAATGCCGGTGGTTTAGGCATCATTGGCGCAGGATCTATGTATCCTAATGTGCTGCGCGATCAAATCCGGAAGTGCAAAGCAGCCACCAGCAAGCCTTTCGCGGTGAATATTCCCTTGTTGTATCCTAATATCGAGGAGCACATGAATACCATCGTTGAAGAAGGTGTGAAAATCGTTTTCACTTCCGCAGGAAATCCCGCCACATGGACTGCTTGGCTCAAAGAGCGTGGTTTGATGGTCGTTCACGTGATTGCCAATACGAAGTTTGCACTCAAATGCGAGGCTGCAGGTGTAGATGCTATCGTTGCTGAAGGTTTCGAAGCTGGTGGACACAATGGTCGGGAAGAAACCACCACGTTAGTGCTGATTCCGCAGATAGTTCAAGCTGTGAAAATTCCGGTTATCGCCGCAGGCGGAATTGGAAACGGTGCGCAAATGGCAGCCTGTTTTGCACTTGGAGCTGATGGCGTTCAGGTTGGAAGTAGATTCATCGCCACCCCAGAATCTTCGGCGCATCAAGCTTTCAAGGATCGAATTATTACATCTGCCGAAGGCGATACCAAGTTGTCGCTTAAGACTTTAACTCCGGTTCGATTGCTTAGGAACCAGTTTGCCGAACAAATTCAAGCCGCAGAAGCTGCAGGTGAAAGCAAAGAAAAATTGGCCGAAATGCTCGGTCGAGGAAGAGCCAAAAAAGGCATGTTCGAAGGTGATCTGGAAGAAGGCGAACTCGAAGTGGGACAAGTAAGCAGTTTAATTCGTGAGATCAAACCTGCGGCAGAAATTGTTCAAGAGTTGATCGAAGACTGTAAAAAAGCAATCCAGCGCAGCTTGAAACTTTTAGCAGAGTAGGGGAGATCAACTTTCACTCTCGCGTTTTTTCTTGAAAAAAGCCGTCAGCAGCGCCGCACATTCATTGGCTAAAACGCCACCGGTTACTTGGGTGGAAGGATGCAGAATTTGGTTTGAAACAGCCGAAATTCCGCGCTTAAAGTCGGTTGCTCCATATACAATCCTGCCCATTTGGGTCCAAAATGCAGCGCCCGAACACATGGCACATGGCTCCAAAGTAACATATAACACGCATTCGTTGAGGTACTTGTTGTTCAGGTAATCGGATGCACTGGTGTATGCTTGCATTTCTGCATGCGCCGTAAAATCCTTCAGTTGCTCGGTTCTGTTATAAGCACGTGCAATCACACGGTCTTTCCAAACAATCACACATCCAATCGGTACTTCATCTTCAGTGGAAGCTTTTTGGGCTTCCCGAAGGGCTTCTTTCATGTAAAACTCATCGTCGAGCATGCAGCTAAAATAGGCAAACTGCGGTGATATTTATTTTGAGAAATTGCGTAATTGAAAGTTTGCAAATTGAGAACTTTGTTATCTTCGTGTGGTGAAAGTTCTAGTTAAGAAAACAATTCTATACTACGTTCGTAGGTATCCATTGGCTGAAATGCCTTTGATGCTTTGGTATGCAGAGTTTTCAAAATACACGTTCTCCAATTTTAACGAATTGAAAAAGGTGTATGGCAATGCTAGTTTGGTTGGCAATGGTAGAGTTGTATTCAACATTAAAGGAAACAATTTTAGACTTGTACTTTCAATTAACTTTCTACAATCGGCAGCCTACATCATTTGGTTCGGATCGCATAAAGAATACGATAAGATTGATGTAGCAAACATCGCATTCGACACATCAATACTCACTTGGAAAAACTAATCTCATGAACTGGAAGGCAATTAAATCAGACGAGGATTACCAAAAAGCATCTATCAGATTAATGGAGATTTTTCATGCTACACCCATGTCTAAGGAGTACGACGAATTGGAGTTATTGATGATTCTGATTAAAGATTACGATGATAAACACTACCAATTGCCAGAACTTGATATTCTAGAAGTTATCAAGTTTAAAATGAAAGAACAAGGTATTAAAGCCAAGGATCTTGAGCCAATTGTTGGGAGCAAAGGTCATGTCTCAGCTGTATTATCGGGCAAGCGAGAAATCACCTTGAAAATGGCCAAAAAACTTAGAGATTACTTCAGTTTACCAGCTGAATTATTCTTTCAAAATGCTTAAAATCTAAAGTCGAATTAAATTTGTAATCCTTGAAATTAATTATCAAGTTTTTATTCTCCCTCCGGGGAATGATAAACAATGTCGTTCCATTCTGGATGTTTGCCTAAGTATTTGAGCAAAAAGGTACAGTAAATCTTAGTTTTTTGGTTCGCGTTCCGGAGGAAGCTAAACGTTTGTTCAGCCAATTCTACCGCTATGCCTTTTCCACCAGGTACTTCAGGAACTTCGGTATGAAGCAGCAAATAAATTCCTGCACTGATTTTATAAGTGATGAAAGCAAATGAGCCATCCCCTAAATCGAATTCAAAACGGTTCTCAGAAGTATTCTTGTGTAAATTGTAAGTCATAGAATAAGCTTAAAACCATAAAAAAAGGCATCTCGAAATCGAAATGCCTTTTCAAAAATAGTTTTTAATCGAATTAATCAGCCAACACGATCACTTTGTTGTTCAGCACTTCAACAACACCTCCGTTAATTTCGTAGTTGTGCTTTGCAGAAGTCTTGTCGGTGATTTTGATTGTCCCTTTTTTCAAAGCAGAAATCAAAGGCGCGTGTTTTTCGAGGATTCCGAGTGATCCGTCAATCCCTGGAAGGGTAACAGATTTAATCTCGTCTTCGAAAAGCTTTTTGTCGGGAGTGATTATTTCGAGTAGCATGCGCTTATAGAGATTATTGAGCCGCTTCAGCGATCAGTTTTTTACCTTTTTCGATTGCTTCTTCAATGGTACCAACCAAGTTGAATGCTGCTTCTGGATATTCATCCACTTCACCATCCATAATCATGTTGAAACCTTTGATCGTGTCTTCGATCGCTACGAATTTACCTTCTAAACCGGTAAACTGCTGAGCAACGAAGAATGGCTGTGAAAGGAAACGCTGAACACGACGAGCGCGCGTCACAGTAAGTTTATCTTCTTCAGAAAGTTCATCCATACCCAAGATAGCGATGATATCCTGAAGCTCTTTGTAACGCTGAAGAGTCATTTTTACACGCTGAGCACAATCATAGTGCGCATCACCAACGATGTCGCGTGTCAAAATTCTAGAAGTTGAATCCAATGGATCCACTGCTGGATAAATACCTAACTCAGCAATCTTACGGCTCAATACCGTAGTAGCATCTAAGTGGGCAAATGTTGTAGCAGGAGCCGGATCGGTCAAGTCATCCGCAGGTACGTAAACCGCCTGAACAGAAGTAATTGATCCGTTTTTAGTTGATGTAATTCTTTCTTGCATCAAACCCATTTCCGTTGCCAAGGTTGGCTGGTAACCTACCGCAGATGGCATACGACCTAAAAGAGCCGATACCTCAGAACCTGCTTGGGTGAAACGGAAGATATTGTCGATGAAGAAAAGAATGTCTTTACCACCTGAACTAGCAGATTCGCTTCCACCATCGCGGAAGTATTCAGCCATTGTAAGACCAGAAAGTGCAACACGAGCACGTGCTCCTGGAGGCTCATTCATCTGACCGAATACGAAGGTAGCTTGAGAGTCTTTCAAAGATTCTTTGTCAACCTTGCTCAAATCCCATCCACCGTGGTGAAGTGATTCTTCGAATTCTTTACCATATTTCACGATTCCTGATTCGATCATCTCACGAAGAAGGTCATTCCCTTCACGAGTACGCTCACCTACACCAGCAAATACTGAGTAACCATCGTATCCTTTTGCGATGTTGTTGATCAATTCCTGAATCAATACTGTTTTACCTACACCAGCGCCTCCAAAGAGACCGATTTTACCACCTTTTGAATAAGGCTCGATCAAGTCGATTACTTTGATACCAGTAAAAAGAACTTCTGATGAAGTTGATAGATCTTCGAATCTTGGTGGATCGCGGTGAATAGAATATCCACCAACATTGCTAACCGGGCCAATACCATCGATCGCCTCACCAACTACGTTGAAAAGACGGCCTTTGATTTGGTCACCAATCGGCATTGTGATCGGTTTTCCTGTCGAAACAACGTCCATTCCACGACGAAGTCCGTCGGAAGAGTCCATTGAAATTGCACGGATGGTATCCTCACCAATGTGCTGCTGACACTCTAGAACGATAACTTGTCCGTTCTCACGGGTAATCTCAAGTGCATCGAGAATGTTTGGAAGTTTGTTGTTTTCGGTATTGAACCGAACATCGATCACGGGACCGATAATCTGAACGATCTTTCCAGTACTTTGGGCCATAACGGTTAATTTTATGCTCAGGGTACCCCCTGAAACCGGGCGCAAAATTATGAATTATTTCATCCCGGAGCGAAGTGTTTATAAAAAATAAAAATTTGAAGGATTTGGATCGCTGTGAAATCATAATCATCAGCATGAATCTTAATGTCCTCGGACTGAAGTCCGAGGCTGCGAGTTGTTTCACGATTCAATACCTGTTAACCGCAGCCCTTAACTGCTGTCGCCTTGAAGCCTCTGACTTTGGTCACCCGCAGCCCCTGACTTCAGTTACTCGCAGCCCCTGACTTCAGTCAGGGGACGAGAATAATTGCCCTTTCGCCCCAACAACTTACGGATTCGATTATTTCATAGGTTTGTGTCGTGAAAATCCATCACCAAAGCCTCTCGTTTCCAAGACCTAATCAAACGGTTGTTACCACCGGAACCTTCGATGGAGTGCACCTTGGCCATAAAACAATTGTAGATCGTTTAATCGAATCGGCGCGACAAATCGAAGGAGAATCGGTGGTGGTTACGTTTGATCCTCATCCTCGACAAGTACTCTATCCAAACGATCAAAGCCTAAAGCTTCTGCAGTCGATTGAGGAGAAAGCCGCCCGACTTGAAGCGCTTGGAGTGGATCATTTGTTGGTTTTGAAATTCGACAAAGCATTTTCTGAACTGAGCTCGGATGCATTTATTCGCAATATACTGGTAGATGCTGTTGGCACTCGAAAATTGGTGGTTGGCTACGACCATCATTTCGGAAAAAATCGAGAAGGTTCATTTGAAAGCTTACGTAAGCAAGGGCTCATTCACGGTTTTACTGTGGAGGAAATTCCTGCACACGACATCGACCAGGTATCTGTGAGTTCAACTGCTATTAGAAAAGCCCTTATTCTTGGCGATATTAAAACGGCAAACAGCTGTTTGGGTTATCCGTATTCGTTTCAAGGCGAAGTCGTGCAAGGCAACCAAATGGGCCGACAATTGGGTTTTCCAACGGCTAATTTGCGAATTTCACATCCCTTGAAATTAATTCCTGCTATTGGCGTTTACGCGGTAACTGTTATTGTTCGAGATCGTATTTACAAAGGCATGTTGAATGTCGGTTATCGCCCAACATTAACGGAAGATTTAATTCTTACTTGTGAAGTGCATATCCTCGATTTTTCTGAAGATATTTATGGTGAAACAATTCAAGTTTGTTTTATGGATAGGCTTCGAGATGAAAAACGCTTTGCAGGAAAAGATGAACTTATTCAGCAGCTTCAAGATGATCGGTTTCAGGTTGCTCAATTGCTAGAATCGTTATGAAAGGTTTCATCCGAATCGCTTTGTTAATTTGTGCAATCCTTCCCATTGGATTGATCGCTCAACCTGAGTATCATGTTGAAGGGAAGGTTTATACAAGTCTCGAGAAAGCCTTGTCAGAGCCCGATTCTGTATTTAGGTTGAAACTTCGCCGGAAAGGGTATGAAGCATTTCCGTTGGAACTTTTCAAGTTTAAAAACTTGAAAGAGCTCGATCTCGGAAACAATAAAATCTCAAGTCTTCCATCAAATATTGGAGAATTAGAAAACCTCGAAATTCTCAATTTGGAACGAAATAAATTCACCTCTGTAGGTAAAGAAATTGGCACCTTACGTAGAATTCGTTACCTAGATTTTGGGATGAATAGCATCCAAGCTTTGCCTCATGAAATGGGTAATCTCATTAATCTTGAGTTTCTTCAAATTTGGGGAAATGAAATCACAGCTTTACCCCGCAGCATGGAAAAACTCGAGAACCTGAAATGGCTCGACATGCGAACTATTATCTTGACAACTTCCGAAAGGGAAGAACTTCAAGAAATGTTTCCCCAAACGGAGATTTTGCTTTCTCCAGATTGCAACTGCGGGAAATAATTAATTGTATTAAGCTACTTTGAGGTGCGTAAGTTTGAGCTTATCGAACTTCTCACGCGCATATTCTTCTGTAACTACAAACGATTTCAAGTCTTCGTTTGATGGAAGTTCGAACATCAAATCGGTGAGGATTCCTTCCATGATTGAACGCAAACCACGAGCGCCGAGTTTGTATTCGAGAGCCTTCACGACGATGAAATCCAAAACACCTTCGCCCAATTGCAATGCAACACCATCCATCGCAAACAACTTCATGTATTGCTTTACGAGTGCATTCTTCGGCACAGTAAGAATCTGCTTAAGTGTTTCGCTATCTAGAGGATCCAGATGCGTTACAACAGGCAATCGCCCGATGAGTTCAGGGATGAGTCCGAAACTCTTTAAATCTTGAGAATTTACGTAACGAAGTAAATTTTCTTTATCGATAAATTCATTTTCCTTGCTCGAAGTGTAGCCGATGGTTTGGCTTTGCATACGTCGGGCAATTTTCTTGTCGATACCATCGAATGCTCCTCCGCAAATGAAGAGGATATTTCGGGTGTCGATCGATACCATCTTTTGTTCAGGATGCTTTCTTCCACCTTGAGGCGGTACATTCACTACAGCACCTTCGAGGAGCTTTAGCAAACCTTGTTGAACTCCTTCGCCTGAAACATCTCGTGTGATAGATGGATTGTCGCTTTTGCGGGCGATTTTATCCACTTCATCAATAAATACGATGCCTCTTTGTGCAGAATCCACATTATAGTCGGCAGCTTGAAGCAAACGTGCTAAAATGCTTTCAACATCCTCTCCAACATAACCGGCTTCAGTAAGTACTGTTGCATCGGCAATGCAGAAAGGCACATTCAGAATTCGAGAGATGCTCCGGGCCAGCAATGTTTTGCCGGTCCCGGTCTCTCCGATAAGAATGATGTTTGATTTCTCGATTTCGGTATCGTCGTCTTTTTTGAAGTTTTTCTGGGTGAGGCGTTTGTAATGGTTGTAAACAGCTACGCTGAGAACTTTTTTCGCATCATCCTGACCGATCACGTATTCGTCGAGATGTTTTTTAATTTCAATTGGTTTGAGAAGATTCACCTCTTGTTTCAAGGTACTTCCAGTTCTTTCTGCTAATTCTTCAGAAACAATGGTATGCGCTTGATTCACACACATGTCGCAAATAAATGCATCAAGGCCTGCAATGAGGATCGCGGTTTCTTTTTTACTTCTTCCGCAAAATGAACACTTCTCTTTAATTTTTTCCATGCTAATCGCCGAACTTATTTTGTACGGGTTAGGATTTCGTCGATCATACCATAATCACGAGCTTCTTCAGCTGTCATCCAGTAATCGCGATCAGAATCTCTCTCCACTTTATCGTATGGTTGTCCGGCGTGCAAAGCTATGATATCATACAATTCCTTTTTCAATTTCTGAATTTCTCTTGCAGTTATTTCGATATCTGACGCTTGACCTTGAGCTCCACCCATTGGTTGGTGGATCATCACGCGGGCGTGTTTCAAGGCAGTACGTTTTTTTGGAGCACCAGCGCAAAGCAATACTGCACCCATCGATGCAGCCATACCAGTGCAAATAGTTGCTACATCTGGAGCGATGTATTGCATAGTATCGTAAATACCAAGACCCGCATAAACCGATCCCCCTGGAGAGTTCATATAGATTTGGATGTCTTTCTTAGCATCCACACTTTCGAGAAATAGTAACTGAGCTTGCACAATGTTGGCAACATAATCGTTAATTCCTGCGCCTAGAAAAATGATTCTGTCCATCATCAAACGCGAAAACACATCCATTTGCGCAACATTTAACTGACGTTCTTCGATAATGGTCGGAGAAATGTAATCGGCTGAGATGGATGTGTAATTGTGCAATGTGGCAGAGCTGATTCCTCTGTGTTTTACAGCGTATTTGTAAAATTCGTCCTGATTGAACATATAGTCTTTTGCTTTTTAAAAGGTTAGTGGTCTGATTTCAGCAATCATGCCATGCCAAATTAATGACAGATTGACTGAATAATCCAAAGATTTCGGAAAGATTCTAATTCCTAGCTTGTCCTATTCACGAGGTATCAGAAAGATTTCAACATAAATCTGGTGATTATTAGGGCGTAATACTTTAACTTTACCCCCCGAAACGAAATTCTAAAAATGGAAAATAACGTAGCTGTGGATAATTACATCCCGTTCAAAGTGAAAGACATCTCTCTCGCAGAGTGGGGTCGCAAGGAAATTAAATTGGCGGAGGCTGAAATGCCAGGTCTGATGGCTTTACGTCAGGAATATGGAGCGAGTAAGCCTTTGGCAGGTGCACGTGTTGCTGGTTGTTTGCACATGACCATTCAAACAGCAGTATTAATAGAAACTTTGGTTGAACTTGGAGCTGAGGTAACTTGGTCTTCATGCAACATCTTTTCAACACAAGATCACGCTGCTGCTGCGATTGCTGCTGCTGGTATTCCAGTGTATGCTTGGAAAGGTATGACTGCTGAAGAATTCGATTGGTGCATCGAGCAAACTTTGTTCTTCGGAGCAGAACGCAAGCCTTTGAACATGATTTTGGATGATGGTGGTGACTTAACCAACATGGTATTCGATAAATATCCAGAATTGGCAGAAGGCATCCGTGGTCTTTCAGAAGAAACGACTACAGGTGTTCACCGTTTGTATGAGCGCATGAAGAATGGCACTTTGCTCGTTCCTGCAATCAACATCAACGATTCTGTTACCAAATCAAAATTCGATAACAAATACGGTTGCCGCGAATCGTTGGTAGATGCGATCCGTCGTGCTACCGACCTTATGCTAGCTGGTAAAGTTGCAGTTGTTGCAGGTTATGGTGATGTTGGAAAAGGTTCTGCACTTTCTTTGAGCTCTCAAGGTGTGCGTGTAATCGTTACCGAAATTGACCCAATCTGTGCACTTCAAGCTTGTATGGATGGTTACCAAGTTATGAAGATGGATCACGCTGTGAAACAAGCTGACATCATTGTTACTGCAACTGGTAACAAAGACATCGTTACTGAGCGCCATTTCCGTGCAATGAAGCACAATGCTGTGGTTTGTAACATCGGTCACTTCGACACTGAAATCGACATGGCTTGGTTGAACAACAACTACGGAACTTCAAAAGATGAAATCAAACCACAGGTAGACAAATATACTATCGAAGGGAAAGACATCATCGTGTTGGCAGAAGGTCGCTTGGTAAACCTAGGTTGTGCAACTGGTCACCCATCATTTGTAATGTCGAACTCATTCACCAACCAAACTTTAGCTCAGCTAGAACTTTGGGGAAATACTTCAGCTTACGAAAGAAAAGTTTACGTATTGCCGAAGCATTTGGATGAAAAAGTGGCATTCCTTCACCTTGGTAAACTAGGTGCAGAATTGGATACTCTAGACAAGGATCAAGCTGATTACATCGGTGTAGATGTGAAAGGTCCATTCAAGCCGGAATACTACCGTTACTAAGATTCTTCTTTTATAACATACAATCCTCGGTTTTATAGAAAAGCCGAGGATTTTTTATTTCCAAACAATCTAAAATCTGATCTCTGTTTCAGACGACTGATTGATGCTTTTTTAATTATATATATGTAGCGTTCCTGGTGAACTAATCTGTGCGTTGTATTGTAGCAGCCCATTCAAGGTAGGTCCGTTCAAAACGGTGCCATCCACCATCGAAAATTTAGATTCACAACAAACGCAATTCAATATAACCGTCGTGTTGGTATCATTAACGACCTGACAATTATCCTGCGTTCTCCAAGTGCAGTGGCGGTCGAAAGCTACATACTCGTCAAAAGCTCTGTGGTAAACGATTATGCCTTTTGATCCGGCATCCAAGTACGCGAATCCACCTACCGCATTTAAGCCAATAAAGTTAGGATCGCTCAAGAAAATATAACGAGATACATTTACGTATGGAATGCCTAATTGATCGTTGATGCTGTCTTTTTTACAAGATGGCAACACGAGAAAAATGCCTAAAATGGCAGAAACGAAATACTTCATAGGTAAGAGCAACGTTGTGTTCAAAGTTATCGTATCAAATGAAGTTGGAAAAATAAATCTCCTGCTACTTTTGTAAAGTTATGATGAAGCGCTTTTTCCTTTTTTCGCTGTTGATTTTAATGTTCTCTGCCAATCAAGTAGAGGCGCAAGTGAAGCCATTAAGCAAGGAAAAGCAAAAGAAAGAGCTCCGAAAGAAGAAGGAAAAGCAGATCGAAAAGCAACGCAAAGCTGAAGAAGGCTTGAAGAAGCGACACTTGAATATTCAAGACAAGGCAACGAAGAAGCGCATCAAAGCGGCAAAAAAGAAATCCGACAAGCTCAATAGAAGTAAACGTAGAAAGAGATAATCTTTTGTTGTCTATTATTTATTTCATTATTAGGCTGTTAGCTTATGAAATTGTAACGATTTGTTACACCAGTGAATGTCATTTCACCGATAAGTACAATATTATGTTTTTGTAAAGCCTGTCAGGGTGCCTCATCTTTGTTAAAGAAATTCAAAGAAGATGGATTGGCATTGTATTGATTTGAATCGGGCTACTACGACAGATGTTAGGAAAAAGTTACCTAAAAGGGTCGAACAGTCGGTTTTGGATCAAAATACATTAAAAACCCATTAATTGTCTTTTTATCAATTGGTTAAGTCTGAAAATGGCTCGTTTTTTACCCATAGGTATTGGCCACCAGATGAAATTGAGAACTACTTAAATTATCTGAATGTTAGGCAGTTATCTATTTTTTAACAATTTTTAATTGACAAGACTTTCAATTTCTATCTTAGCAACCTTGAAAAAATCGTGGACCCTTTAACCCTACAGTGTATGGTAAGAAACTTTTACCTGACCCTTGTTGGAATCCTATCCTTTTCATTATCAGCACTTGCCCAGTCAGGTGCAGGTACGCTAAAAGGAACTATTTCGGATTCCAAAACCGGAGAACCTATTCCGTTCGCCAACATTATTGTTGAAAATGGAGGTATTCAGGCCGGTGCTGGACAATCAAACATCAATGGTGAATACCAGATTAAGCCCATTAACCCGGGATCTTATGAGGTAAAAACCACTTATGTTGGTTACAAGCCAATCAAAACTACAGGCGTAGTCGTATCAGCCGGTAAAATTACTACCGTTGATGTGAAGCTTGAATCTTCTGTAGTAGAGATCAAAACCTTTGAAGTTGTTGAATACGACGTTCCGTTGATCGACGATTATCAAGGTAAAACTGTTACTAAAGAAGAAATTTACGCTCTTCCAACCCGTAACGTACAATCTGTAGCTGCTACAACTGCTGGTGTAACCCAAGCAGATGAAGGCGATGCAATTAACGTTCGTGGTTCACGTGACGACGCTACTTTCTACTTTGTAGATGGTATCAAAGTGCGCGGTTCTACAAACATTCCACAACAAGGTATCGAGCAGATCCAAATCATCACCGGCGGTGTGCCAGCGATGTATGGTGATGCAACCGGCGGTGTGATCAGCATCACTACTAGAGGTCCGTCTCCACAATTAAATGGAGGTTTGGAGCTTGTTCGTTCTGTTGATGGCTATGGTTACAACCTTCTTGGTATCAACGTAACTGGTCCGATCGCTTCTCGCAAACTTGCAGATGGTTCTAAGAAGCCGTACATCGGTTTCTTCCTTTCTGGAGAGTTAAGCCGTGAAGCAGACCGCGATCCTTCAGCTGTTGGAATTACCCGTTTGAACAAAGACAAGCTCGCTGAACTAGCTGCAAATCCGCTTCGTCCGGCTCCACTTGGACAAGGAAACGTTCAAAATGCGCAATACGTGCGTGCTTCAGATTTCGAAAACGTAAAACGCCGCGAAAACTTTAACGCAGACCGCGTAAGTCTTGCAGGTAAAATCGACTTCAAGCTTTCTGAGAACTCTAACTTAACCATTGGTGGTACATGGGATTATTTCGATAGAAATGAATTCATCTACACCTATTCAATGTTTAACGCTGAGAACAATCCAAGACGTATCGACAATACTTACCGTGCGTATGCGAAGTTCACTCAGCGTTTTGGAGGAAACTCAACAGAGCAAGAAAAATCAGCTTCTAACTTTAAGAACTTTTACTACACAGTTCAGGCCGATTACACCAGCAACGAAGTGCAACGTTTTAACGAACGCCACAGAGACAATTTCTTTAACTATGGTTATGTAGGTAAATTCCGCACTTACAAAGCGCCGATTTATACTTTTGGCTTCGATACTGTTGGAACATCTGCACTTGGAGGTTTCGTTCAAACTGGTTTCAGAGATACACTCTTCAACTACTATCAGACAGAACAAAATCCGAATACTTCGAACTATACTGCTCAGTATTACAACCAATCAAAAGGTATTCGTGAAGGCAATTATGAAAACCTTTTCCAGGTAATTCAAGGAGGTGGTCTTCTTAATGGTGATCAACCAGATGCGGTGTATTCATTGTATCAAAATACTGGTTTTAACTGGGATGGATGGCAAAAAGCGAACAACGAGCAATTCCGTATCGTTGGTAGTGCATCGGGCGACTTTAAAGGCCATGAGATTGCATTTGGTCTAGAAGTGGAACAACGTACCGACCGTAATTACTTCGTTGGGCCAAATCGTTTGTGGACGATCATGCGTCAGTTAACAAACCGACATATCGAGCAACTAGACCTTACAAATCCATCGCCTGTTTACAATGCAGACGGTGTGTTTAACGACACAATCAATTATGGTCGTTTCTACAACGGATCTACACAATCAACTTTCGACGTTAACCTACGTAATAAACTAGGTCTTGCTGTGAATGGAACAGATTGGATCGATGTAGATAACCTCGACCCGTGGACTTTCTCTTTAAACATGTTCAGTCCAGACGAATTGTTCAACGGCGGAGGTGGAGCTTCTTTGATCTCTTACAACGGTTACGACGCTTACGGAAATAAAATCCGTGGCCGTAGATCATTGGATCAATTCTTCAACGACAAAACAGAAGATGGTCGTGATTACCTCCGTGAAATTGGAGCATTTTCACCACTTTACTATGCGTTCTACCTTCAAGATAAATTCGCATTCCGCGATCTTATTTTCAACGTAGGTCTTCGTGTTGACCGTTTCGATGCAAACCAACCAGTTCCTAAAGATCTTTACTCACTTTACGAAACACGTAAAGCTGGCGAATTCAACTTTACTGGCGACAATGCACGTCCTTCTAATATTGGAGATGAATACGTAGTATATGTACGTGACATCAACAATACCAACTTGAACAATATCGACAACATTGTAGGTTACCGTAATGGGGATCGTTGGTACAATGCTAAAGGACAAGAGATTGCCGATCCAATTGTGATTGCTCAAGCATCTTCAACTGGTCGTGCTACTCCAGCTTTGTTGGATCCATCAAACCAAGTGGTTCGTTCAGGTGCATTTGAAGATTACAAACCACAATGGAACGTAATGCCACGTGTTGCATTCCAGTTCCCAATCTCCGATGTAGCGCAGTTCTTTGCTCACTACGATGTGCTTACTCAGCGTCCTACTGATGGGATTCGTTTCGATCCTTTGGATTACTTGTTCATTGCCAATAACATTGGTAACGTGATCAACAACCCAAGCTTGAAACCACAACGTACCATCGACTACGAAGTTGGTTTCAAACAAGCATTGAACACAAGTTCAGCTTTAACCATCAGTGCATTCTACCGTGAATTGCGTAACCTTATCCAGGTAATCCCTGTGAACTACGCATACCCAGTAAACTACACAACTTATGGTAACATCGACTTTGGAACCGTAAAAGGTCTTTCATTGGCATACGATCTTCGTCGTACGGGTAACATCCGCTTAACTGCGAACTATACCCTTCAGTTTGCTGATGGTACTGGTTCAAGTTCTTCAGCAGGTCTTAACTTGATCCAATCAGGTCAGCCAAACTTGAGAACGACTATTCCTTTGAGCTTCGACGTTCGTCACCAATTGCAATCAACTGTTGATTTCCGTTTCGGAGAAGGCAAAGAATACAATGGTCCACGTTGGTTCGGAAAGAACTTCCTTGAGAACTCTGGAGTAAACTTCGTGTTCCTAGCTAATTCAGGAACTCCTTACAGCCGTTCATCTGCGTTTACTCAAGATGGTGCTTTTGGTATCGCTAATCGTCCGCAATTGAAAGGTTCATTGAATGGTTCACGTCTTCCATTCCAATTCCGTATCAACATGCGTATCGATAAATCATTCGCTATTAAAGTTGGTAAGAAGGATGATGAAAACGGACGAGTACTTGATCTTCAAGTTTACTGCTTGGTACAAAATCTCTTGGATGCCCGTAACGTAGTTGGTGTATACCGCGCTACTGGTAATGCCGATGATGATGGATTCTTAGCTGCTGCAACCTCACAAGGAACTATTGCAGGTACTGTAGATCCTATTTCATTCGCCGACCTTTACACTGCTAAAATCAACGATCCGAACAACTTCGCAAGACCAAGAATTATTCGGATTGGTGCCATTCTTAATTTCTGATCACGACCTTTCAAAATATAGAATTCATGAAACTTCGCATCTATATATCAGCTTTGGTCAGCTTGCTTAGCTTGCAACTGATCTCACGGGAGAACCTCGGGCTTAATGGCGGCAGACTTGCTGCTCCAGCTGGGCCTAAATCGGCTGCTGCTGCCTGTTCACCAGGCTCTGGGCGTACCGACCTCGATTTAAATAATGTTCGTGCCCTTATTTTTACCTCTGGCGACATGTGGTGGGATTTGAACAATTCTGCCAAGTATGAGGTACCAAAAGGCTCAAACAGACACTCTGCCTTTGCATCAGCACTTTGGATTGGTGGTGTAGACAATGGTGGTAACTTAAAGGTTGCTGCTATGACCTACCGCCAAACGGGTAATGACTTCTGGCCTGGTCCTTTGAAATTGGAAGATGCCTCTGTTACTGCAGATGTTTGTCTTGCATACGATAGACATTGGAAAATCACTAAGAAGGAAGTAGAGGAGTATGTACTTGGTATTACTCCAGCGCCTACCGAGGCGATTGAAACTTGGCCAGGAAATGGTGATGCTGCAAGTGGTTATCCATTTCAGTTAGCTCCTTTCATCGACTTAAACGGTGATGGTGAATATGATCCAACTTACCGCGATACTGCTGGTATTCCTGAGCA
Source organism: Chitinophaga pinensis (assembly GCA_945883545.1). Classification (GTDB taxonomy): domain Bacteria; phylum Bacteroidota; class Bacteroidia; order M30B66; family M30B66; genus CAMCXT01. The sequence continues at coordinate 2,622 of CAMCXT010000033.1, read as the reverse complement.
TCCTGCTTATGATATCACAGGAGATTTAGGTTGTGAAGCCAAGCTTTTTGGTGACCAAACTGTTTGGTGGGTGTTCAACGATAAAGGAAATATCCACTCAGAAACCCAAGGTTTTCCAATTGGACTAGAAATTCGTGCTCAAGCTTTCTCGTTCGCTACGAACAACGCCTTGAACAACATGACTTTCTACAACTACGAAATCATTAACCGTTCAACATTCACTGTTCAGCAAACATATTTTGGACAATGGGTAGACTCGGATCTTGGTAATTACTTAGATGATTATGTTGGTTGTGATGTTGGTCGTGGACTAGGATACACTTACAACGGAGATGCGGAAGACGAAACCGCTACTGGTTATGGTTCAAACCCACCAGCATTTGGTCTCGATTTCTTCGAAGGTCCATTTATGGATGCCGATTCAGCTGATGGTAACATAGACCCTTGTGTCGAACCATTTGCTATCAATGGTTTAGGTTTCGGCGATAACATTATCGACAATGAGCGCATCGGTATGTCGAAGTTTGTTTATTACAATAACGACATTACAATTACTGGTAACCCAGATGACGCTCAAGATATTTACAACTACCTAAGAGGTCGTTGGAAAGACGGTACTTCTATGGTTTATGGAGGAACTGGATATGGAACAGGTACACCAACCAACTTCATGTTCCCAGGAGATACAGATCCACTTGGAATTGGACAAATTGTTCAAGGGGTGAGTACGAACTGTTTGCCTCAGGCTCCTTGGGATGAAACATCACTTGGAAATGCTCCTGCTGACCGTCGTTTCGTTCAATCTGCTGGTCCATTTACACTAGCACCGGGTGCAGTAAATACAATCACTGTTGGTGCTGTTTGGGCAAGAGCTTCAAGTGGTGGCCCAACCGCTTCAGTTGAACTTCTTAGAGTTGTAGATGACGACGCACAAGCTTTGTTCGACAATTGTTTTGCAATCATCAACGGTCCTGATGCTCCAGCTACCAAAGTTGTTGAGTTAGACAAAGAAGTAATTCTTCTTTTCGGCAACACAAGCGAAATCACGAATTATCGTGATACAACAGCAATCCCAGGTTTTGGTGATGTAGCTTATGCTTTCCAAGGATATCAGATTTACCAATTGAAAGATCTTACTGTAACTGTAAACGATCTGAAGGACCCTGCGCGTGCACGTTTGGTAGCACAGTGTGATATCGAAGATTCAATTTCTCAGGTGATCAATCGTAACTTCGATGTTAACTTGGAAGAAAACGTTCCTGTTGAAGAAGTAAACGGCGAAAATGAAGGTCTTAGAAATTCATTCCGAATTACAACCGACCAATTTGCGTCCGGAGATAACAGATTGATCAACCACAAGACCTATTACTATTTGGTTTTGTCTTACTCGGTTGCTGAGAAAGATCAATCTACTTTCAACGATGCTTACTTAGCAGGAAGAAGAACCCAAGGTTCTGCAACATTACAAGTGTATACCGCAATTCCACACATTAATTCACCTGAATTTGGAGGAACAGTAGTTCAAGCTACTTATGGAGATCAACCATCTTTAACCAGAATTGAAGGACGTGGTAACGGTGGCAACGTAGCTGACCTTACAGACGCAAGCATTGAGACAATTCTTGCAGCTCCTTATTGGATGGCTAATCCAACTTACAAGGTAAACGAATCGCCAGTTAACATTAAAGTGGTAGATCCACTCAACGTACCTGAAGGAGACTTCGAATTCCGTTTAGATGGTCTTACTAATTCTGATGGTTGGAAGCTTATTTACAAAAACGATACTGTAAGTTCATATTCAACTTTGGGTAACTCAATTGAAGAGGTTATTCAAAATTGGGGATTGTCGCTAGAAGTTAAACAAGTAGTTAAGCCTGGTGAAGATGTTATAAACGGTAACGGTTACATCACTGGATCTAGCGAATTTGGAGACAACACGAAGCGTTGGTTAACTTTCCTTCAAGATGAAGAAGGTTGCGAAAATGCAGCAAATTGGATTCGTTCTGGTATTTCTGCAAACCCTGACGATGCAACTTGTGACGATAATTTAGGTCTTGATTCACTTCAATTCTACGAAAAGGTTTTGGGTGGTACTTGGGCTCCATTCGCATTGGTAAATCGAAATTTGGATGGCCCAGCTTATTCAACTTCAACGATTATTCAAACACAAGCTACCCTCTTTAAAACACAGAGCGTTAACATCGTACTTACTCCGGATAAATCGAAGTGGTCTAGATGTCCAGTGTTGGAAACCAACGATGATGCTAACTATTCAGAAGGAGGAGCTGAAAAGCTTAACATGCGTGCGGCACCTTCCGTAAACAAAGAAGGAAATCCTGATGGAAGCGGTAACGGTATGGGCTGGTTCCCTGGTTATGCGGTTAATGTTGAAACTGGAGAGCGTTTGAATATTGCTTTTGGTGAGTCTTCTCGTTTGGCACAAGACAATGGTCGCGATATGATTTTTAATCCATCTCCACGCGATATCATTTTCAACAATGGCTTGTTGCAGAACATTCTTGGTGGAAAGCACTTCATTTATGTTTTCAATCACACGAACAATGGTGTAAACGATATGCCTCGTTATGATGAAGGAAACTTTATGAAAACGCAATTGGAAGC
>CAMCXT010000032.1 GCA_945883545.1 Chitinophaga pinensis | reverse complement strand
TCGATTTCTTATGCAGTTCAAGTGAATCCTGCAGGAAGTCCTGACTGTGGCGCAGCTACTTGGGCAGCAGGAGTAAGACAAATTACAGTTTCAATAGGATTAAGTTTTGGTGCACTAAGCAGTGGTAACCAAACTTTTTGCAGCACCGGTGGCGACCCTTCACCTATTACATTTGGAACAGTTCCTACCGGCTCAACAGGATTTACGTATAAATGGTATTATAGAAATGGTATCCAAAGTGCTCCAGTTGGAAGTTCAACAACAAATTGGACATTAATCAGCGGAGCGACCTCATCTTCATATGACCCGTCAGCAGGATTAACCCAAAGTAGAACCTATGCTTGTTTAGTAACGCCAACAGGTGGAACTGCAACTTGGGCTTCAGATGTTCGACAAATTACCGTTTTGCCTCCATTTAATCCTGGAACAATCACTTTAGCTGACGAAAGTTTCTGTGGAACTGGAAATCCTTCTAACATCACCTTGTCTTCAAATCCTGTAGGTTCTGGTGCTTATTCTTGGAGATGGTATTTCTTGGAAAGTTCTTCAGGTGCATGTCCTTCAGGAAGTTCAACAACAAACTGGCTTACCAACTCGACAAGCGCAAACATTACTGGAACTACACTAACAGGTGCAGGAATTTCTTTTGATCCGATGTCTGCGGGAGCATTAAACAATGGTAGAACATTCGCGGTATTTATTACTCCAATTGCCAATGGAGGTATACCTGCATGCGGTACTGCAAAATGGGCTACAAACTGTCGCAAAACTAGTGTAACAAACTGCGTAGGATCAATGCCAAATCAAGATCAAATTGAAGCAGAATTACCAATGCTTGAGCAGAATTTCCCAAATCCAGTTCAAGGAGAAACGAAAATTGTTTATAGTTTACCAGAGAAGTTCCAAGGTGCGGCAATCGTTCTCTATGATCAGTTTGGAAGGAGCTTAAAAAGTATTCAAACTGAAGTGGGTTCAAATCAAGCAGTATGGCTCCAAGCCGACAATTTTAACGCTGGAACATACTATTACAGTTTAGAATATTTTGGAACGAAACTTGCTTCCAAGAAACTGGTTTTGATTAATTAAATTTGGTTGGAATAAGTGTGAATGCCGGCTCAGAAATGGGTCGGCATTTTTTGTTTAAATCGATTAAATAAATCGATGCTAAATTGACACACAGTATTGAACTGCGAACCCAATCATTTTGCATCTTAATTTATGTGTTTATTTAACTCAAATTAGCCCTACCACTGAGTTGCAGCAATCAATAAGTCCAAATCTTTATAAGGGATATTGTAGGTTTCTCCGATGTACTTATGCGTTAGAATTCCATTGTACAGGTAAACTCCATTTCTAACGCCTGCATTAATGCGCAAATAATTTTCCATTCCACCTTTTTCGCCCATTTCCAAAAGGATTGGGGTGAAAATATTGCTCAAGGCTTTTGACGCAGTTTGAGAAACACGCGACGCGATGTTAGGCACACAATAATGTGTAACTCCATATTTTCTAAAAACTGGATTGGCGTGATTTGTCACTTGGGATGTTTCAAAGCACCCACCTTGATCAATAGAAATGTCGACAATCACAGAACCAAACTGCATATTGCTAACCATTTCTTCGGTAATTACAACCGGTGTTCTGCCTTCTTTGGCTCTAATGGCTCCAATAACGACATCAGCGGTTTTTAAGGCATTTTCTAATTCACGTGGTTGAATAATCGACGTAAACAAACGCATGCCTAAATCATTCTGAAGTCTGCGCAAACGATACAAACTATTATCAAAGATCTTCACATGCGCACCTAGGCCAACAGCTGCTCTCGCTGCAAATTCCCCAACTGTTCCTGCACCAATAATTACAACCTCTGTAGGAGGAACACCAGAAATACCACCTAACATCATTCCTCTTCCACCATTGGTGGTGCTCATATATTCTGATGCAATGAGTATGGAGGTATTACCAGCAATTTCGCTCATCGCGCGAACGATAGGATAAATTCCAGATCTATCTTTGATGAAATCGAACGCTAAACCAGTAATCTTTTTTGAAATGAGATGATTGAAATAATTCTTCTGTTGTACAGTAAGCTGCAGCGCTGAAATGAGATGCTGTTTGGGCTTCATCATTTCAATTTCATCAAATGTAGGTGGCGCAACCTTTAAAACAAGATCCGATTTGTATACTTGCTCAGTGTTGTAAGCAATTTGTGCACCTGCCTCACTGTAATCTTTGTCTTGGTAATTGGCGTTAACTCCAGCGCCTGTTTCTACAATAACATTGTGACCATTGCTTACCAAAACTGCAACCGCAGAAGGAACTAACGAAACACGCTTTTCCTGAAAGGAGGTTTCTTTTGGGATTCCGATATTAAGATCAGAATTGCGCTTCGCCACTTCGAGCATTTCTTCTTGTGGGAGCAGCCCGCTCGTTTGCGAAAATCTGAGCAAGGGATTGTTTTCTCCGGTCATAAAATCTGTTCGGCTTGATGTGTGCTAAAGATACAGTTTAGGTAGTTAATTCCATTGTAAATGTGCGTGCATCATTTAACTGTGTGATGTTAACTTTTACAAATTGGTTTGGAAGTAACGAAGGGATTCGTTCAGGCCATTCAATGAAACACCATGATCCACTGTCGATTAAGTCCATAAGACCGCTCTCAAAAGCTTCTTGCTCATCCTTCAAACGATAAAAATCAAAATGATAAATTTGCCCACCTTTTTCTGTTTGATATTCATTCACAAGAGAATAAGTTGGAGACTGCACAACATCAATACAACCTAATTCTTTCACGATAGCAGAAATAAAGGTGGTTTTACCTGCACCCATATCACCGTAAAATGCAAATACGCGATGTTTCCCAAAGGCTGAGATTAAAATTTCTGCAGCTTCAGCCAAATCAGAGATTGCCTGGCATTTAAACTTAATCTTCATTGTGTTAACCTTGCCACAAAGATAATCTTCCACTTCATTTTATTCTGCCATAACTGAAAATCTTAGTTTCTTTGGTTCATTATGGAAGACCAATTCGGAATTATCTTCGACTGCGATGGAACCCTTACAAACTCTTTGGATCATGCGATGGACTCATTCCATTTCGCATTGCAAAGTATGGATGCGCACCATATAAAATCTTCAGATATTCAAAAATATTTTGGTATTGCTGCGGATAAAATCTTACTCAAATTGATGGATAATGACCAGTCAAGAGGCAAGGAAGCATTCGAATTTTTCCTCGAACATCAGCACACTATGGCCAGTAAAACTATGCTGTTTGATGGTATATCAGAATTGATGGATTCGCTTCAAGCATTAAATATTCCACTGGGGATGGTTACCGGAAGGCACTCAAGAGATCTTCAAATCATGCTTCATCCGCATAGATTGCATCAACATTTCAAAATTCTGATAAGTGATGACCAAGTAGAAAAGCCGAAGCCTGATCCTGAAGGCATTATAAAAGCAGCCAATTTCTTAAAGATTGATCCAAGAAATTCGATCTACATTGGAGATTCACCAAGCGATATTGATGCAGCACATCGAGCTGGTGCAACTTCGGTAGCTGTAATTTGGGATTCGCATTCCAATCAAGAGGCATTGGCTGCCCAGAATCCCCACTACATTATTGATCATCCCTCCGAAATCATTCGCATTTATCGTGAATGTGTAGAGATGAAAAAATCCCTGTAAAGCTATTCTATAAGCCTTACAGGGATCAGTTGTATATGTTACTTAGTGCTTAACGTGATGAATGGGATCAACATTTCCTCCATAGAAATCCCACCATGTTGGAAGGTGTTTCTGTAGTAGTTCACGTAGTAATTGTAGTTGTTCGGGTAAGCAAAAAACTTATCTTCTTTGGCAAACACAAAAGATGAACTCACGTGTTGTTTCGGGAGATATATATCCGAAGGATTTCTCACTTCATACACATCGCGTTTTTCGTAATTCAAGTTTTTACCTTGCTTGTATCTCAAATTGGTGTTGGTATTTCGATCTCCAATAACCTTGCTTGGTTCAGTAACGCGGATTGTACCATGATCAGTAGTTAGAATCAAACGTGCCTTTTTATCGGCAATCTGACGAAGGATATCCAACAAAGGCGAATGCTCTAACCAACTCACAGTAATTGAACGGTATGCTTTTTCATCATCAGCCAATTCACGAATTACTTCCATTTCTGTTCTAGCATGAGAAAGCATATCCACGAAATTGTAGACAATTGCATTGAATTTATTCTGCATCAAGTTCGGAATGTTCTCAGCCAACTTTTTACCAGCTTGGAAGTTCGTCACCTTGGTGTAAGACGATTTTACATCCTTGCCAAGTCTTTTCAACTGCTCCTGCATAAAGAATTCCTCGTGCATGTTTTTCCCGCCTTCATCCTCGTCGTTTAACCAATGCTTCGGATAACGTTTCTCAATTTCTGAAGGCATCAATCCAGCGAAAAAGGCATTTCTAGCATACTGAGTTGCTGTTGGAAGAATCGAACAAATTAAATCCTCCGTTTCAACTTTAAAGTACTCAGAAATAATTGGTTGCATCACTTTCCACTGGTCGTAACGCATATTGTCTATCAACACCAAAAAAGTTGTTTCACCCTTGTCGATTTCAGGAACTACGCGGTTTTTAAATGTAGTATGAGAGAGTAGGGGCGCCAACGGATCTTTTCCATTGAGCCAATCTTGGTAATGGTTTGCAACATATTTACTGAACAAAACATTGGCTTCAGATTTCTGCATCCGCAAGATTTCTTCCATGCCTTCTTCACGGCTTCTTCCGAGTTCGAGTTCCCAAAAAACGAGCTTTTGGTAAACTTCTTTCCACTCGACAAAGCTCAAACGCTCACTTAAGGTCATTCCGATATGACGAAATTCCTGTTGGTATGCAGACGAAGTTTTTTCACGAATCAACCGCTTGTTTTCAAGGATCTTTTTGAGTGAAAGAAGAATTTGATTCGGGTTTACAGGTTTAATGAGATAATCGGATATCTGTGACCCGATCGCGTCTTCCATGATATGCTCTTCCTCCGATTTGGTAATCATTACAACCGGAAGATCATTTCTAAGTTGTTTAATTTTTACCAATGTTTCCAATCCGGAAATTCCCGGCATATTTTCATCCAAAAAAACGATATCAAACGATTGCTCTTTTACAAGATCGAGCGCATCATCGCCTGAATTTGCAGTAGATACATCATATCCTTTCTCTCTGAGAAACAGGATGTGAGGTTTAAGCAGTTCGATTTCGTCGTCGGCCCAGAGTATGTTTATCTTTTCCATGAATGATTTTGTCTAATTTGGTGGCAGCCAAAATTACCTGTACAAACAGGATTATCCTGTAAATATTGCCAGTGAACCTTACGCGAAACAAAAAAAAGATAATCAATGATCCGGTGTACGGATTCATTTCTATTCCAGATGAATTGATATTCGATTTGATCGAGCATCCTTGGTTCCAACGTTTACGTCGGATTCGCCAGCTCGGACTTACCGATTACGTCTATCCTGGAGCTAACCATAGTCGCTTTCATCATGCTATTGGGTCAATGCATTTGATGACCTTGGCGATTGAACAATTGCGCTATCGTGGCCACGAAATCACCGAAGAAGAAGCTAGGGGCGCGCTTGCTGCAATCCTACTTCACGATATTGGACACGGTCCTTTTTCGCACGCTTTAGAACATTCTATCATTCCGGAGCTTCACCATGAAGAGCTTTCGTTGATGTTTATGGAAGAATTAAACCGAGAATTTGAAGGCAAGCTCAACACTTGTATTCAAATTTTTAAAGGTACTTACCACAAGAAATTCTTGCATCAATTGGTTAGCAGTCAGCTTGATATGGATCGATTAGACTATCTAAATCGAGACAGTTTCTTTACTGGTGTAGCTGAAGGCACTGTAGGCTCCGACCGAATCATCAAAATGTTAGATGTAGTAAATGATGAAATAGTGGTGTTGGAAAAAGGGATTTACAGCATTGAGAAATTCTTGTTAGCACGCCGACTGATGTATTGGCAAGTGTATTTACACAAGACTGTTTTATCGGCCGAGAATCTGCTAGTCAATATGTTACGCAGAGCGCGATACCTTGCTGAAAATGGAGAAAAGGTTTATGCTAGTTCTGCTTTATCATTCTTTTTGGAAGGTAAATACTCAACTTCGGAAGGATTTAGAAATGCTGAGCTTAGAGATGCATTCGCAGGCTTAGACGATTATGATATATTTGCATCCGCGAAAGAATGGTTGAATCATTCTGACCCAATTCTTAAAGAATTAAGTACAAGGCTAATACAAAGAAAGTTGCTTAGAATTCAGCTCGATAATCAACCATATACTAAAGAGAAAGTCGAAGCACTTCAAAAGGCTTGGGAAAAGAAAGGATACAATGCAGAAGATTCGTCCTACTTCGTTTTCACAGGTGAGATTACCAACAGTGCATACAAGGATGGAGATGACAAGATCAATATTTGTTTGAAAGACGGACAAATAATGGAATTAAGAAAAGCTTCTGATCAACTGCGACTGTCTGTTTTAACTGAATCAACACGTAAATATTTCCTTTGTTATCCGAAGGAATTGGACGCAAATAACTAAGTAAAAAGAATGGAATTTACAGCCCAACAAATCGCTGATCTCCTTGAAGGTAGAGTGGAAGGAGATCCAAATGTTAAGGTAAGCCGACTTTCAAAAATTGAAGAAGGAGAGCCAGGTTCACTTACTTTCCTTGCCAATCCTAAGTACGAAGAGTTTATCTACAATACCAAAGCTAGCTTGGTGATCGTGAATGAGGCTTTTGCTCCAGAACATGCTGTTCACAGTACTTTAGTTAGGGTGAAGGATGCTTACAAAAGCTTTGCGATTCTTTTAGATACGTACAATAAAATCATCCAAAATAAAACTGGACGTGAAGAGCCGAATTACATTTCAAAGTCGGCACAGATCGGACAAAATCCTTACATCGGTGCTTTTGTGTATGTAGGCGAAAATACCATCATTGGCGACAACGTAAAATTGTATCCAGGGGTTTACATTGGCGACAATGTGAAGATAGGATCCGATACAACCATTTTTGCAGGTGTAAAGATCTATTCAGAAACCATTATCGGCAAAGAATGTCGCATTCACTCTGGTGTTGTAATTGGCGGCGATGGTTTTGGTTTTGCGCCTCAAGATGATTCCAATTACTTGAAAGTTGCTCAGATTGGGAATGTGATTATTGAAGACTATGTTGAAATAGGATCAAATACTACCATCGACCGTGCAACGTTGGGCTCTACTATTATTCGTAAAGGTGTTAAACTCGACAACCTTATCCAGGTTGCCCACAATGTTGAAATTGGAGATCATACAGTAATTGCTGCCCAAACTGGGATTGCTGGATCAACTAAAATTGGTCGTTTCTGCATGATCGGAGGTCAAGTTGGAATTGTAGGTCACCTTGTGATTGCAGATAAAGTAAAAATCGCCGCACAATCGGGTGTAGGATCTAATCTCACCAAGGAAGGAGAAATTATCCAAGGATCTCCAGCTTTCCCAATCGGGGATTACAAAAAATCATACGTAGGTTTCAGAAAATTGCCTGAAATCATGAGCAAATTGGAAGAACTAGAAAAATTAATTAAAGAATCTCAATTCCCAACAAATGGCTGATAAGCAAAAGACCATTAAATCATCTGTTACCCTCAGTGGTGTTGGATTGCATACAGGTGCACACGTAAATATTACTTTCCATCCTGCCGATGCAGGTAAAGGAATTACCTTTCGTAGATCAGACATTGAAGGTCAGCCAGAAGTGCCTGCTGATGTTGACTACGTGGTTGAAACTGCCAGAGGAACAACACTTCAGCATCATGCGGCAAAAGTAGCAACTGTTGAACATGCACTTGCTGCTGCGGCTGGTTTAGCGATCGATAATCTATTGATTGAACTAGACGGACCTGAAGTTCCCATTCTTGATGGAAGTGCCAAGCCGTTTTCGGATGCGATGATTCAAGCTGGTATCGTTGAGCTTGATGCGGATCGCGATTATTTCGAATTGAAAACGAACGTTTTTTATAATGATCCAGCACGTGGTGTCGAAATCATGGCAGTTCCTGCCGATTCCTACAAAGTAAAGGTGATGATCGATTTCAATTCTCGTGTACTTGGTTTTCAGCATGCGCAATTGAATGATATCTCTGAATTCAACACCGAAATTGCTGCATGCAGAACTTTCGTTTTTCTACATGAATTGAAAAGCTTACTGGACAGTGATTTGATCAAAGGAGGCGATCTAAGCAATGCGATTGTTTATGTAGATCGACAATTGTCATCTGACGAGCAGGAAAGTCTGAACCGAATTTTTGGAAGAAACGATGTGCAGGTAACTGCAGATGGGACATTGAACAATGTTGAGATATCTTACCAAAATGAAGCGGCAAGACATAAATTATTGGATGTTGTAGGTGATTTGATGCTTATTGGTAGACCAGTGAAAGCGCAAATCATTGCCTCTCGTCCTGGACATGCTGCCAATGTTGAGTTTGCAAGAAAGATTAAGCAACTCATTAAGCAGGAAAAATCCAGAAAAAACGACTCAGTAGAAGTAGATCTGAGTCAACCGCCGCTTTACAATATCAACGATATTACTAGAATTCTTCCTCACCGCCAGCCGTTTTTGTTAATCGACAAAATCATGGAAATGAGTGAGAACCATGTAGTAGGGGTGAAGAATGTGACCATGAATGAAGAATTTTTCAGAGGCCACTTCCCAGGGAATCCCGTAATGCCAGGTGTGCTCATTATCGAAGCCATGGCCCAAGTTGGCGGGATTCTCGTGTTAAATACTGTTCCAGATCCTGAAAATTATTTGACATACTTTATGAAAATCGACAATGTTCGATTCAAACAGAAAGTCATTCCAGGTGATACTTTGATTTTTAAACTTGAACTCATTTCTCCAATTCGAAGAGGCATTTGCCACATGCGCGGAGTTGCTTACGTAAATGGAAAGCCAGTTACTGAAGCCGAAATGATGGCACAGATTGTCAAAGAAAAGGGCTTGAGTAACTGATAGGTCTTTTTTCTACCTTTGCCGGAATTACAGACAATGATTCAACCGCTTGCTTACGTACATCCCAATGCCCGACTAGCTTCAGGCGTTACAATTGATCCCTTTGCAGTCATTCATGGAGATGTAGAAATTGGTGAAGGAACTTGGATTGGTTCCAATGTTACAATTTTTGATGGAGCCAGAATTGGAAAAAACTGCAGGATTTTCCCAGGTGCTGTTATCTCAGCCATCCCACAAGACTTAAAATTCAGCGGCGAAAAAACGACGGTTGAGATTGGAGATAACGTTACGATCCGCGAATGTGTTACGATTAATCGTGGTACAACCGATAAAATGACAACCCAAGTAGACCACGACACTCTAGTGATGGCTTATTCTCATATTGCGCACGATTGCATGGTTGGGGCCCACTGTATCATTGCTAATGCAGTAAATATGGCTGGCCACGTAGGTGTTGGCGATCATGCTGTGATTGGTGGAATGTCTGCAATTCATCAGTTCGTGCAAATTGGTCAACATGTAATGGTATCAGGAGGATCTTTGGTTCGGAAAGATATTCCTCCATTTGTTAAGGCAGGTCGGGAGCCATTGGCATATGTAGGAATCAATTCGATAGGCTTGCGCCGCAGAGGATTCTCTAATGAGAAGATTACTGAGATTCAGGACATATATAGAGCCTTGTATGTAAGTGGATTAAACACTGCCGCTGCATTGCAAAAAATTGAAGCAGAAATGCCTGCCACTTCTGAACGCGACGAAATCATCCTGTTTATTCAAAATGCCAAGCGTGGAATTATGCGTGGATATGGCAAGGATGAATAAGTAATACTTCCTTATGGAAATCATTCTGCATCAAGCAGGTAAAAGGTATAATTTCAACTGGATATTTAAGTCCATTGACCTACAAATCGCTTCCGGTTCAAGATGGGTTTTTATGGGATCAAATGGAAGTGGCAAATCAACCTTACTTCAGTTGGTTTCAGGATCCACCATGCTTTCCGATGGAAATATTCGTTGGAAATTGAACAACTCAGAAGTTTCACAAGAGGAAGTCTATCGACATATTTCAATAGCAGCACCTTATCTTGAACTGATTGAAGAGTTTACTTTAGAAGAACATTTGAAATTTCACTTTTCGGTAAAGCCGCCAATTGACCAATTAAGTATTCAAGAAATCTTAGATATTTCTGGGTTGAAAAGCAAAGCCCATTTGAATGTTGGATATTTTTCTTCTGGCATGAAACAGCGGTTAAAGTTATTGCTTGCCATTTTATCGGATTCGAGTTTGTTGCTGCTCGACGAACCACTATCAAATCTTGACAAAGACGCAGGCAGGTGGTACCTTCAGATGATCGAAAAATATGGTAGAAATCGTACGATCGTAGTTTGTTCAAATAGTGTGGATGAGGAGTTTCGTTTTTGCAACCATCAAATCAACATGAACGAGCGTTGAAAAGCATTGGACTCATTTCAGATACCCACGATTATCTCGATCCATTAGTATATAAGTACTTTGCTGATGTTGATGAAATTTGGCATGCTGGAGATATTGGATCAGCACGTTTAGCGGATGAATTGTCGGCATTCAAACCATTTCGCGCCGTTTTCGGAAACATCGATGGAGCAGAACTTCGTCGAATGTTTAAGGAAGAAGAATTTTTCGATGTGGAGCAACTGAAAGTCTACATGACACATATTGGAGGCTATCCAGGCCGTTATCCTGAGAGAATCAAGCAAAGATTGAAAGATTTAAGGCCAGGCTTGTTCATTTGCGGGCATTCCCATATTCTGAAAGTGATGTTTGACAAGCAGTTACAACTTATTCATATGAACCCTGGCGCTGCAGGTATACATGGGTTTCATCTGAAGAAAACCCTCATTAGATTCAAAATTGAAAATGGTAAGATCTTAGAACCTCAAGCGATTGAGCTGGGAAACCGGAGTGGTAAATCAAATTGATTCTGGGAACTGGATATTGAACTTATGGGCTAGCATTCTAAGGTCCTCTTCAACCTTTGGATTTAATGGAATTCCAGAAACTCTTCTAATTCCTTCCGATTCACGTTCAGGATCTCCAGGAATTATTACAGGTTGAGATTGTTCAATAGGAGTTGCGTTTCTAAATGCGGAAATCCAATTGTCCATGTGGTAAAGGAAATCTTCAGCTTTTCTAAAGGCATCGATGCGCATAGCTCCAAAGAAATGGCCGATTCCATCTCCCACCGGGTTCGATGGAGGATCGAGGAAGGCTACAAAAGGCGGCACCCAAGGGCCATAATTAGCTCCCGACAACACAGCAGAAAAAATATCCACAACTGAACCTAAACAGTAGCCTTTATGACTACCATGTTCTCTGTCACTACCCAAAGGCAATAGAGCACCACCTTTTGAAAGTTCGTTTGGGTTAATTGAAGAATTTCCAACATTGTCTTGAATCCAACCTTGTGGAGCTTCCTGACTTTTTCTTTGAAGTATTTCCAGTTTACCATTCGCTGCGGTAGTCGTGGCAAAATCAGCTACAAAAGCAGGTTCCTTTCCTGCTGGGATAGCAAAAGCCATAGGGTTTGTTCCGAGCATCCTACTGATAGAATGAGTTGGTGCTACCAAAGGACTTGCGTTTGTCATTGCGATACCGATCATATTATGCTCTAATGCCATCATGGCGTGGTAGCCTGCAATTCCGAAATGGTTAGAATTTTTCATAGCCACCCAGCCGGTTCCAGCATGAAGTGCTTTTTGTATCGCAATGTTCATTGCCAAAGGTCCTGCAACCAACCCTAATGCACCATCTGCATTCATTGTTGCTGTTGATAACGTTTCATGTTCAATTGAAACATTGGGTTTAGGATTGATTCGATTTTTCTCGAATAATCTGATGTAGCCGCTTAGCCTAGCAACCCCATGGGAATCAACGCCTCGCAAATCGGCAGCTATTAAAACTTGTGCTGCTTGAGATGCTTGATTGGAAGGGCAACCTATGGATAAGAAAATTGCTTCACAAAAATTCTCAAGTTTTGATAAATGGAAAGTGTTCATTTATAGCCATTAAGGTGGTTAATTAACAATTCCATATTATTATCTTAAGATTCGGGATTGTCAGTGCAAATATATATTTTAGCGTACTTGGTCAGGCTGTAAACAAAAGCAGTTCTGTTAAACTTAAAAATAAAGGTGTATGAAAATTAACATCCAATCGGTCCATTTCACAGCCGACCGCAAGTTGCTAGATTTTATCGACGCTAAACTGGGTAAGTTGTCGAGTCTTTTTGATAGTATCATTGAGGCTGATATTACTTTGCGTTTGGATAATGCTTCGAATAATGAGAATAAGATAGCAGAGATAAGGTTACATGTAAGTGGTAACGATCTTTTTGCTAAGCGCCAGTGTAAAACCTTTGAAGAAGCTACAGACCAATGTTCAGAGGCATTAAAGGCACAATTGGTTAAGCACAAAGAAAAAATTAAACAGATTTAACTTTCTGATTCAGAAACATTTGTTGAAGATTGTTGAAAATATTTTCATGAAATCTTTAAAAATGTTTGGTGTGAATGTTTTCTTGTCTACATTTGCACACCTTTTTTGAGGGGTATGACAAGCGCGAGCAAGTCAAATTTTCAGAAAAGGTAAAAGCCGAAGTAGCTCAGCTGGTAGAGCAGCTGATTTGTAATCAGCTGGTCGGGGGTTCGAGTCCCTTCTTCGGCTCTGTTCTTTGTATTATTAGTAAATAAGTTGCAAAGAGGTAGGGGAGATAGCCAAGTGGCCAACGGCAACAGACTGTAAATCTGTCCTCTTCGGAGTTCGAAGGTTCGAATCCTTCTCTCCCCACCACGAGAAAACAACTGATCTATTACATCTAATGTAAGGGATCGAAAGCGGAAGTAGCTCATTTGGTAGAGCATCAGCCTTCCAAGCTGAGGGTGGCCGGTTCGAGCCCGGTCTTCCGCTCCAATTCCGGACTGGTTAGTCCAACCAGCCGATGTAGCTCAGTGGTAGAGCACTTCCTTGGTAAGGAAGAGGTCACGGGTTCAAGTCCCGTCATTGGCTCTACCTAAAACGCATCAGCAATAACTAAAATAAAACACACATTCAACTCAAAAACAACATCTAGCCATGGCTAAAGAAAAATTCGACCGTTCCAAACCGCACGTAAACATCGGTACCATTGGTCACGTTGACCACGGTAAAACTACCTTAACTGCTGCTATCACAACTGTGTTGGCGAATGCTGGTCTTTCTGAAGCCCGTTCATTCGATTCAATCGACAACGCACCTGAAGAAAAAGAGCGTGGTATCACAATCAACACTTCACACGTTGAATATTCAACAGGTAACCGTCACTACGCTCACGTTGACTGTCCAGGTCACGCCGATTACGTAAAGAACATGGTAACTGGTGCTGCGCAAATGGATGGTGCTATCCTAGTAGTAGCTGCAACTGATGGTCCAATGCCACAAACACGTGAGCACATCCTTCTTGCTCGTCAGGTAGGTGTACCTCAGCTTGTTGTATTCATGAACAAAGTTGACATGGTTGACGATCCTGAGCTTCTTGAGCTTGTTGAGATGGAAATCCGTGAACTTCTTAGTTTCTATGATTTTGACGGCGAAAATATTCCAATTATTCAAGGTTCAGCTCTTGGTGGTTTGAACAATGATGCTAAATGGGTTCCAAAAATTATGGAACTTATGGATGCGGTTGATTCATTCATTCCTATTCCTCCACGTCAAGTTGACAAGCCTTTCTTGATGCCAGTTGAAGATGTATTCTCGATCACAGGTCGTGGTACAGTTGCTACAGGTCGTATTGAAACAGGTGTTATCAATTCTGGTGAAGAGGTTGAAATTCTTGGTATGCAGGTTGAAAAACTTAAATCTGTTGTTACAGGGGTTGAGATGTTCCGTAAGATTCTTGATCGCGGAGAAGCTGGTGATAACGTAGGTCTTCTTCTTCGTGGTATTGATAAAGAATCTATCCGTCGCGGTATGGTTATCGCTAAACCAGGTTCTATCACTCCTCACACTAAGTTTAAGGCAGAGGTTTACATCTTGAAAAAAGAAGAAGGTGGACGTCACACTCCATTCCATAACAAATACCGCCCACAGTTTTATCTTCGTACAACAGACGTAACAGGAGAGATTTCTCTTCCAGAAGGTCGCGAAATGGTTGTACCTGGCGATAACGTAACTATCTCTGTTAGTTTGATCGTTCCAGTAGCAATGGACAAAGGTCTTCGTTTCGCAATCCGCGAAGGAGGTCGTACCGTTGGTGCAGGTCAGGTAACTGAGATCATCGAATAATCGTCTAACAGACGCTGTTCTTAAAAGGTGCTTCGGCCATATTTGGTCGGGCACCTTTTCATCCTGTTTAATAGAATGGTTTACCAAGCCGCCAAATCAGGAAGTTAATAATCAAACACGGGCGTAGCTCAATTGGTAGAGTGGCGGTCTCCAAAACCGTAGGTTGTAGGTTCGAGACCTGCCGCCCGTGCTAAAAAGTAGGTAATGTCAAAGTTAAAAGCATACATAGAGGATTCATATAATGAGCTGGTGCACAAAGTAACCTGGCCTACATGGGCAGAACTTCAGTCATCGGCTTTGGTCGTGATGATCTCGTCTGTCATTATTGCTCTCCTAATTTTTGCTATGGATTTTTCCTTCAGCAACGTAATGGAAATTTTTTACGGATTGTTTAAATAAGCTTGAACATGACGGAAGAAATTATCAATGCTAAGAAGTGGTATGTTCTGCGTGCTGTAAGCGGTAAAGAGAAGAAGGTTAAAGAATATATTGATTCTGAAATTATTCGAAATAATCTTCAGGACTACATTTCACAGGTATTGATACCTACTGAAAAGGTCTATCAGATCCGTAACGGTAAGAAAATTAGCAAGGAAAGAAATTATTTTCCTGGCTACATCATGATTGAAGCTTTCATGATTGGTGAAATACCTCACATCCTAAAAAATATTCCAAGTGTAATTGGATTTTTGGGAGATAAAGGTCAGCCGATTCCTCTTCGTACTACAGAGGTAAATCGCATTCTTGGTAAAGTTGATGAGCTTAGCGAAAGCGATGCTGAATTGAACATACCATTTATTGTAGGTGAAGCTGTTAAGGTGATCGACGGTCCATTCAATAGTTTCACTGGAACTATCGAAGAAATCAACGAAGAGAAAAAGAAATTGATTGTTATGGTTAAGATTTTTGGAAGAAAGACTCCTCTAGAACTTAACTATATGCAAGTTGAAAAGGAATAAAAACAGTGGGTTAATTGTTAAAACAGGGTTGTCTTCTCCAGATATAATGCTTCCCCTCCTTGTTTGAAACAAACGCCGCGAATCAATAAACAACAAAAATGGCAAAAGAAGTAAGTGCGCTCATAAAGCTACAGGTGAAAGGCGGAGCGGCAAATCCATCGCCACCAATCGGACCGGCTCTCGGTGCGAAAGGTGTGAATATCATGGATTTCTGCAAGCAGTTCAATGCCCGTACGCAGGATCAGGCTGGAAAAGTATTGCCGGTGATCATTACTGTTTATGCTGATAAATCTTTCGAGTTTATCATCAAAACACCTCCGGTTGCTATTCAGCTTAAGGAAGTTGCAAAATTACAGAGTGGTTCTGCTGAACCAAATCGTAAGAAGGTAGCTACCGTGAACTGGGACACTGTTCGTAGTATTGCAGAGGCGAAAATGCCCGATTTAAATTGTTTTACAATCGAATCGGCAATGAGCATGGTTGCAGGAACTGCGCGCAGCATGGGTATTAACGTTGAAGGTCAGCGCCCTTTTTAATTCTATAAAACGGAGAAGAAATGGCACAACTGACTAAAAAACGTAAGGCTGTTATCAATAAAGTGGAAGAAGATAAAACTTATCCACTACTTGATGCTACTCGCCTAGTAAAGGAAATCACCACGACTAATTTTGACGCTTCAGTAGATGTTGCCGTTCGTTTGGGAGTAGATCCACGTAAAGCAAACCAAATGGTTCGCGGAACTGTATCACTACCACATGGAACTGGTAAAACTGTACGTGTGCTTGTACTTTGTACTCCAGATAAGGAGGATGAAGCAAAAGCTGCAGGAGCTGATTTCGTTGGTCTTGATGAATACATTGATAAAATCAAAGGGGGCTGGACAGATGTTGATGTTATCATCACTATGCCTAGTATCATGGCTAAAGTAGGTGCTCTAGGACGTGTTCTTGGACCACGTGGCTTGATGCCAAACCCTAAAACAGGTACTGTAACTATTGAAGTTGGAAAGGCTGTAACAGAAGTTAAAGCTGGTAAAATCGACTTTAAAGTGGATAAAACAGGTATCGTGCATGCTGCAATCGGCAAAGCTTCTTTCTCTCAAGAGAAACTTTATGACAATGCGAAAGAACTTCTTCAGACTATCCTGAAATTGAAGCCTTCGTCTGCTAAAGGTGCTTATGTGAGAAGTATTTACTTGTCGAGTACTATGAGTTCTTCAGTTGCGGTTGATCCTAAATCAATCGGTGCCTGATTTCACTAACCTTTTATTCTTGAACGAATATGAACAAAGAAGAAAAAGACCAGGTGATTGAAGCACTGGTTGTAAAATTTAACGAAACAAAGAACTTCTACCTAACTGATACTTCTTCATTGACAGTTGAGAAAACAAACAATCTCCGCCGTCTTTGCTTCAAAAGAAATATCGAATTGAAGGTAGTAAAGAACACATTGCTCAGAAAGGCATTCGATCGTCTTGACTTAGATTACTCACCGCTATATGATATCCTTAAGGGTTCTACTGCTGTGATGTTTACGGAGTCGGTAAACGAACCTGCTAAACTGATCAAAGAGTTCCGTAAAAATGATGTGAAGCCTTCATTAAAAGGAGCTTATGTGGAAGAATCTTTCTACATTGGTGACGATCAATTGGATGCTCTCATCTCCATCAAAACCAAAAATGAGGTTATTGGTGAAATTATCGGATTGCTTCAATCTCCTGCTAAAAATGTTCTTTCTGCTCTCCAATCTGGTGGTGGAAAAATCGCAGGAATTGTTAAAACACTTTCTGAACGTAACGCCTAATCCTCACAATTTTTTTTTCAATCCTTTTTTTGTACAATCTCTAAAACATAAATAAAATGGCAGACCTGAAAGCTTTCGCAGAACAGTTGGTTAATCTGACCGTGAAAGAAGTCAACGAACTTGCTCAGATCCTTAAGGACGAATACGGTATCGAGCCTGCTGCAGCTGCAGTAGCTGTTGCTGCTCCCGCTGCTGGCGGTGGAGCTGCAGCTGAAGAAAAAACATCTTTCGATGTAATCCTTAAATCAGCTGGTGCAAACAAACTTGCAGTCGTGAAATTGGTGAAAGAACTCACTGGTCTTGGACTGAAAGAAGCTAAGGATCTTGTAGATGGCGCTCCTAAGCCTCTTAAAGAAGGTGTAGCTAAGGACGAAGCAGAAGCGCTTAAATCGCAACTGACTGAAGCCGGTGCAGAAGTTGAAGTTAAATAAAACTTCTTTCTAAAATTACAGCTTAAGACTTCAATTTTATTGAGGTCTTAAGCTGTTTATACACTACCATTCCTTCGCATTCTCATTTTTTTAAATCGAGTCCCTTGACAAACAATAAAAAACGCCTGCAGAGGTTAAGCTTCGCTTCCAGCAAGCTGCCGGTTGAGTATCCTGATTTCTTGGATGTTCAGGTTCAATCGTTCAAGGATTTCTTTCAGTTGGAAACAACGCCTGAAAACCGTCAGAACGAGGGTCTTTTCAAGGTTTTCGCTGAAAACTTTCCGATTTCGGATGCACGAAACAACTTCGTGCTTGAATTCCTGGATTACTTTATTGATCCACCACGATACTCTATTGAAGAGTGTCTTGACCGTGGGTTGACACACAGCGTGCCGCTTAAGGCAAAATTGAAACTTTATTGCACCGATCCGGAGCATGAAGATTTCGAAACCATCGTACAGGATGTGTATTTAGGTACAATCCCATACATGACTCCAAAAGGTACCTTTGTTATTAATGGTGCCGAAAGAGTCGTGGTTTCTCAGCTTCACCGTTCTCCTGGTGTATTCTTTGGTCAAAGTCGTCACGCTAACGGTACAAAACTTTACTCGGCTCGTGTGATCCCTTTCAAAGGATCATGGATTGAATTTGCTACAGACATTAATAATGTAATGTATGCATACATCGACCGTAAAAAGAAATTACCAGTAACTACTTTGCTTCGCGCAATTGGTTATGAAAGCGATAAAGACATTCTCGAAATTTTCGGCCTTGCCGATGAATTTAAAGTAAGTAAAACATCTATCAAAAATGCAGTTGGTCGCAAACTAGCTGCAAGGGTGTTGAAAACTTGGATCGAGGATTTCGTAGATGAGGATACTGGTGAAGTTGTTTCTATCGAGCGTAACGAAGTGATCATTGATCGCGAAATTGTTATCGAGAAAGAACACCTAGAACTTATCGTTGAATCAGGCGTGAAATCTATCATCCTTCATAAAGAGGATATTAACGCAGCTGATTACAGCATCATTTACAATACATTACAAAAAGATACCTCTAACTCTGAAAAAGAAGCTGTTGAACATATTTATCGTCAACTTCGTAACGCTGAACCACCTGATGAAGAAACCGCACGCGGTATCATCGACAAGTTGTTTTTCTCTGACAAGCGTTATGATCTAGGCGATGTAGGACGTTACAGAATCAATAAAAAACTCAATCTTAACACTGCTGCTGATACACGTGTTCTTACAAAAGAAGACATTATCTGCATCATCCGTTATTTGATCGAGTTGATTAACTCAAAGGCCGACGTAGATGATATCGATCACTTGTCGAATCGTCGCGTTAGAACTGTAGGTGAACAACTTTATGGTCAGTTCGGTGTTGGTCTTTCTCGTATGGCTCGTACCATTCGTGAAAGAATGAACGTTCGTGATAACGAGGTTTTCACTCCAACGGATCTTATCAATGCAAAAACACTTTCTAGTGTAATCAATTCGTTCTTCGGAACAAACCAGCTGAGCCAGTTTATGGATCAGACCAACCCATTGTCGGAATTAACGCACAAGCGTCGTCTTTCTGCACTTGGGCCTGGTGGTCTTTCCCGCGAACGTGCTGGTTTCGAAGTTCGTGACGTTCACTACACCCACTACGGTCGTTTGTGTACTATCGAAACTCCAGAAGGCCCGAACATCGGTTTGATCTCTTCACTTTGCGTTTTCGCTAAAATCAATAAACTTGGTTTCATCGAAACACCTTACCATACAGTTACTGAAGGTAAAGTGGATCTTGACAAACCGATGATTTATCTATCTGCAGAGGAAGAAGAAACCTCAATCATCGCTCAGTCTAAGACAAATATCGATGAAAAAGGTAATTTCGTAGAAAGCCGAGTTAAGGCGCGTTTTGCAGGTGACTTCCCAGTGGTTGATCCGAAAGAGATTAAACTCATGGACGTTGCTCCAAACCAAATTGCTTCAATCGCAGCTTCACTTATTCCATTCCTAGAGCATGACGATGCTAACCGTGCCCTAATGGGCTCGAACATGATGCGTCAGGCAGTTCCTTTGTTACGTCCTGAAGCTCCATTTGTGGGTACAGGATTAGAGGCAACTGTAGCTCGTGACTCACGAGTTTTGATCAATGCAGAAGGTGATGGTATTGTTGAGTGGGTAGATGCGAATGAAATCGTTATTCGTTACAACCGCACCGATGATGATCGTTTGGTAAGTTTCGATGACGATGTTAAAACGTACAAGCTCACTAAATTCCGCAAAACCAACCAAAATACGACCATTAACCTGAAACCTATTGTGTCTAAAGGTGAACGTGTAAGTGCTGGTCAGGTGTTGTGCGAAGGATATGCAACTCAAGGTGGTGAACTTGCACTTGGAAGAAACCTTAAAGTGGCTTTCATGCCTTGGAAAGGTTACAACTTCGAGGATGCAATTGTTCTTTCTGAGCGTATCGTGCGTGAAGATGTATTTACAAGTTTGCATATTGAAGAGTTCATTCTTGAAGTGCGTGACACAAAGCGTGGCCTAGAAGAACTTACTTCTGATATCCCGAATGTAAGTGAAGAAGCAACAAAAGACCTTGATGAAAACGGTTTGATCCGAATTGGTGCTGATGTTAAACCAGGAGATATTCTCATTGGTAAAATCACTCCAAAGGGTGAAACAGATCCATCTCCAGAGGAGAAACTTTTGCGTGCTATCTTCGGCGATAAAGCTGGTGATGTTAAAGATGCATCACTTAAGGCGCCGCCATCATTGAATGGTGTTGTTATCGACAAAAAGTTATTCTCTCGTGTTATTAAAGATCGTAAAGCGAAAACCGAAGAAAAGCCAACATTGGCTAAAATCGACGCTGAACGTGACAAGGAGCTTGCTGAGTTGAAGGTTCGTTTGATTGAAAAACTGTTTACTTTGGTTAACGGTAAGACATCACAAGGAATCTACAATAACTTCAAGGAAGAAGTTGTACCTAAGTCTGCTAAGTTCACCATCAAAATGCTTCAGGGAATCGATTACACTTCGGTTAACCCAAGCAAGTGGACAACAGACAAGGATAAAAACAACCAGATTAAGGTTCTTCTGAACAATTATCTGATCCGTTACAACGACACTAATGGTATTGCTAAGCGCAAGAAATTTGCAGCAACCGTTGGTGATGAACTACCTGCTGGAATCGTACAATTGGCTAAAGTCTATATCGCTAAAAAGCGTAAGCTTAAAGTAGGGGATAAGATGGCTGGTCGCCACGGTAACAAAGGTATTGTAGCTCGTATCGTTCGTGATGAAGAGATGCCATTCCTCGAAGATGGAACTCCAGTAGATATCGTATTGAATCCACTGGGTGTACCTTCCCGTATGAACCTTGGTCAAATTTATGAGACCGTATTAGGTTGGGCTGGAAAAGAGCTTGGAATGACATTCGCTACGCCAATTTTCGATGGTGCTAGTATCGACCAGATCAATAGCTACTCTGAAGAAGCTGGAATTCCGAAATATGGCCGTACTTTCCTCCGTGATGGTGGAACAGGCGATAAATTTGATCAGCCAGCAACTGTAGGTATTATCTACATGTTGAAACTAGGCCACATGGTGGATGATAAAATGCACGCTCGTTCAATCGGACCATACTCACTTATTACTCAGCAACCATTGGGTGGTAAGGCACAATTCGGTGGTCAGCGTTTTGGAGAGATGGAGGTTTGGGCACTTGAAGCATTCGGTGCTGCTAACATTCTCCAAGAAATCCTCACCGTTAAATCGGATGATGTGATCGGACGCGCTAAGGCTTATGAAGCCATTGTAAAAGGTGATAACATGCCAGTACCGGGAATTCCGGAATCATTCAACGTATTGTTGCATGAGCTCCGCGGACTGGGCTTGAAGATTACACTCGACTGATTTCTTTTGGTCCCTTGGAATGCAAAACGTTCCAAGGGATCTTTCACTTAACGATTTCGATAACATATGGCTTTGCGCAAAGACGTAAAACTCAAAAGTAACTTCAAGAGAATCATTGTATCTCTTGCCTCTCCCGAGGATATCCTCGATCAGAGTCATGGTGAAGTACTTAAACCCGAAACGATCAACTACAGAACTTACAAGCCTGAAATGGGTGGATTGTTCTGCGAGCGGATCTTCGGTCCTGTGAAAGATTACGAATGCCACTGTGGCAAGTACAAGAGAATCCGCTACAAAGGGATTATCTGCGATCGCTGCGGTGTAGAAGTAACTGAGAAAAAAGTTAGACGTGAGCGAATGGGACACATTCAGTTGGTTGTTCCAGTTGCGCATATCTGGTTTTTCCGTTCACTTCCAAACAAAATTGGATATCTCCTCGGTTTACCAACGAAAAAACTCGATGCAATCATCTATTATGAGCGCTATGTAGTTATTCAATCTGGTCTTGCTGGGGAAAGTGGTTTGAGCGACATGGATTTCCTTACTGAAGAAGAATACCTCCAAACATTGGAGAATCTTCCAAAGGAAAACCAATACCTTGACGATTCAGATCCATCAAAATTTATTGCCAAGATGGGTGCAGATGCATTGTATATGCTTCTTTCCCGTTTGAATCTTGAGGAGCTTTCTTATGACCTTCGCCACAAGGCGAACAATGAAACTTCACAGCAACGTAAAAACGAAGCTTTGAAGCGTCTTCAGGTTGTAGAAGCATTCAGAAATGCAAATGACAACAACTTCATCAATCGTCCTGAATGGATGATTATGAAGGTTATTCCGGTTATTCCACCTGAGCTTCGCCCACTTGTTCCTTTGGATGGTGGTCGTTTTGCTACTTCCGATTTGAACGACCTTTATCGTCGTGTGATTATTAGAAATAACCGTTTGAAGCGTCTTATCGAAATCAAGGCACCAGAGGTGATCTTGCGTAACGAAAAGCGTATGCTTCAAGAAGCTGTGGATTCATTGCTCGACAATTCGAGAAAATCCAACGCTGTGAAGACTGAATCAAACCGTGCATTGAAGTCGCTTTCCGACTCATTGAAAGGTAAACAAGGTCGTTTCCGCCAGAACCTTCTTGGTAAACGTGTCGATTATTCAGCACGTTCGGTAATCGTCGTTGGTCCTGAAATGAAACTTCACGAGTGCGGTCTTCCAAAAGATATGGCAGCCGAACTTTTCAAGCCATTTATCATCCGTAAGATGATAGAACGTGGTGTTGTGAAGACGGTAAAATCAGCAAAGAAAATCGTTGACAAAAAAGAGCCAATCGTTTGGGATATCCTTGAGAACATTCTTAAAGGTCACCCAGTTCTTTTGAACCGTGCCCCAACGCTTCACCGTTTAGGTATTCAGTCGTTCCAACCAAAACTTATCGAAGGTAAAGCGATTCAGCTTCACCCATTGGTTTGTACGGCATTCAACGCCGATTTCGACGGTGACCAGATGGCGGTTCACGTTCCACTTGGAAATGCCGCAATCCTTGAAGCTCAGCTATTGATGCTTGCTTCTCACAACATCTTGAATCCAGCGAATGGTGCTCCGATTACTGTACCATCTCAGGACATGGTTCTTGGTCTATATTATATGACCAAAGGCCGTAAAACAGATGAAACTCGTGTTGTGAAAGGTGAAGGAATGGTTTTCTACTCTCCAGAGGAAGTGATCATTGCTTACAACGAAAAACGAATTGATCTTCACGCTTGGATTAAAGTAAAATCCAATGCAAAAGAAGGCGATTTGTTGGTGAATAAATTGATCGAAACAACTGTAGGTCGCGTGATTTTCAATCAAGTGGTTCCACATAAAGTTGGTTACATCAACGAACTTCTTACCAAGAAATCTCTTCGTGATATCATCGGAAATATTGTGAAAGAAACCGGTATGGCAACTACTGCCAAGTTCTTGGATGATATCAAAGAACTCGGATTCATCATGGCATTCCGCGGTGGTCTTTCTTTCAACTTAGGCGACGTTATTGTTCCTGAGGACAAAGATAAGATGATCGAAGATGCAAATACGGAAGTTGAAGAAGTGATGTCGAACTACAACATGGGATTCATCACCAACAACGAACGTTACAATCAGATTATCGATATTTGGACGCATACAAACTCTCGTTTGACGCAGCGTTTGATGAATCAGTTGGTAAACGACAATCAAGGTTTCAATCCGATTTACATGATGCTCGATTCAGGAGCTCGTGGTTCTAAGGAGCAGATCCGTCAGCTTTCAGGTATGCGTGGTTTGATGGCGAAGCCTCAAAAATCAGGTGCTTCTGGAGGTGAGATTATCGAAAACCCGATTCTTTCTAACTTTAAGGAAGGTCTTTCGATCCTTGAGTACTTTATTTCAACCCACGGTGCACGTAAAGGACTTGCAGATACGGCCTTGAAAACGGCTGATGCTGGTTACCTAACTCGTCGTCTTGTGGACGTTTCTCAAGATGTTATCATTGGAGAAGAAGATTGCGGAACACTTCGTGGTCTTACTGCTATTCCATTGAAAAACAATGAGGAGATCGTTGAAAGTTTGTACGATCGCTTATTGGGACGTACTTCTTTACATGCTGTTTACAGTCCGCTTACAGGCGAATTACTTATTGAAAGCGGAAGTGCAATCAATGAAGATGTTGCGAAGAAAATCGAAGCGTCTGGAATTGAAGCAGTAGAAATTCGTTCTGTATTAACATGCGAATCTGAGCAAGGTGTTTGTGCTAAGTGTTACGGAAGAAACTTGGCTACTGGCCGCATGGTTCAAAAAGGTGAAGCTGTAGGTGTAATTGCAGCACAGTCGATCGGTGAACCTGGTACTCAGCTTACACTTCGTACATTCCACGTGGGTGGTACGGCTTCTAATACTGCTGCATCTTCTAAGGTTGAAGCGAAATTTGATGGTCTTTTAGAGATCGACGAATTGCGCACAGTTGCTAAGACAGATGATAGCGGAAATAAAACTGAAATTGTAATTGGTCGTTCAGCTGAGATGAGAATTATCGATAGAAATACGATGATGATTCTTACAACAGCCAACATTCCTTACGGTGCTACAATTTATGTTGAGAATGGTGTAGACGTGAAAAAGGGCGACCTGATTTGCGACTGGGATCCATACAACGCTGTAATTATTGCTGAAACAGGTGGTAAAATCTCTTTCGAGGATCTCGAAGATGGTATTACTTACCGTGAAGAAAGCGATGAGCAAACAGGTTTCCGTGAAAAAGTAATCATCGAACGTCGTGATAAAACGAAGAATCCGGTGATTAAAATCATGAGTTCAACCAAAGAAGTAATTCGAGGTTACTCGCTTCCTGTTGGCGCTCACATTATTGTGAACGACGGACAAAAAGTGAATCAAGGTGAAATTCTTGTTAAGATTCCTCGTCAAACAGGTAAACTTGGAGATATCACCGGTGGTCTTCCACGTGTAACCGAATTGTTCGAAGCGCGTAACCCGTCAAATCCAGCTGTAGTATCTGAGATCGATGGTATCGTTAGCTTTGGTAAAGTGAAACGTGGTAACCGTGAAATCATCATCGAATCGAAGACAGGTGAACAAAAGAAATATCTAGTTTCTTTGAGTAAGCACATCCTTGTTCAAGAGAATGACTATGTGAAAGCAGGTCAGCCATTGTCGGACGGAGCTACCACACCAGGCGATATTCTTGCAATCAAAGGTCCAACTAAGGTTCAGGAATACTTGGTAAATGAAATCCAAGAGGTTTACCGTTTGCAAGGTGTGAAGATCAATGATAAGCACTTCGAAGTGATCGTACGTCAAATGATGCGTAAGATTGAAATCGAAGATCCAGGTGATACTAAATTCCTCGAAGGACAAACAACCAACAAGTTGGAGTTCAAGGAAGAAAATGACTACATCTTCGATAAGAAGGTAGTTGTAGAACCAGGCGATTCGACAACTTTGAAAGCTGGACAGATTATCACAGCAAGAAAATTGCGCGATGAAAATTCTATGTTGAAGCGTAAGGATATGAAACTTGTTGAATCTCGCGATGCAGTTCCAGCAACAGGTACACAGGTTCTTCAGGGTATTACCCGTGCTTCATTGCAGACTAAGTCGTTCATTTCAGCTGCGTCGTTCCAGGAAACTACCAAAGTATTGAACGAAGCTGCGATTTCTGCAAAAGCCGACGAATTGTTGGGTCTGAAAGAAAACGTAATCGTTGGTCACTTGATTCCTGCAGGAACAGGTTTGAGAGAGTACGAAAATATTGTCGTAGGATCTCAGGACGAGTTTGCAGCGTTGATGGCTTCTAAAAAGAAAATGAAAGAAGAATCTCTTTCTTAATTAACGAGCTATGAACGAGGATCAAATCCCACAAGAAGGTCAATTGAATATTGAATTGACTGAAGAGATTGCAGAAGGAATTTATTCCAATCTTGCAATTATTACCCACTCGAATTCTGAGTTCGTTTTGGATTTCATCAAAATGATGCCTGGAGTACCTAAGGCAAAAGTGAAATCTAGAATTTTGCTCACTCCTCAACATGCGAAACGTTTGCTAGCTGCCTTGAAGGAAAATGTTGCAAAATTTGAATCAATCAATGGAACGATCAAGGTAGAAGGTGGCGCTACAGCTCCTTTTCCAATGAATTTTGGTGGGCCAACAGCACAGGCCTAATTCAATTACTGAATAATTCAAACCCCCGATTTTCGAAAGATTATCGGGGGTTTTTGATTTATATAGTAAGATAAATTTTCACTTGAGGCTGTTTATATCCCTTGGATGATTTCGTTGGTTCTGTTTAAAATCAACCTTGCTTTTTCTCTAGTTTCGTAAAAATTGAAAGTATGATCAAAAGATTTATGCTATTGCTTTTAATCTTGTCGGGCTTGAATCTTTCGGCTGGCGATATTGAAACTGAACGTCGTGAATATGCGAAGTATTTGCAAAGCATGCCTGTTCTGGTTTGGAAGACATTGAAGGTTTCAATTAGAAGTGGATTTGCAGGAGATTCGATTCAACTTGGAACCATATTTCGGTATTCAAAGGATTCAGCAGGAAGTGCAGGCCAGATTTCCAATTTTAGCAAAGCACTTGTTCAGCAGATCAATTCCGACAGCACAACTGGTCAACAAATTTATTGGCAACAAAATCCTGTTTTAACGCAAATTTGGAAACTCAGGAAGTCGATCTTGAAAGCGGATGAAGATGTTTATCCGATGCTGATGTCGAAGATATTAAACAAAGATCGTTATGATAGTTTGGTTTCTATTTTTAAGCGTTACGGATTAAAGTATGATGATAATTCGGAGCATTTTTATCTCGCCATCTGTGCACTGTCGATGCCAATAGTTCCAGAGGAAATTGTTCATTATGAGCTTTCTGCAATTAATTTCAAAAAGTTTCCAAACTCTTTGATGAAGCAATATGCTCAATTGTTGCAGGCTCAATTCATCGCGAAGCGGAAATGGTTCGCATTGGCAAATGAAAAATTTTCCTCCGTAATTGAAACAATTGAAAAACCTCCAATTGGCCCGTCATTAAAGGCTGCGGAGCACGAAAACGAGGATCTGAAGTGCCAATTTTCTGCAACGGTTTATTACTCTCGGGCATTAAGTCGATTTTATACCAATCTACAAGAGTTGAGGAAGCCTGCTTTGGCGGATATCAATCTTGCGCTGAAATTTGCCTCTGAAGGGAATTGTCAATCGAAAGAGTTATTTCTTGCATCAGCTTATATTAAGTTGGCATGTGGAAAAAAGAAATCCTGTTTGACTGATTTAAAGAAGGCCGCATCTTTTCCAGGAATGAAAACACCTGACAATATTTTGGCTCAACAATCAATTGCAGCTATTGAGAACAAGAAAGATGATGAAGCAGGGAAGATTCTTCAAGATGCCGTTTTTTATCATTATGATGGTTTGATGCTGTACAGGAATTTCCTGAAAAAGTGGTTTGATAAAGATGCTTACATCAAGAAGATAATGGTTAGTAAATCGAGTCATCCGTTTGCTTTAACTATAGCTCATTTTCTGAAAGTAGAAAGAAGAAGTACATTTAAAGCAATCGTTGAAAAAGGTAAGGAGAAGCAAGAAGATGAACTGCCAGATTTAAAGTCAGTTGGAAGTGATGAGGATTAATTTCAAACATTTGAAACGAATTGCCATCCTTACTGCTTTTCTAGGGATGTTTGGAGAACTGAA
The DNA here is from genome assembly GCA_945883545.1 of Chitinophaga pinensis. Classification (GTDB taxonomy): domain Bacteria; phylum Bacteroidota; class Bacteroidia; order M30B66; family M30B66; genus CAMCXT01. Next base: position 6,577 of record CAMCXT010000032.1, on the reverse strand, counting down.
ATCTCAAACGGTAAATGATTTAAGTTGGATTTTGGGCAGCTGGGTGATGAAAACTGATGGCTTTGAATTAACGGAGACTTGGATTCAAAACAGTGAAATACTATTCACCGGGAATGGCATTGGGTTAGTAGGGAAGGACACCGTTTTTCAAGAAGAGATGCAATTGTCGTTTCGCGAAAATGGCATTTTCTATATTGTAAAAGCCCATGGGCAAAACAACAATGAGTTTGTGTTATTTAAATTGATGAATCAAGGGTTGAATACGTTCGTTTTCGAAAATATGAACCATGATTTTCCGAATGTAATTGTTTATCGAAAGATGGGCGAAAGTCGATTGGACGCTTGGATTGAAGGCAGAAAGAAAGGAATTATTAAAACCGAAAATTTCGAATTCAAGAAGTTAAATTGATGGTAGTGCAACATTGATAATGCACTTAACATCTTGCAATAAACTAAGCAAATGAAAAGGATAGCTTTACTCTCGGGCTTACTTCTTTGCTTTGTGTTTCAAACGAAGGCTCAGCAAGTAAATTATTTTGAAAATAGTTCCTATTGGAGGATGCAGGCAACATGCCTATATGGTTTTCCTTGTGTACTGATTAATTCATATGGAAATTACATTAGCGGCGATACGCTAGTTGGAGATATAACCTATAAAAAAATACTTACATATTCTCAAACAACATTTCAGTGGCAAAGCGCAGAACCTGAAAATCCGTCTTGTTTTGGAGCTGATACTAGTTTGAATTTTAATTGTTTGATTAGACAAGAAGGTAAAAAGGTTTATGTAAAATATCCTTCCAGCGATGAGGCATTAATGTATGATTTTGATCTCGCTTTGAACGATACATTGCCATCCACATCGGTGCATCCTCAAACGGATCTTGTAGTTACAGGAATAGACTCAACTCTAGTAAATGGAGAGTTTAGAAAGACCTTTCAAATTGAAGGTTCTGCAGTTTTTACTTTGATTGAAGGCATCGGAACAAATTTTGGCTTGCTTGAATCTGTATTCCAGATGCTTGAGTGCAGCTACAGTTTCCTTTGTTATTGGGAAAATGGAATGCCTGTTTATGAAAATAACGACTTTCAAGTGTGCGACCAGGTAATGAATATTCAGGATCTACAATCACCAATAATTGATCTTTTCCCAAATCCAACTGATCAAATTGTTACGATTAATGGAGCGAAAAGTGTTCTTGCAATTTACGATATGAGTGGAAGAAAAGTGGATGTATTATCAACAGTAAACTCTTCTGATGGAACCTTGATTTTGGATGCAACTGCTCTTCATTCGGGACTTTACATGATTATCCTTACGACCCAAAATGGGAAAATGGCATCCACAAAAATGATTAGAAGATAATTAGTTCTTCAGGATCGTAGTATTTGATAGGTTCCATTACGCTGATCTTTAGGTTGTCGATGTTTATAAAGCATTTGCCTGGATTCCAGACGTAATAATTAAACACATCATTTGAATTTCGGATGCTTGGTGTTAAATAAGCTGCATGAAATTTCTGCCAAGTTTTGGTGGTGTCTTTTGGAAGCGAGTAATTCATATACCCATAGGATCCTTCCTTTCTCTCAAGAGCCATTGCCAAAGCTGGTTGTTGCTCACAATTCCCTTCAGAAATTTTATAATCGAATCTAAATTCAATCCATGCGTGGTCGCGTGATAGAAAGTTTTTCACTGGAATTTTTTGACCTAAACTGTATTCAAATTCTGAATTTATTCTGTAGAATTTTGTTTCACCTTCGGTAACGATGAATTCAGGCTCACCATCAAATGCTCTATTTACAAGAATTTTTTCGGTGTAATTGCTTCTGTCTTCGAGGACATTTATTCCAGAGAAATCTCTGTTTATGAGTTTTATTTTATCGGAATTCTCCGGGGAAGAAGTTGATAAAAAGATTGCCTGATAATAATCTCCAGTTGTGCGATATGGATCGAGTATCCAATTTCTTAATTGCCACCATTGAAATTGATTTAAGGCAGCAAAAGCGATTATCACGATAAACAAAGAGGAAGTGATCCATTTACGTTGGTTTCCAAAATCTTTGATAAAGTAGATCATCGGAATTGCAAGAAGCGGGTAGAGGATGATGAGCGGTCGGATGGAAAAAGATGCGCCATACCACCATTCTGTCCAACTGGAAACTATATAAAACGATAATCCTCCATATAGAGCGATTGGAATGAACAGTTCTTTCTTGCGTTTCCAAAGGAAGTACATACCAACAATTGCGAAAATCATGATTGGCGTGTAAACCAACCAACCTTTTCGATAGCTCAGCAGCATTGGTAAAATGTGGGGAGATGTTAAATCGAGTCCTATTCCAGGATTTTTGTAGCTATCATAAACCAGTTTACCTGTCATGTGGAACCAATAAATCAGCTGTGGACTTAAGATAATTAAGCAAATTCCCAAGGTTAGAAGTATGGCAATTCTTTGCTTCCAAAGGAATTGAATTCGATTTTTAAATGATGACCAACTATCAACCAACCAAAGCAGAGGAATTAAGGCGATGATGATTTCACTTGGTTTGATGAGCGTGATTAGTGTGATCGCTATTCCAATTGGCAAAAGTGTTTTAAATGAAGGATTCTTAAGCCAAATGGTTGTTTTATAGAGAGTAAAGGCAGCTAAAGTGAATAGAAAGTTTACAGTTTCTAGGTTTTTAAGGCTTAGATGATGTGAAGCATTTGTGGCTAAAAACAAAATCAAAATAGCCAGTGCTGTGGCTCGGTCGGAGAGATAAACGAGAAGAAACTTTCTTAAATAATACAATCCGATCAAGGTGAATATCAATCCTCCAATCACTAAACTCCATATGTAGGGTTCAGAAAAGCCATTGGCTTCATAACCAAAAGTGTGAGCAACAGCATGTCCAATCAGGAAAGAAGGAAGGTAGACATACGACATGCCGAACAAGAAAAAGTACATCGTTTCGCCTTTTTCATTTTGCGAAATTTGATAAAGAGTACCCGTAAGTTGGTATCGATCGTTGGTTTCCTTTAGCCAAGAAATATCCTTCAACAAAGGATCATCGTGAACAATGGTAGCAGGCAATGGAAGGTAATAACCTAGAACATCCCAAGATAACTCTCTTTCATCCACGTGACTTAACCTGAAAACACATAGAAGCAATGCCACAATTAGTGCTGCGTTGGAAGAAAGTCGGGAGGTTTTCAGTGCATCCATTTGGCAAAAATGCTCAAATTTTATGATTGGATAAATTGCTAATTAACAATCCATTGATTAATAGAGACTACCGAGCGAAACTTGATTTCTAGTTCCGATGAAGTTTCATTGGTTTAATAGGAACTCGACTGTAATAAAATAGCTAGGCTTTCCTTTTCAGAGGGTCTAAATTTCTTGAAATGGCAACGAAATCTATCCCTTAGAAATTCTGTCCCAAACTTGGAACTTCATTTCAGCAAAATGATTTTCATCGGCTGGATGGATGGTTTCATCGGTCAGCTTCCATTCCCCGGAGGGAAGAGCAGGAAAAAATCGATCTGCCTCTGGGGAAGCATCTACTAACGTAAGATACACGCGATCTGCGAGTGGAAGAGCAAGATTGTATATTTCGGCTCCACCAACAATCATGATTTCAGGCTGGTTTTCAACAAGTTGGATCGCTTCATTTAAGCTGTGCACGATATCTACACCTGGAATTTCCAAATCTGGATTTCGGGTAATAACGATGTTTCTGCGTTTGGGCAGAGGCCTTCCAACAGAATCAAAAGTAGAACGCCCCATGATGATAGGCTTCTCTAACGTCTTGTTTTTGAAGTATTTGAGATCATCCGGGAGATGCCAAAGCAATTGGTTTTCTTTTCCGATTCCTCGATTTATTCCTGTAGCAACGATGATGGAAATCATTAGATAGAAACAGCGGCTTTAATTGCAGGATGCGGATTGTAGTTTTCTAGAGTGAAATCTTCGTATTTGAAAGAATAGATGTCTTTCACAGTAGGATTGATTTTCATAGTCGGCAACTCAAGACAGTTTCTGCTGAGCAATAAATTGGTTTGCTCGATGTGATTTAGATACAAATGCACATCACCGAATGTGTGAATGAATTCGCCTGGTTGAAGGTCGCAAACCTGAGCAATCATCATTGTGAGTAGGGCATAGGATGCAATGTTGAAAGGTACACCAAGAAAAGTATCAGCGGATCTTTGGTAAAGTTGACAGCTTAGTTTTCCATCAGCGACATAAAATTGAAACAAACAATGGCAGGGAGGAAGCGCCATGTTGGGAATGTCAGAAGGGTTCCAAGCACTAACAATTAGTCTCCGAGAGTTAGGGTTGGTTTTGATCATGTGGATCAAATCGGAAATTTGATCGATCGTATCGCCGTTTTTTCCGGGCCACGAGCGCCATTGATGACCGTAAACTGGACCGAGGTTTCCGGATTCATCTGCCCATTCATCCCAAATGCTAACACCATTTTCTTTCAGGTATGCGATATTGGTATCACCTTGAAGGAACCAGAGTAGTTCATGGATAATTGATTTAAGGTGAAGCTTTTTTGTGGTGAGTAGGGGAAAGCCATCTGCCAAATCAAACCGCATTTGGTAGCCAAAACAACTGATTGTTCCGGTTCCTGTTCTATCTTCTTTCTTGGTGCCGTTTTCTAGGATGTGATTTAGGAGGTCGTGATATTGTTGCATGATGGAAAGGAATCGTTCTGCTAAAGTATCATTCAGAACAAGTTGCTAAACCACAAGCAATAGAACTTTATTGGCAATTTTTGAACAGTTTACTAGGCTGTAGAATTATTTAGTTCGCTCGATTCTTTCGAGTTGATAAAGGATTTCCATCAGGTTTTCTTGTTTAATAAGGTGCATGGTTTCTAAAAGTACGCCCAAGCGATTTTCTGGCCATCCTTGTCTTGCAAACCACTCCAAATAAGAAGTTGATAAATCTCTGATTCTTTGTCCTTTGTGCTTTCCAAAAGGCATTCTATAAGTGAGCAGGTCTTTTAAAACTGTAGGATCAGGTCCAAATGGATTGCTACCTGGTTTATAATCAGCCATCGATAAATAAATTAGCGTATAAAGGTGAAAATAAAAACCATCCAACGGCGGTAAAAATGGCCGGTGGATGTTTACGCAATTATTTATGACTGCAAATGAAGAACAGCTGAAACAATAAAGTGGTTGCTTTTCTTTTTTAGTCCGATGAAATACCCATATTTAGAGGCGTTGGGAAGGACTTCCAACATCCTATCTTTCCAATAAGAAAATACAGTTGAAGAAACGAGATCGGCATTGTATTTACTTCCATCGAAAGCTAAAATGACTTCGATGCTTTGGTTTTTGTAGTTTTTGAAGATTCTTTGGAATACATTGCCTGCAGTAGCTTCGCTTTGAGATTCTTTGTAAAAATCAGCGTTGTAGATTGATTTAAGTAACTGTCTGTTCGAGATAAATTTTTGCAGTTTGTCTAATGCAGTTTTTTCAGCCAATTGGTTTAATCTTTCTTCGCGTTTCATAGCACTCGGCAGTTGTTCTTTCACTTTTAAGTAATAGAAAACATTGCCCAATTCCTTTTTCATGGTAGTGGTGCTAAACGATTTTATCTCATTCTTATATTTTGGATTTAATCGATCGGCAGGACGAGCCTCAGTTGCTTCAGATATCATCAATGAACTTTCATTCTTTGCATAAATTGGAGCATTGGATTGAATAAAATTAGAAGAAAGTACATCAGTGATTACTACACCTTGATCGCCAATAAATATTGCAACACCATGTAGTTTGTAATCATTGCTGAGCATGTTTTTATTGTGTCCTGGCGAATTTTTCCAAGCTTCGAAAGCAAGTTTTGCCAAATGTGGATTTGAGAATGCGTATCCAGTCGAGAATATATTTTCACCTGAAGTATTTAGCGACGGTTCTTGTCCCATTACATATTGAATTCTATCGAAATGGTCTATACCAGTAAAGTGTTCTTTACCGCGCACCTGATGATGCTGAAATAGACTATTTTGATTTAGAAAATGACTGTGGTTTCTTGCCGCTAACCAAAGTGTATCGTTCCAAGTTAGAGGTTGTTTCTTGTTTGATTTTCGGTGTTCGTTAATCAAATCATGAATGATGAGTGCGCAATCGCGTTCTTTTTTTAGAATTTCATCTGATTGTGATTGCAGAAGGAAAGACGAAAGGTCTGCAGACTTAAAGTTTTTTGAAACCTGAGCATGAATAGTATGAACAGAAATGAAAGCGAAAATTCCAAGGATACACTTTTTCATGGCCGGACATTTTGGTTGGTTAAAAAAGTTGAACGCCAAGATTATGCCAATTCGTACATAAAGATTTAATTCACTGTTTCTGTTATTTTTTGATAAAGGATTCCCGCTGTGAATCCGGCCAAAAAGTACCGATGAAACTGGCGATTTCTGTTGAAGAGATCGAAAGTGTAAAGAGATTTTCCTGAAAATATTGAAATGGAGAAAAGGCCTGTGCAGAACTTGATTTGGCGATTTGGCGATTTTTTTGTTGGGGCTAAATTCCCATGCTTCCCCCTTCCCAGTTTCAAATTCGTGAATTCTGGGATGCTCG
>CAMCXT010000031.1 GCA_945883545.1 Chitinophaga pinensis | reverse complement strand
GAACGCAAATTTATGATGCTTTCCGTAAAAGGTGGGTGGTTCTAACTCCCGAAGAATGGGTGAGGCAGCATATTTTGCATTTTTTGAAAGACCATCTTCAATACCCTGCAAATTTGTTGGCAGTGGAAAAAAGTTTGCGTTTGAATGGTTTATCGAAACGTGCAGATATCGTGGTTTATTCTAGGTCGATGGATCCTTGGATGTTAATTGAGTGCAAGAAGCCTGAAGTGAAACTCAATCAAGCGGTTTTCGATCAAGCAGCGCGTTACAATTTGGTGATGAACGTTCCCTTTTTGGTGATTTCCAATGGAATGCAACTTTTGGCTGCAGAAATTCAAGACAATGAGGCAGTTTTTATTCAAGAATTGCCTGAATATCCGGCTTTATAGCCAACGCTTCCGCCTAAACCAGATTAACATCAACGAAGCAACTACAACCATCACTATCCAAACAGCGGGATATGCCCAAGTTTCATTAAGTTCAGGCATGAATTTGAAATTCATTCCATAAACGCCTACAAGAAAGGTTAATGGGATGAAGATAGTTGAGATGATGGTGAGCGTTTTCATGACTGCATTCATTCGGTTTGAAATGCTGCTGAGATAAACGTCCATCAGGCCTGATGAAACTTCTCGGAATGTTTCTAGCGTATCGATTACATGGATGCAATGGTCGTAAACATCGCGAAGATAGAGTGCCGTATTGCCCTGAAGATGAAGGCTGCTACCCTTACTCAATAAACTTATCACTTCACGAAGTGGCCAGATGTATTTTCTCAAATAAATGAGGTCTCTTTTCGATTTGTGAAGTTCCTGCAGGTCTTCCTTTACGGCTTCGTCTAACATTCGAATTTCAAGATCCTCGAGTTTATCGCCAATTTTTTCGAGTACTACGAAATAATTATCAACCAAAGTATCGAGCAAAGAATAAAGCAAATAATCTGCACTTGAACGGCGCAGCTTGATATTTCCTTTTCTGATTCGATCACGCAATCCATCGAAGATATCTCATTTGTCTTCGATAAATGTCAGGATGGTATTACCTTTCAAAACGATACTAAGCTGTTCAGAAACGATGGCATTTTCATCCTTGTCGTAAGAAAGCATTTTCACTACCACGTAAAGATAATCGTCGTATTCGTCGAGTTTCGGACGTTGGTTGGTGTGCATGATGTCTTCCTTCACCAATCCGTGAAGGCAAAGCTCCTCGCTGAATTTATCAATGAGCGCCACATCGTGCAAACCCACTACGTTAATCCATCGAACATATTGATCTGAAAACAAATCATGAACGCTTTCTATTCCAAGCTGAAATTTTTCTTCGAAGTGATTTTCGCTGTAATCCATGACATCGAACCATGGCTTGAAATCTCTCGGATCGCCCACATAAGCTGCCGTTGCGGGCGCCATTCCAGCTTTCTGACCAAATTTTGGTCGTGCAAAGCCTTTAAGTCGTTTTATCAGAATCTGCTTCCTTTTCATTTCGGTAAGAAATTACACGTTGTGGGAATGGAATACTAATGCCATCGGCGTCGAAGCGTTTTTTGATCGTCACATTGAGTTGGGTGTGTAATTCGAATGCATCACCAGGGTTTTGAGCACACGCATAAGCGCGAAACTTGAGTTCTGATTCGCCGAAACCGATTAATCTCACTTCTACCTTCGGTCTTCCTTCGAGTTTATCTAATTCGGTTCTTGCATCAATACACAATGGATGTTTTTCGCATTCTTCCTTCATGATTTTCATCACAAGATCGATATCGGAATTGTAGTCGACCGAGAAGTCGACATACCGGCGAACCATTTCATCATAAAGGTTAAAATTGATGATTATTTCAGAACTCATTTTCGAATTCGGCACAACGATTCTCTTGTTTTCGTAATTTCTGATAACTGTATGTCGTAGTGTGATGTCTTCAACCACACCGCTGGTTAGGCCAATAAGTTCGATGGTATCACCCACTTTGAAAGGCCTGCTAATTACCATAAAAACACCACTGATGATGTTGGCGAATGCTGCTTGGGAGGCAAAGCCGATGATCGCAGCAAAGATACCAGCACCGGCAAACAACGAAACTGCTAAAGTTCTAAATCGAGGAATTGAATAAATGATCAGAATTATCGCAATGATATAGATGAAGGCGGTGGTAACATGTTTAAAAAACACATATCGGGTTTGATCCACATTGAGCAATTGTGCACTCTGACGCATGAATTTCCCGATGAAAAACCGGAGACTTCTTTCAATAATAATGGCAATGGCTAGAATAAGGACTATTCTTAGAACCAACTGAGCGGTAGAGCCAAACCAGTGAAAAGTATCCATAAGATTTTGATTTGTAGTGGTTTATTTCTTTTTCGTTCTATAAAGGTCAAAACTACCAAAGGTGAGACTTCCTTCAGGCAAACGAAGTTCGTAGTTGTATTTTCCATCGGGCAAGTCAGCGCCGGTGAAATCGTTGATATAATTACTTGATTTATAAACTTGATTGCCAGCTTTGTTGAAAATTGTGAGCACGCAATACCTTTTGAGATTTCCGATCACAAAAACATCATTGAAGCCATCACCATTGGGCGTAATTAAATTGGGGATGATTGGTCTTCCGTTTTCTGTAATGTTGAGATGTTCGAAATCTGAGGAATTTTCAGGCGCAATGTCTAGAGGTTCTGTTATATCTTGATTTGTTTTACACGCTCCAAGGTAGAAATCATCGAGGTATAGGTATGAAAGTCGTAGCCAAACGTCTTTTCGTGCCGATTGAATAAGGGTAGAGGCATCGTTTCGGAAATTTCCGATGGTGAGGAAGCGTTCAGTTCCTTTGGCAACGAAAGTGAATTCGAAATTTATCCAATTGCTTGTATCGGAGAGGGTTTCGTATTTTCTTGTTTTGAAAGTAGGAGCAAGGTCAAGCGCATTCCAGTCGTTTGATCGAACAGAATCAGCGCTGAGTAATATGCCCAATTCATCAGTAAAAACCCAAGATTCATCGGCAACTGAAGCTTTAAATCGTAAGCAATATTCGTTGCCTGCAGTTAAGGTCTGCATGAATTTCACTTCGAGGTATTCTCGAAAATCCTTGTTGTCGGCATCATACAGGATTATTCCGGTGTAGTTACAGCCTTCGGCCGCAATCTGTTTCCCGTTCATGTTTTCTCCAGCGATAATAATGTCGGGGCTTCCAATACCTGCAGGAAACCAAGGATTTGCTTTTTCGATGTTGCCTGAAAATCTGGATTTTTTGGGTGTGTAGATTTGTTCAAACCCAGCGTTCGGGATAAGATTTTGCGCAAGCGCTGAACTGTATACCAATAAAAGGAGGATGATCCGAATCATTGGTTGCAAATGTAAAGCACAGAATTACCTGAAAACAGAAATTATTCGCGGGTTTTCAACTTTGATTTTACCACAAGTTCATCGGATTTCAACTTGAGCCACGCAAGATCTGCAGCCGGGCGAGTATTGTTGATTTCGTCGAAAAGCGCCCAATTCATATCGTTTTTGCCCAACCTAATTTTCATCAGTTTGTTTACAAGTAGGATGAAATTGTGGTAGGTTTCTCGCTGCACCTCAGAGATGTACCTGTTTCTTCTGAGATAAATTTTGAATGCATCAACCAGCGAAAAGAAGCCATCGTATTCTTCCATCTCATAGTAAACCTTCATGAGCAAGGATTTTGAATCGAGATGATAATAAACATCGTTGAATTCAACACGGAGCAGCATTTTTAAGGCTTTGTCGAACTCCTTTCTGGTGAAATGCACCCATGCCATAGAATAGGTGAAGGCATTTTCAGAAAACTCAGGATTTAGCTTGAATCTAAAATCCTCGATGAATTGTCCCACCCATTCATCGTGCCCAAGACGTAATCCAGTTGTAACGATATTTTTAAAGTCGGGCTGTGAGATATAGTTCCCTTCATAGATCAGGTTTTTCGAAACCATGGTTTTGTACAAATCGAAAATATCCTGAAGGGCACCTGTTTCGCCGCGGTTGATTCGCTTGATGCAAAAATTCTGAGCGAACACGTACATTCCACGCTCTTCCTTCTGACTGAATTTATTCCCAGAATTATTTAGTGCTACAAGTAATTCTTTGTAATTGTTCAGGTTTTCTGGCTCGGTTAAGGTGATGTGAATTAGTCGATAAATATGAATTGCCGGCACATCATCAAAAGTTCCATTGCGGAGGTACTGAACCAAATCATCGAAAAAGCTGAGGTTGTATTTCACCGAAAGGATATTCCTCCGGTTGATCATTTCGCAATAGTATCGGAAGCCTCTAGCCAGATAGGTGATCTCGAGATTATCAATTACTTCTTGAAGTGAATTGTCGAATGCCCGATTTCTCTTTTCAGAGGTATATTCGTACGACAATTCTGAAATCCTATGCAAATTGAAGTAGTAATCACTATCTCGAAAGGTGGATTGATCGTTGAGTGATTTGATATTTTCGAGTTCTTGAAGGAAGAACTTGTCTTGGTTGCGTTGATGCAAACTCTTTAGAAGAAAGAACTTCTTTTGAAACGTGTCTTTCTGAAACTCTTGTAAAGTGATGAATTCTTCCAGCAATTTGGTAAGATCGCTTTGTAGGTATCTGAATTTTTGTTCTTCAAATTCTTCACCCTTATAATGTTTCTTGAAGAAAACTTCTTTTTCTAACTTGTCGCTTTCGAAATCACCTTGATAGGCAGATAGAAATTCAAGAAACTTAATCAAGTTCTGGTTCTTGTTATAGAATTCAGAGCCCACAAATAGCTGGAATTCCTTAAACTCTTTTTTGTTTAAGGTCTTTAGTAATTGAATGAGCTTTCCTGCTTGCATGTTCGAGCGTTAGGAGCAAAAATAGATTAATTAATGGCTGATCAAAATGCTTGTTTTCCGAGAAAATTCGACAATTAACGTTTTATGCGCTATTGTTAATTAATTGAATATTAGTTGTATATGTAAACTATCCATAACCCGTGCTATCCATTAGGCTGAGAATTGTTCCGACAAATTAGTAAACATGTAATTTATTTTCACATAATATTATAGTTATATTTGAAGAACTGATAAATACGATAGCCATATGAAGTTCAAGTCTACTTTCTCCGTTATGCTTGCGACAATTTTGTCGCTGGTGTTTAGTGCGACCATTCAAGCAGCTAATTACACTGGTAATTCTGATCTTTTTATCATTTTAAAGAACAACGGATCTATTCCGATGGATCGTGACTTTCACTCAACGATTCAAATAGATGTTCCACAATCATCAACGTTGCAGTTGAGTCCGAGCAATCCTTTGGTTTTCGACAATGTGGTTGGATCGTTCAAAGTTGGATCTTGTAAAGATGGGAAAGTTGACGTAGATATCATCATTCGTGGAGGTTCACTGAAGCCGATCATCAATGGAAATAATAGCGATGAAGATGTGAAAATCAAGTTGTTTGTGTGTGAAGTTATCACCGTTGACAATATCTCTGGTGTATATCAAGCATCAGGTAGTGGTAGTTCAGGGCATGCAGCAAGGGTTTTGAAAACAACAACACAAGTAGAAGTGAACAGTGGGGAGTCAAATGAACTTTCTTCTATTCCTTTGGCTGATCAAAATGCCGTTAAAGCTGAATTATTCCCTGCAGAAGCAACTACAAGAAACAGAATTTCAGAAGATGTGGTTTTGTATCCAAACCCTGTAACGGATGGTATTCTTTATGTTAAAGGCAACGATGCCCTTGTTGCAGGTGTGGTAACAATTCACAATGCACTTGGTGCTACAGTAGCCTCAATGACTATCACTGGTGACGAGCAAGTTGTTCAATTTCCACTAGAGAATTTGTCGAAAGGTGTGTATTATGCACGAATTAACACCAATTCAGGACTTGTGATCAAGAAGTTCAATGTAATACGATAATCCTAAAATATCCAATTTAATAGCCCGATGAATAGTCGGGCTTTTTTTTGCCCATGCCTGAAGCTTTTCATTAATTTTGCTTCGATGAATTTGCATGGTAAAAGTATTGCACTGACCCTTGTTGGGACAATCAGTATTTGCGTGATGGCATGCTCTCCACCTGCGCATTCTGGCGAAAGGCAATTTCATTCGGCTGTAGAATACAATGATTTTATTCTTGAGCAGCAAAATTCAATTATTCGACGGATGCTTTTGTTAAATGAGCTTTACGATACGGGTACAGATTCTGAAATTCGTTTAGCTTTTGATAGCCTAGTTATCCAATGTGATGAAAGCTTATTGTGTATTAAAAAGCTAAGTGCTTTTGAAGAGGATTCTGTTTTAAAAGTAGATGCTGAAAGGCTGTTTTCTTTTTACGATCGTATTTTCCATAAAGAGTATAAGCGGATGCTGGATATATTCTTGAAAGGAGAATTGGCAAGTGAAGCTGAGGTAAATGAACTAAACCAGATAGTTGTTCAAGTTGGAGAACAGGAAGCTAAATTGAATGATGCTTTGAGCAGTAGTCAAGAAAAATTCTCGAAGCAGCACGGTTTTGAGTTTGCTACTTCGGCAGCGGCTAACTAGGGATTTTCCCTGTAAAAATCGACTGTTTCTTGAATTCCTTTTTGATATGGCGTTGGGTTAAAGCCATATTTTTTCTGAAATGCTTGGCTGTTGAAGTGGTAAGGCATTTCGTATTGATAGAGCATTTCGACAGACTCTCTTAAAACAGGGATAAAGATTCCGAGCAAGCGCAACATCCATTTAGAAATCACTTGTGTTCCTTTTGGAGCATTACATACAGCACTTGAAAGTTGGATTAATTCTTCGCCTGTTGGAGATGGTGTTGAAGAAGGCACGTGCCATGTTTTTCCGAATGCAGATTCATCTTTCGCTAAAATGTAGAGAGCTTTTGCAGCATCTGGAGTGTAAGTGAAAGTATGTGGCATATTCGGATTTACCATCCATTGTGCTTTTTTGCCTTGCATGTGCCTACCGATAACAAGTTGATGCAAGAAGCTCACTTGAGCACTGTGTGGGCCATAGAAATCTGCACTTCGAGCGATAAGCGCTTTAATTTTACCAGATTGAACAGCATTAAGTAACATAGAGGCAATGTTTGCTCTAACCTTTCCTTTTCGACTGTTGGGTTGAAAGGGAGTGGATTCGGTTATTTCACCTTCCACCAAACCATACATGTAAATGTTATCGAAAAAGATTAACGGGATTTGCTGATCAGCACAAACCGAAATCACATTTTCCATGATAACAGGCCAATGGATTTCCCAGGAACTTGCGTTATAGTCGATTCCTACAAGTAAATAAACAACACCTGAACCTCGAAGCGCTTCAGAAAGATCAGATTTATCGAGCACATTGGCTTCTACTGACTCTACATTTTCAGCAGGACGGTGTTTTCTTGAAACGAGTCGAACCTTTTCTCCATTTTGGGTGAGTAGATCAAGTAGGTTATTCCCAATCGCTCCACCAGCTCCAAGAATGGTATGTAACATGTACTATGGTTTCCCTAAAATGCGAAGGTGATTCACGTGCGATACAAGTGCAACGCGCATTTTAGGATGCTCAATGTATTGCACACCATATTCACGACATGCATCACGAATGATTTTAGAGATTTCTGGATAATGCACGTGCGAAATCTTCGGAAACAAGTGATGTTCAATTTGATAGTTTAGTCCACCGACTAACCACGAAATAACCTTGTTGCCTGTTGCGAAATTTGCAGTAGTTTTTAGCTGATGTACAGCCCAATCGTCGGGCATTTTACCATCAACTGGTTCAGGGAATGATGTTTCTTCGATGGTGTGAGCCAATTGGAATACGATACTCAAAATGATTCCTGCAAAAACACCCAATGAAACAAATCCGATTGCCCAACTTGCCCAGCCTACCATATAAACCGGAATTGCTACGAAAATAACCAAGTGAAGCATTTTGAAGCCCCAGAATGAGATGTGCTCGTTTAAACTCATTTTCTTGATAGGAACAGATCCAATTTTACCAGAGAAGTATTTTCTGTAATCTGTGAAAAAGATCCAATAGATGTAAAGCAATGAATATGCTAGCAAGTAATACTTGTGTTGATACTTGTGCATTGCACGGTGTTCCTGCGTTTTGCAAAGTCGTAAAAACGGACGTGCTTCAATATCATCATCGATGCCATCCACATTGGTGTAAGCGTGGTGAATCACATTGTGCTTGGTTGTCCACATGAAAACATTTGCACCAAGAATATTCAGCGACAAACCTGCCATTTTATTGAGCCAGGTGTATTTACTGAAAGATCCGTGGGCGCCATCGTGCATCACGTTAAATCCGATAGCAGCGGTTAAGCCACCCAATATGAGACATTCAGGAATTGCAAACCACACACTTGGGGTAAAGAAAACCAAGTGAACGTAAACCGCAATGAATGCAACAGTGAGGATAAAAGCTTTGAAGTAAAGTCTAGCATCTCCAGTTGGAGCAATACCTGCTGTACTAAAGTAATTGTTGATTCTGCTTTTGAGTTCAGCGTGAAAACCCGCATGAACATTAGAGAATTTTGGTAAAGCCATTTTAAAAAGTTGGGAGGTCAATCCCTTTAGTTTTCGACAAAGGTAAGACCTAAACGCAATTGAAAGACAATTGTTGATTTGGCAGATGTTTTTCTTTTCAACAGATAAATGAACTACTGAAGTTGTAATACCCAGTTGGGACGGCTAAAATTGCTCAAAGCTGCATCGGTCAAATTAAAATTAGGATCGATAAAGTATTGTGGCTTTCTTCCATTAAATGCGATCAAAATATCTGAAGTAATGATTGGATTATCAATTCCTTCTTTTTTCTTTAGGTCTTTCTTTATGTGTTGAACAAATTGATGAATCATATTGGCATGTTGAGCCATTTGGTTGATTTGCATTGTGTTGATTGTTCGACCCATGAAATATTCCTTTTTGGGATCACTGGCTTTGGATTGATAATAAAAATGGATACTGCATTGCTTTGTGTATGATTTCATTCTCCAAGCGAAAAATGACGCTTGCCCTGTCCAATCAACATCTTTTCCGATGAGCCAATATCTAAATGGAATCAGCAGCTGAAGGGCTAAATAGAGAATTAGAATTGGTTTTGCAAATCGGGGAGAAGTACTTTCATCGGTAGTGTGTTTTACCTTCCCAGGAGGGATAATTGCTTGGCTTCCAAAACCCAATTTTTGAATGAAATTTCTTAATGTTTCTGCTGGAATGAAAAGGAAATTGGTGAAGATCATCATGATTGGAAAAATGCCTATATCCCCACCTTCTCCAAAATTAAACATGAAGATATTCATCAAGTGAAATACAATATTTAGACAGATTCCAAACCAGCGTGTTTTTCTATTAAATAAAAGAAAGCCGATCAATAAATCGAAAATTAATCCGCCATATGTTAAGTAGTTGATTATAAAAACATTACATCCTGCACCATCAAAAGAAATATTTTTAGCATTTAATTTTAAAAGTGTAACAATCGGCTCCTGATGAAAAAGCCAGTCGGAATTTAATTTAACGAGACCTCCATAAAAATAGACAATGAAAAGTTGAATTTGAAACAGAAATAACAACCAGCCTGGGATAGTAATTTTATTATCATGCTTTTCGGGTTTGTAGAAAAGCCAAAATGCGGTATATAAAATGATAAGATAAAAATGGTTGTTGTAATAGCTTTGCTCAATTAAAAAGAAAAAACTAAATGCTATCAAATACACCAATACTGCAACTCTGAAGATTTTTTTAATCAGCATCAACAGAGGAGCTACCAAGAGTAAAGCAAAAAACAATTTCATCAGTCCTTCGGGCGTGTGACTGAGAAATGAAAAGCCTTGAAATGTAAAAAGGTAGGCAGGAGCCATAATACCTCCTTCGAGATATTTTGCCGAATAAAAGCTGTAAAATTGAAGTATGAGGGTAAGAATGAAGAAATATCTAAAAATTTCAAGTGGAAGATAATCTACCCGACGAAACAATTTATCGAAACCCAAATTCTTCATCATTGTTCTAGTTTTACAATGGGAAAGCAGAGATCACTCCACCCATCAATCCGAGTACGATTACCCAATAAAATGTATTTACAAGGATGTATTTCCAATTTTTATTTTCGAAAAGTGAGTTGATTGTAATAATCGGCATGGCCAATAAAAAGCCACTAAAAGCACCGTGGAAAGCACCGTGTTTAAAGGTTCTGAATTCCATTCCATATTTCGACATTGTTTCTTTAAAAAATATGTTCGTTGGTGAACCAGGTGTTGAAATAGATGGGTCGTTTGCCAACATGGAAAAGAAGTGAAACTGATGTATCACAAGGAATTGAATTACAAATGCCAACGGAATACTTACCAAAATCATCTTGGTGAATACAATTAACATGTTCGCATTTTTTTGAGCGTCAGGAGAAACACCTGCAGCTTTCATCCAAATCTTGCCAAAAACTTTAGGATGGTAATAAATCATCCCAACAAGCAATGGAATCAGAGCAGATAATAGAACTGCTGGGAAGTTAATTTCAAGCATTTTTTATTAGTTTGAAAATTAATTATTTTACCGGAAAGCCGCGTTTACGCATCAATGCTTTAGTATCTGCAGGATGTCCTCTGAAATTTTTGAATCCTGTTTCTGGATCAATTGTATTGCCTACCGAAAAAATATTTTCAATTAATCGTTTTGCTACTTCTTTATCGTATGGACCTTTACCTTCCTCAAAAGCTTCATATGCATCTGCTGTTAAAACATCTGACCATAAATACGAGTAATAACCAGCAGAATAACCATCACCTGAAAAAATATGCCCGAATTGAGGTGTTCTATGGCGCATTACAATTTCTGAAGGCATTCCAAGTGCCGTAAGTGTTTCTTTTTCGAATTTATCAGGATCAATATTAGATGCTGTTGAAAGGTGAATTTTCATATCAATAAGTGCGCTCGATAGGTATTCTGTGGTAGCGAAACCTTCATTAAATGTAGATGCCTTATTAATTCGATCAACCAATGTTTGTGGGATTGGTTGGCCAGTTTGATAATGCAGTGCAAACTTTTGAAGTACTTCTGGAGTTGACAACCAATGTTCAAGCAACTGAGAAGGAAACTCTACGTAATCGCGCACTACAGATGTGCCTGAAAGTGAAGGATAAGTTACGTTTGAGCTTAATCCGTGCAATGCATGGCCGAACTCATGGAACAAAGTGTTTGCATCATCCCAAGAGATAAGCACAGGTTCTCCTGGCTTGCCTTTCACGAAGTTCGAATTGTTCGAAACGATTGTTGTGATGGCTTTCCCTTCAACTCGACTTTGGTTTCTGTAAGCGTTCATCCAAGCACCTGAGCGTTTGCCTTGGCGAGCATAGGCATCGAAATACCACAAACCGACATGTGCACCGGTGGATTTATTCTTTACTTCCCAAACACGCACATCCTCATGAAACACAGGAATATTCTGCAAAGGGGAGAAACTTAAGTTGAAGATTTCGCCTGCAACCCAGAACATACCTTCACGAAGTTTTTCAAGTTGGAGGTATGGTTTCACTTCGTTTTGATCGAGATCGTAACGGGCTTTTCTAACTTTTTCGGCATAGTATCGGTAATCCCAAGGCTCAATTTTGATGCCTGCTTTTTCTTGGTCAGCAAGTTTTTGCATGTCAGCCACTTCTTCTTTAACGCGAGCGATAGCAGGAGTCCAGACAGATTCCATCAACTCGATTGCTTTTTCAGGCGTTTTGGCCATGGTATTTTCAAGACGCCAATGTGCATGAGTTTTATATCCCAACAACTTGGCTCTTTCAGAACGAAGCTTCAGAATTTCGGTGATAATTGCGTTGTTGTCTTGCTCTCCACCATTGTCACCGCGATTGATGAACATTTTCCAGGCTTTCTCGCGTAAGTCTCTTCTATCAGCAAGTGTGATGAAAGGCTCAACGGATGAACGCGAATTTGAAATCAGGAATTTTCCTTCCATTTTTCGACTCTTTGCAGCAGAAGCCGCAGCATCAATGAATGACTGTGGCAGTCCAGCTAGATCTTTTTCATTCTCAAGAACAATAAAAATTTCGCCTTCATCATGCAAAAGGTTCTGACTGAACTTGGTAAAAAGAGCAGCGAGTTCTTGATTAATTGCTGCAAGTCGCTTCTTGGAATTCACGTCTAAACGTGCTCCAAATCGAACGAATGCTTTGTAGTGCACCATGCAAAGTCTCTGGTCTTCAGTGCTTCTAGATTTTATGTCTGGTGAATTGTAAATTGTCTCTATCCTTTTAAATAGTTTTTCGTTTTGGAAAATCTTATCCGACAATCCTGCCAGTTTTGGTTCCATTTCAGTTTCGATCACCTGAAATTCAGTAGAACTCATATTGGAACCCCAGAGTTCATATATGGTACGAACACGTTCAAGTGTTAATCCGCTTTTTTCAATTTGGATGATTGTATTTTCAAAAGTTGGAGCGTCTGGATTGTTTGCGATGGCATCCATTTCTGCCAAATTCATTTCCATGGCTTTTTCGAGCGCAGGTTTGAAATCGGAAATCTTCACTTTGTCGAAGGGCGGCAATCCACCATAATTTCCTGTCCAAGGATCGAGTAAAATATTGGTAGTGTTTTGAGCGGTAATACACATTGGAGCAAGGATGATTGCAAACAGAATTTTTCTCATGAAGATGATTTTTGTGGTGGCAAGATAGGCAAAGTGGCTTCTATGTCAAATTGTACTTTGATTCTAGTTTTAACCTAGGTATGCCTTTGTGTAATTCTATCTCTTGGGCAAGATAACTTATAAAAAATCACTTATAGAATTTGATCATCAACCTATTGTGGTTTTGCAAGAATGATTTTCAGCTAGTTAATGAGAGGGGATTTAGTGTGTATTAATAAAAAAAGTAGAAGAAGTACGAAGCCATCATAAAACAACTAAGTATAATGATGAATATTCCATTCCCTCTATCATAATTGCTGTACCGAAACATTTTACTGCCATCGGGCAACACTTTTTTGTCTACATAGATTGAATAACCGATTATTATCGCCACAGGCGCGAATGCAAAACCAAGAATGTAGCCGAATGCAATTTGAAAGTTTGGCATTTTATCAAATGTCTTCAAGGCATCGATTCTTTTTTGTCTTTCAGTTTCGATGTATTTTGGGTCTAAGGTTTCTCCTCGTTCTATCAAAATTTTCTCCGCTAGTCCAACATCATATTAGCTCCAATCTATTGCATCAATGAGAACGTTCAATAGTTCTTCCTTGTTGAATTGATTTAGGTAATAGTCCTCACTGGGCTCATCGTTTATTTCATTTAATCGAAGTATTTCTTCTGCTTTTTGTTCATCCTCTTTGGAGATATAGACTTCATAAGTCACATGCCCCACTTGAATAAGGTTGGGGACGTCTTTATTTTCTAGGCTATTTTTTAGGTTTGCTAGTATACCGTTTTGAAAGAGAAGTGCGCAGACATCTAATGCTTCTTGTTCGGTATAAAAGGATCTACATTGAGTGTGCAGATCTTTCAATGATTTTTATTTTTAAGAGATAAATATAATCGTTTGTTTTAGAAATTTAAGTCGATTTGGGATTTATTCACATTCAAGTTTATAACTAACCGATTCTAACCGTTTCATACACGACTAATTGAATTTCAATTTGTATATTTCCTCTGTGGGTAGGGGATAGTGTGGGTTTATTCCCAACGGAAAAATTAATTAATTCGCAAATTTATTTCTGCACAAATTCGGTGAATATCCTTTGGGATTATTGATTTTAGGATACTTTGAAAAATTGCCAACATTCAAGTTTATAACTAACCGATTCTAACCGTTTCATACACGACTAATTGATTTTCAATTTGTATATTACCTCTGTGGGTAGGGGATAGTGTGGGTTTATTCCCAACGGAAAAAATAATTGTTTTGCAAATTTATTTGTGCACATTAATTGTTTATTTCTCATGGTCAATTTTATTGCAGATTCCTCTAAATAAAAAAGAGCTGAACAATTGATTAATTATTCAGCTCTTTAAATGAAGTTATTGATCCACTTATTTCATTTTATAAGTCATTTTAACAATGCCTTTCCACCATGAAAATGGAATAATTCTGCGGAGCAACAAAATTGCTGGTGCTGGGTTTCCTACTGGATAGCGGAGTTTTCCTGATTTGTCGGTTGCTGCCTTTACAATAGCCTTCGCCACCTTTTCTGCTGTATCTCCTTTGTCGCCGGCTTCTTCTCGCACCTTATCTGCATTTTTAACAAATGCATCATAGGCTTTTGTGTAATCTGGTTGAACAAAGGTTCTAGAGCGACCATAGAATTCGGTTTTAATCGCTCCTGGCTCGATCAATTTTATTCGAATGTTAAATTGCTCAACTTCGTATTGCAAAGATTCCGAGAACCCTTCCACAGCCCATTTAGTGCCATGGTAAATACTGAACAAAGGGAATGCAATTCTTCCGCCCATCGATGAAACTTGTACTATGTTCCCTCCTTGATTCTCTCGCATTTGTTTGATAGCTTCTCTTGTTACGCGCATCAAACCAAAAACGTTGGTATTGTATTGTTTTTCAATAACTTCATCTGTCATCGCTTCGAAAACACCATCTACACCGTATCCTGCATTGTTCACTACAGCATCTAATTTTCCAAATTTTTGGATGATTTTTACAAATGCTGATTTCACAGAATTTTCGTCGCTTACATCGAGTGAAAACAAATGCACATCATTTAAATTTTGTAATTCATTTTCCTTTTCAGGATTTCGCATTGTTGCTGCTACTTGCCAGCCTAGTTGGGCAAATTCATGTACTGCTGCTCTGCCGATTCCACTGGAAGCGCCGGTAATTAAAACGGTCTTTTTCATTTCTATTTTTGGGGTTGGATGCTTTGCCAGGCCATTTGAAAAATTCCTTCAACCGATTGATGATCGAGCAATTCGGGATTTTTCTCTTTCACTTTCAGTAAAGTGTGAACTGGTGCAGTTAATTGTGCTTTTATTATTTCTGTGTCAAGCCTTAAAATCAATCCAGCCTCTCGTGCATTAACCAAAAAAGCATCTAAAGGCAAAAACAATCGATCTGTTTCTTCAACCACCGCCGAAGGAATTAGTCCACTGTAAAGGAATTGCTCAGCGAATAGAATCTTTTCTGGATTGCTAATTGCAAAATGGAAATAGTTAAACCACCATCCTCGAAACACAGATGTAAAATCATTTCCCGCAGGTGTGAAACGGAATAAAGCCTCTGAAATCTCCTGCTTGGTTCGTTGAAATACATCAATTACCAGCGATTGTTTATCATGATAATAAATGTAAAGTGTACCAGTTGCAATCCCTGCCTCTTTGGCCACATCTGCCATCCTTAGCCCATTAAATCCAGTTTGCAACACAATGCGGATGCAAGCCGTTCTAATCGACTCTATTTTCTGTTCATCTTTAGGCTTCGACATAACATCACAAAGATAAGTGAATAATTATTCATCCAATTGAATAGATGAATAATTATTCACTAAAATATCTAAGTGCCTGTAGATGAGTTTTATAAATTACTGTAGAAAGACTTTTTGGTGCTTCGTTCCGTGGTTTGAACGCATAGACAGAATATAAATCCCACTTTGAATTCCTGAAGTATAGATGGTGTTGTTAGATGAATCCTGAATTCTTCGTCCTTGTAAATCATACAATTCCAAACCTTCCAGACTGCCATTCAGGACTTCAATTTGATGCTGTTGGATAATTACTTGAGGTTCCCAATTTTGAAGCTGAACTGTTGAAGTGATGTTACAATCCATAGAACCTAACCTTCTCATGATCTCGTTGGCCAGAATAGTTGGAACCAAGCCAGTGATGCCATCTGCATCTTCTCCCATTCGGATTACAACCATGTTCTGAGACGGAATGATCAAGTTGTATTGTCCATCTTTTCCTAATGCTGCAAACAAATCGGCAGGAGCATCTGGAAGCGTATAGCCCAGGATATTCACAGTGACTCCTGGTAACTGATAGCTTTCTTTGCCATTTAACCATGTGAGATATCCATAAGATTTATTCAGATCTTGAGATGTATTCACCATCGCATCAAAGTAGCTTTGGTCTTCCATCAGTGTGTCGTTGGCCCAAATGCCGCGATTTAACATCAACAAGCCAAATCTTGCAAAACTTCTTGGTGTACTGAAATTCACATTGTTGTATCCGTTAGGCAAATACAATCCATTCATCCCGATCCTGTTCTTGAGACGAGT
Source organism: Chitinophaga pinensis (assembly GCA_945883545.1). Lineage (GTDB taxonomy): Bacteria > Bacteroidota > Bacteroidia > M30B66 > M30B66 > CAMCXT01. The sequence goes on along the minus strand of CAMCXT010000031.1, from coordinate 19,544 downwards.
ATTGTAGAATTGATTGAACGTAATTCCAGAAGCGCCTTCTATTACTTTATCGAGTCGTGTGTAAGGCGAATTATGATAGTACCATCTTGAGCCTGGTTCTGTGAAGTACTGTAAACAGGTATCGTCTGTACAATCTAGATTCACGCCATCTGTCAACAATCCGCTAGTCATAGTGAGTTGATGCCATACGGTAATCGCTTCTTCTTGTTCTGGTGTGCAAACTGTCCAGCCTTCACCTTGATAAAGCGACGATGGCTGATGAATATCCAACAAGCCTTCTTGCTGTGCCATTCCAACTAGAAATGCAGTAACAGTTTTACCTGCCGATGCCCAAAACCAATTGTCGGTAGCTAAGAAACCATTGTAATAATTCTCGGTAACAATTTTCCCATCTTTCAAGATGATAAATGCTTTCGAATTGTTTTGACCTACGTAATCAATTAATGCTTGCAAAGAATCCGGACACCAATTCAAACTTTCGGGCGACATGGTTTCCCACTCATTGCCTGTAATTGGCGGAAAATATAGTGTTTGAGCATTGACAATTCCTTGTATAAAGACGAATAATAGAACCAGTTTTTTCATAATCGCGCAGACAATTTTCGTTTGGTAAAGTTTAATATTGCGGCATAAAAAAAGCCAACCTAAAGATAGATTGGCTTTTAGAATAATTTACGTAGAATCAATATTTTACTTTTCGGAGGATGTGTTCCTCACCAACGCTGCACTTGAGTAAATAAATACCTTGCGGAAGATTTTCAACTGGAACATTAAACTGACTTCCATTCGATCCACTCTGATGATTTACCAATAATCTTCCAGAAAGGTCAAACAAGCTAAATTGTGGCTGTTTTACTTCCTTATTGAAGTTGATTGTTAAAGCATTGTCTTGACCACCTACGGCGGATAGTACATCCAATTTCCCTAAGTCGAAGTGTACTGGAACAATATCAGAATAACTGTAATCTCCATTAAAATCAACTTGTTTCAAACGATAGTAAGAAACTCCTGACAGAGGTTGTTTGTCTATGTCTTGATAATTCCTAATTAGTGATGAATTACCTGCACCAACTTGTTGAAGAATCGATTCAAAATGAACGACATCCGTGCTTCTTTCCGCCTCAAACCAAGCATTGTTGATCTCCGATGCAGTAGTCCAATTTAAATGCACAACATCAAACTCAGCTGTTGCCGTGAAATCAAGCAACTCAACTGGAAGTGGTGAGCCGTCGCCCAGACCTGTAAATTCGCTAAAGTCGATCAAACCATTCCAAGTGAAGGTGCGTAAGCCTGTGTTTACTGATCCTGTTCCAATTTGTGCCAAAGAGCCTGATCCTACAGGTGTTTGCCAGCCTCCAGCATTGTACTTGGCTGGAAATAAAGAACCTTCAGGGCCCACCGCATCTGCTGTGGCATAAGAAAATTGAATGTTGTAGCCCGGATTGCTAATGCCAACTGGTTCGATTAGCCAATAGCGGTTCAAATAATTGGTAGATGTACCCAATTGAGGATGTGGCAAACTTATCACGCTGCCCTCTAAGCGTGCACTGGAAAGTGTACCTGTATTAAGATCCACGGTTGCAGGACTAAACTCTGCGTCATCACCCATTGGGAAATAATAGGCATCTGTGTTGGTGTTCACTTGATGGATGATCTTCCCATTTGCAGTGCCGTCCCAAACAATTGCATAAGAACCTGAATTTCCGCCTAAAACAACTGCATTACTGCTTGATGTCCCCAAGAGCAAATCATTTGTGTTCAAATCCAACAAGCCATCTGTGAAGTTGATTTGTTGATCGACCGATAAGTCTCCTCCAATAACAGAGATTCCAGTTGATGATGTGTTGTTGATCGTGAATGAATGAAATCTTTCTCCACCTGTACAAGCGAGATTTTGCGCGTTTGATCCGTTGAATGTCACATTTCCAGTTCCTTGTTTGAAGGCTGATGCGTCCCAATTGGTCCAATTTCCACCTACGAAAAGCTGGTTGCTATTGGATTCCAATTCTGCTCCATTAGTTCCTTGGACAATCGTCATGTCGCCTTTTATTGTAAGCGTACCTCCAGATGCACTTGGGTAAGTTTGAACCGTCTTCAAGCTTCCTGAAAGTTCTCCGGTGCTGATGATCAAATGGTTTAATTCCGCTTTTGAAGAACCTGTAGTTGCAACATCCGAAATATGCACATCAACCGCAGCACCGATTCCATTTAATTCGACTGTTCCTGTGAGATTAAAGTTAGCCGCATTGCTCAAAGCTCCTCCCAATTCAATATCATCGCCAACTTTTAACAAATTGCCATTGTCGTTGAAATTAGCACTACCTGAGTAATCTAGCGTCCAATCATTTTTGATATTAGTTTCAGATTGTCCTGTTGGGCCAACCAAGCTAATTCCTCCTGAAGTTTTAGTTGATTTTAGATTGAAGCACTTGATGTTTTTTGTTTGACTATCAAATACTTGACTAGCATTTCCTGAAGTGATAATTTCAAGATTATCGAGGCAATTATCGTTCATCGTGGCACCACCGGCAAGGGTTAAATTTCCGCCCAATGTGAGCGTTTTTCCAAGCACAGTAGCTTCAACAACAGTGTTTCCGCCATCTGCCACAAGTGATTGATTTACAGAGAAATTATCGTTCGTGAATTTAGTATCCGATCCACTTAAACTCAAATTCGCATACACCAAATTGCAAAGGATGTTCTGATTTCCACTCACTGCCGAAAGGGAATTCCGGTTGTAGTTCACCAACGATAAGTTACCCGCACTTAAATTACCAGAATAACTTGGCGTTTCGCATCCAATCAGCAAGATGTGTTCAGCTTGACTCATATCAACCAAAGCAGTTGCTGAGCCTTTAAAGGTATTTGATGAAGCTGTCATCTTCGAAAGGTTGCAAACCGTCGGACTTGGTCCGAAGAATAACCTACCAGCTGTTCCCAAATCTAGATCGTTTGCCAGAGTGATATTGTTTCGAAGTGTTACGCCAGAAACGCTAGAATTACTGATTGTTACATTGTAGAAACGTTCACCTCCTGCACAGTATATATTTTGCGCGTTGCTGCCATTAAATACAACCGTTCCGCTGGTGGTTCCTTCGGTAAAACCGGTTTCGCTGTAATTTCGCCAATCACCACCAATGTTAATGGTATTTCCCTGCGGGATGAATACAGATGGCGATTCCATGGTGATATCTTGAAGCACATTGAGTGTTGCCGAAATCACCTTGTTTGCTCCATTAGTTAACAGAAGGTTAGAGTAGGTGAGGGTAGATGTAACAGGTTGATCACCAGATGGAGACGAGAATTGAACTATCGATCCAGGTTGTAAATCGAAGGTGTTGTTGTTGAAGCCAATTCCTTCCACGTAAGTGAACGGTGAAACGGTATTGTTACGCAGGTTGAAAGGCTTGTTATCGGTCATGTTGAGCTTTCCTCCGTTGAGGATTCTCAAAGTACATGTTCCTCCAAGGCTTCCATTGCCTGTTGATGCAGTATTTCCAGTGCATACACTCACGCAATTCACAACGCCTGAAGTTCCGATGATATATGAAACTGGACTTGTTAGGTTATCGGTCATGGTGAACAATGTTCCCGGAATATTCAAAATTCCATTGATGGTGAAAGTTCCGCCGCGCTCTCCACTTCCTTCGCCATCGATGCCATCAACGGAAATATTACCCGATAAACCAACGTCTCTGTTGAGGGTAACAGTTACGTTTTCGTTGATGGTCATGTTAAATACCGTTCCACTCACATTGCTGTAAATCTGCGTTCCTGAAGAATTTCCTACACCTGCCGCGAAACGGAGTCCAACATTCATGGCAATGATCAAGTTTGTGGTAACATTGGTACTAAAGTTCTTCCGGATTCGACTTGCATTGAAGGTTCCTGTTCCGCTAATTGAAGTTGGATTTCCTTCTACATTGAATGAAATATTGTCGTAGGTGGCGCTGCCGTTTCCAATTTCACCGTTGCATTTTATGTCGCCGTAAATGGTGAGGTAACGGTTTCCATTCAGAAGGGTGTTGTTGGTGAAGAGCTTTCCGCCTGCATTCACGGTGAGGTTGTTAATTGCTTGTGATGCCGCAGAAGTGCTAACTGTTATCGTGTGTCCCGATTGAATTGTAACATTGATCGTTCCCGCGCTTCCAGAGGTTCCGCCTTGATTAGGCCATTGGTTTGGAGAGCTCAAAGTGGTGCAATTTACCCATGTCGTTCCGTTCCAGCGCTGCCATGATGCAGGTGTGTTCCAGTTTCCTGTTGCAGTAGATCGGAAATCTCCGATGAGTGTGTTGATAGGTTCTATGGAAAGAATCACCCCGTCGGACCAATTGGTTCCTTTGCGGGTGAAGATTTCAAAAAAGTAGGTAGATCCAGCAGTTAATCCGGTGATTGTAACATTAGCGCCCGCCGCGGCTTTATAAACTGCAAAATTGCCCGCTGGAAGATTGGCGTTGGTTCCGATGGTTCCAAAAATGGCATTTGCAGTATACAGTGATCCGTTTCCTGTTGGAATTGCATTTACCAATGATCCTAAACGTCCAACCACCAGTATCTCATCGAAACAACCCGTTGGAAGCGACCAAGCCAATTGTACCGAACTTCCCGAAAGCGTTGTTGCATTGAATCCACTTACATCAGGGGCGTTTAGAAATACAGATAAATTGGTGCTATTCTGACTCACATTGGCAAGCGGTGTAACAGGCTCACTCGTTACCACACGAATTCTGTAGCCAGTTCCTGAAACTGTACCAGCTGGAATAGTAGCTGGAATAGTTCCCGTTAATGCATTTCCTGTTAAAGTTCCTATAACTGTTGGGATTGCGAAGGAGCCATTTGCATCGCTCAATTGTGCAGTAAAAACGTTTAGCGTACCAAACACGCCAGTGGCGGTGTACGGAACATTCAAAGCAATGCCGGAAAGGTCGCTCACACAAAATGGACTTCCAGCGATTGCTCCTGTGGAAGTGGAGTTTCCAGAGACAAAATCGGAGATGCTGATGTTATCGATATTTAAACGTGCGCTTCCTCCACTCAATTTCACGATTCGAATCCTGATCGCTCCATTTAAATTCACTGCAAAATTCTGAGTTGCTAAAGTGGTTGTGCTAGTGGTTATCACCGAGCTCGACCAAGCGTCGAAAGTTGCGCCTCCATTGGTAGAAACATCCATTCTCCAAGTACTGTTCGCATCCGTTCCGTATTTTCCGTGGCGAACTTGAATAGTTCCAGCACCGTTTATTTTATCGAAATTCATGGTGATGCTTCCTGAGTTTCGAATTCTTGCAGACTTCAATCCGATTTTTCTATCGTTTGCATCTGTTCCTATGAGAGCATCCGAGAAGTTCCAACTTCCAAGGTTGCAAACATCATTACCGACGGTGTACGACGATTTGGTTCCCGGTTCGAAAGTTTCGATAACCGATGGTGCTGAAAGGGTTGCTGAACTTACTGTTCCGGGGGCCGTAACTTTGTAGCACTGACCAGCCGAATTGAATTCGAAAACTGCAAAATAATAAGTTGTTGAAGGTGCAAGTCCAGTTACAACTACCACATTTGAACTACCACTATAAACTGCATAAGTAAAGGATCCTAGATTGTCGCCTAAACCAAATTGGCTGTTGGCATTGTAAACGATTCCGTTTTCTGGTACAACGGTTATTGGACTTGTCGAAACAACTGCCAATCGACCATCTCCGTTCCCGGTGCTAGTAGTTAGTGATATTTGGGTAGCTGTGTTGCCAGAGGTAAACGGGCTTGTAGCTCCGTTAGATGGTTCGCTGCAAGAGCCTATGAGTGTGGTTCCGCTGCCTTCGGGAGCAAGATTAGTTAAGTAGTGATAGGTTGCTGCATTTGTTCCATCCCAACAAAATGGGACAAGTAAGTAATTATAAGTTGTGCTAGAAGCAAGTAAGATGTTCGAAAAAGTTGAGGTTAACTCTGCAATTGTCGAGCTCACAATGGTTGTTCCTGCTCCTGGCAAAGGTGCTTGTCCGTTGCTAGAAATAAGCGTTGGCAAAGTTGGCGAAACAGCTCTTATGAGCACGTATCCTTTGGTGGTTGCACCAGTGGCTGGAAATTGTGCTGCATCCCAAGAAAGATCGAGTTGTGTGGTAGAAAAGGCGTTAACTATAAGATTTCCAGCTTGAATTTCAGGGGAATTAGAAAGGGTATAGAAATTCTGCTCGTTTCCATAACCAGTTCCAGCAGTATTGGTTGCGTAGGCTCTAACGTAATAGCGTGTTTGAGGAGCGAGAGCTGTGATTGCCGAAGTGAAAGTTCCTAGGCCTGATCCTGAAGCGATATTTCCAAGGCCCGGAAGCACTGGCGTGGTTGAGGTGTTCCAAACAATGCCCCGTGAAGTAACAGCTGCGCCACCATCATTGGTAATATTTCCTCCACTTTGTGCGCTATTTTCATCAATTGCTGTTGGTGTCGTTGTAGAAAGAACTGGCAAGCCTACAGTAACATTGATTTGAACTTCATTGCTTTCTACAGTCAGGTTGCAAGGTGCGCCATAGGTGCTTTTGCACACAATATAGTACGTTCCTGGAGTTGCAAAATTTGGTATTTGGGTTGAGGCTGTTCCTAAATTGCTAAGGTAAGGTCCTCCTGAAGTGGTTCCAAATGACCACTGGCGACTAACTGCTGTTGCGCCTTCGGTTACAGTTAATGTGCTGCCATTAACGCTCGGATTTAAGTTCTGCACCGCAACTGGGGCAATGCTGGTAGTTGAATTTTGAATATTTATGTTGCTGCCATTGTCGATTCCCGTTGCTGAAGGAGTCGTGCTCACCACTCTCATTCTATAGCCTGTTCCTGTAGGAGTTGCAGATGGAATGTTGACTGAAATACTTTGGCTTCCAGAACCGTTAGAGAGCACATTTTGCAGCACTGCAGGTGTGGCAAACGATCCTGAGGCATTGGATAGTTGAGCAGTAAACACGGTAGTTCCAGATGGGAAATTAACCGAAGGAGTGTAGGTAAATGGTACTGAAATGCCAGTAGTTCCTGCGCAAATGCTGGTTGAAACCGTTCCTGTGGTAATTGTACCAATTGAAACAAGATTTCCGGTAAGATTCATGCTGGCAAATCCTCCAGTACCGCCTGCCGCACTGGCATTAAATCCATAGATTCTGAATTCTACAGTTGTTAAGTTATTGTAAGAAGCTGTATTTGGAAATGTAACCGAAGTACTGGATGTAGTGAGATTGGCTCCAATTTGAGCTGCTGTACTTGCAAAGCCATCTACACTCGAGTAAACAGCATAATTAATCGGTCCAGTTACAGAAGAACCTAAAGTGAAATTTAAAGCAGCACCCGCCAAATTAATCACATAACCCGATGCAGCATTTACAGTGAAAGTAATGTAATCTGTATTCCCCGCAAGGGTGAGCGTTGTTGAAGATGGCCAGTTGTCTGAGTTGAATCTGGCATTACTCGACACCGCATTTAATCCAGCTGCGCGAGTGGCTGTTACCGTTCCGGCTATATTGGCATCTTGAGAGGTAGAAGGAGCCGTGGTTGTGAATCCAGACCAAGTAGATGGAAATGTTACAATTGTAACTGGTGCACTCAAGGTTGTTCCATTCGCATTCGGAATGGTTGGAGCCGTGTAATAATTGTATGATGCAGGATTGCTGCCATTATAACCGAAGGGAATCAATCTAAAATGGTAGTTGGTTGCATTGGCCAAACCAGAAATCAAGGTACTTGTGGTTGCCGTAGAACTAATAATTGCTGCAACGGTTCCATCGCCAATGGTATTTCCTACCGAATAACTTGTTGCATCTGTAGGGGTGCCCGTTGGGGCAGCACCTGTTCTTCTGATGATCAAATAACCTGCTGCGTTAGTGATGGTGCTCGCAGCGGAGAAATTAAGCGTTAACGATGAAGATGTTGGTGAACTCACTGTGAAGCTGGCTGCATGCGCGGTTGGTTCGAGGCTTAACGTGGTGAATGTTTGGTTGGCACCATAGGAAGTTACGCCATTGCTATTTGTTGCGTATGCTCGGTAATTGTAGGTCGTACCTGGCGTTAAACCCGAAACATTGCTGGTGAAATTTGCTGTTCCTGCACCATCATTGGTTGAGTTTGCGCTTGGCACAGTTGGATTTGCTGTTAAGCCCCAAACAACTCCTTTGGCTGTTATTGTTCCACATGTGGTTGATACAGCTGAGCCTCCTGATACAGCTGTTGTTGCAGAAATTGAAGTAGCCGCAGTGGTCGTAACTGCAACTGCTCCAGTTATTCCTGATGCACTTGCTGCCACGTTAATGCTAGAAGCTCCGCCGCCACCAACTACAATATTTCCGTTATAGACTATAGCTGCAATAGGTAAAAATCTCACATAGATGGTTTGTGAATAAGCTCCTCCAGGTTGTGGGAGACTTAATGAAGCTGCATAAGGTCCGCCTGCTGCTGTGGCAAATTCGAATCCGCTTAAAGCAGAAACAGTAACATTTGCAGAGGTGAGTAGTGCGCCTGTTACGGTAAATGTGTTCGGACCATAAGTACTCCCAACGCATTGGCTGCCGAAAGCGTTAAGGGTATTTGCCGAAAGCGATGGACTAACAGGATCAATAAAAGTTTTTGTTCCACCAGCTGTGATGGTTCCTGTTGGTGTTCCAGCCGCGAAGGTCAAAACAGGATTTGCCGAAACCGTTAATGTTCTATTTCCACCTGAAGTTGCAGAGGCGTCCGCAAGGATCCAGAAATATCCAGTTACACCGCTATTGATAGCTTGGGTGAGTCCAGTAAATGATCTTGTTCCAGGCGCTCCACTTGCAACGGTCGATATCTGAGTGGCTGAGGCAAATACATTGGTAGTGCCGTAGAATAATTTGAAATTTCCAGTGAGATCGCCTGCCAGTTGTGTTCCGGTGGTGGTGAAAGCTAAAGTGTTTAAAGTAGCATTTGCAGTACTCACCGCTGCTTGGAAATGCGAAATAATATTGTTGGTGCTACTCTGTGCGATGTTGGAAGCACCGGTTTGCGCGGGAGAAGAAAGTGTGATGGTGGGAACTGGTGTTATGAATGTTTTTGTTCCACCAGCTGCAATTGTGCCCGACGGTGTTCCAGCCGCAAAAGTCAAAATGGGATTTGCTGCAACTGTTAAAGTTCTATTTCCACCTGAAGTTGCAGAAGCATCCGCAACAATCCAGAAGTAACCGGTTACACCGCTGTTGATAGCTTGAGTGAGTCCAGTAAATGATCGTGTTCCGGGCGATCCACTTGCAACGGTTGCTATCTGAGTGGCTGAAGCAAATACATTGGTAGTTCCGTAGAATAATTTGAAGTTTCCAGTCAGATCGCCTGCCAGTTGAGTACCAGAGGTTGTGAAAGCCAAAGTATTTAAAGTGGCATTTGCAGTGCTAACCGCTGCTTGGAAATGCGAAATAATATTGTTGGTGCTACTCTGTGTGATATTGGAAGCTGCCGTTTGTGCGGGAGAAGAAAGTGTGATAGTGGGAGAAGCAGCAGCTGTTGAGGTAACTACAACATTGTCGATTGAAATCTTGGGTCTATTGCCCGATCCGCCTGTTTGGGCGTTGTTCCATGAGTAGAAACGAATAACTACTTGGTTTTGATTATTAAGAACTGCTGGTAATGCAATAGAAGTTAAATTCCCCGATTGAGCTGTTGCATTGTTTAGAACTCTAGGGAAAGTATAACCTGTTAAATCAGTGAAAGTTGAACCATTATTAATGCTGTATTGTATTTTTAAATCGGAACTTCGGGGAGTTGCACTTGCTGTATTAACAACCTTTGCCCAATCTAAACTGATTGTTCCTGCATTCCTTCCTGAAAAGTTAAGGAGAAGATCAGTAGCTGTGCTATTCGTTCCTGTTGCTAAAAGAATTAATGCACCAGTTCCTCTTTGCACACCTCCAGCAGTTCCTGTTACAAAAGCCGTTGCCGTATTTACAGTTGAGGTTGCAACAGAAGTTGCGGTTCGCCACATCTGCGACTCAGTGCCATTAAATCCGTTAGGCCAGGCTGTTGTGTTGGCTATGTTGGTGAAGTTTTGAGAATAATTTGCAACAGACATATTGTAAAATGTTTGTCCGGATGCAACAGTAGAATGAAACAAAAAACCTAAAAAGATGAAGGCATATTGTAAGCCTTTATTAAGTGATTTCAGCTTGAATTTAATTTCAGAAATACGGGAAAAATGCTGATACATAGAACTTCAGATTGGGTTTATAGAGGTTTACTTCTATTCAACTATAAAACTCCGAATCGTATATTATCTAAATGCTGTAGTTTCTGTTATTTCTATGGTAAAATAGGGTTAACAAGATTAGTCCATGGTTAATTTAAACCCATTGCCATCTTTTGTTATTCTGTTAAATATTGATGTTCAATTAACATCGAAATTGGCTATCAAACTAATTATAATTTAAACCAAGAATTTAATATCGAAAAACTGCAGTCCTTCAAGTTAAATTTAAGCCGTATGGATTGTCGAAGTGAAAGACGGACTGAATTAAGTCTTTTATTCTTTTCAGGAAAACTATCCGCTCCGGCCGTACACTCTCTTTTCGAAAGGTGCCGGCGCGGACAGGTCTTCCCATGGTTCACCACAAAAGTCCGGTTACAGTATAACCTTAAGTCTTGTGTGTTGTGATATTACCGTAATGCTTACGTTACCAACAATAAGTTTGAGTTAGCAAAAAGGAAAATGAATGTTAATACCTATAAAAAGAAAAACCCCGGTGGCGAACCGAGGCTTTAACATCAAAACTGCACTTTAATTAAAAAAAATCTTCAGCGTTTCTTGTTTCCCCTTTTGAACAAGCTGAAGCAGGTATAGTCCTGATGATTGCTGTTGAATAAAATGATCTTGATTGGTGTTGTAGTGTTCAACTAGTCTTCCATCGATAGAATAGAGTTTAATTTCAGAATCTTCATCAATTCCTTGAATGAACACTTTTCCGTTTGAAGGGTTTGGAATTGCTTTAAGAGCAAATGAAACCTCACTTGGTTTATTGGAAGTGATCAAATCTTCAATAGCTCCAATTCCATTTAGCAGCGTGTTACCAGAATATTGAAAGATTCCACCAGCGTAAATTCCATCTAAGTGCGGCTCTAGTGCATAAACAGTTGAATCTAAGCCTGTATATCCATTGAAGTATCCTTCGTTGTTAAAAATGGAAAGTTCTAGGACGCCCGAACCATAGTTTCCGCTAAAGGGGAAAAATTGCAGATTGCCAGAAACCAGCAAGCGATTGTTGATGATATCCATGTCATAAACTACGTTTGATGAATCGAGCGAAAATTCCATGTTCGTTAACATGGTATTCCACGAATTATCAACTTGGTGCATAATGCCACTGAGTTGGTTGTTGTGGAATAGATTACCTCCAACCAAAATCTCATCGTTGAAACGTTCGATTGCTCTAACTGGCATGGTAAGCCCACTGCCAACAGCCGAGAATTCGTTTCCATCAAATGCTGCAATATTGCTTACGGTAACGCCGGAAACTGACGAAAAGCTTCCACCCAACAAAAGTCGATTACCATCATTGTACATCTTGTAAACTGGACCATTGATATAACCTCCCAAACTTTCCCAAGCTTGGCCCGTCCATCTAGCAAAATTGCAAAATGGAGTTCCATCTTCTGGTTTGTTGAATAGTCCTGCGGCAAAAAGAGAACCATTGAACCATTCCAAATCTTGCACAGTTCCGTTTAGTCCATTTCCAAGAGGTTCCCAAATGCCGTTCGCGTATAGTCCAACACCGAACATTGGAGTGGATCCTGAAGCTGTAAAGTTTCCACCGGCCACAATTTCGTTGTTGAGCATATCGAGGCTGAAAACCGATCCATTGAATCCGTCTCCCATACTTGTCCAGAGGTATCCAGCAAAGCCTGGAAGATATACAGCGATATTATTCACTGTTGCACCATCGGCAGTTTGAAAGGTACCTGCTGCATATGTTTGACCGAAATTGGTTGGATAAATATCGTAAACGGTTCCATCAACTCCTCCCAACAGAGGGGAAACAGTTGCCGGAGGCGGATATCCTGGTTGAATCCAAGCCAATTCTTCTGCAGTAAAACCAGATTTCGCTACCCATGATTCCAATCCATCCACTCGGATATTTTTCAAATAGGCCATGTTTTGGCTCGATTGAATTTCACGGGCTAAGTCTTCTGCACCTGAATTGTGCATCAACCAACCCACAGCACAGTAATTGTTGAATTGGTCGATGAAAATTGGCGTTCTAAAACCAAAGTTCAAGTTGATTGGAAATGCCTGACTTTCATGGTATGCATGCAATACATCGAGCAATTCGAATCTTTTTTGGTATAAATCAAATGGAATCGAAGAAGGGATATTGTTCCGAAGATGTTGCTCCACCTCGTTAAGGTGAAAAGCAATTGGGTTGATAGGCGACTGAATTTGATCAGTGAACCATGCGGAAGGCAAATGCTGAAAAGTAACTTCTTTGTTAACGGCAAACATTGTTTCGAACTTTGTTGCAGCAGAAACTGAAATTGCAGCCATGCAAAAGCCAAGGGAGAGTAGCTTGTTTTTCATGATTTCGGGTTTAATAGAAGTTTGATGAATTTAAAGCTTTTTAAGTTGCTTAAACTCAAAAAAAAATCCTGCACTGAGCAGGATTTAAATTTTTAAATTACAGTTTTGATGGTGACGCCAGATTGTGGAAGCAATATCGGATCAAGTACCTCGCTGTGTCTTATGGTTAATTCCATTTCATGCGATACTGCCAATTCATTGTCTGTTGGAACCCAAGGTTTACCAGGTACGATGAGTTTAAGCAAACCTGTTGCTCCTCCGATAGGTTTGAAAGAGTTAGAACTGCCTTGAACCTCATCTGCGCCAAAAGTATCTTTCAAGAGTGCAGCTGTTTTTCTGATATCACGGGTAACAATTCCCACTTCGCTGATTCCAATAAACATATCTTTATTGAAAGCTCCATCTCGGATTTCAGGCTTATCGTGTCGAGCCAACAATTCCACCACATTTCCTGCTGGATCTTGAATAAAGACCGACTGCGAATTGTAAAGGTTTCTTCTCACAATTTCAGCGCCGTTGAGGTAGTCTTTCCAAAGCGGAATAGTTGCTTCTTCGGTTGTGTCTGGATTAATCGCTTTCCGACTTAGGATCCAATCCAAACATGCCTCAATTTGATTTGTAGGGATAGAAATCGTGAAGTGATATTGCGGGAAGAATGTTGCTTCTAAGTCTGGAGGAAGATTGCTAGGGCGGAAGGTAAGTCGAGTCTTCTTGCCTTCTTCGTTGCCTATTTCAAGTGTGTACTGACTTGGGCTAGGTGAATCAACAACAGTAAATCCTAGAAGTGTTTCCCAAAAAAATCTATTTTGCTCTAATCTACGTGCTCTTAAAACCAACTCTTTAATTTCGAAAGGCTTTTCAGGAATGGTTAATGGATCTAGGCGATCGTCGTAGCAAGACGACAAAATCGAAACGGCTCCAATTCCAGCCGAAAGCAGCCCGAGCTGCTGCATGAATAAGCGTCTGTTTATCTCTTTCATTACCGCTTATATTTTTTTTGTGCTGCCTTTCTTGCTTTTGCAAGCTTTGCCTTTTCTCTTTTTCTCTCTTTTTTGGTCAGCTTATTTGGAATGTATTCGTATTCCGGAACAGTATCATCTTGTTCGAAATCTTTGTCCAAGTTAAAGCTAATCCCTGCGCGAAGAATCGGCGATGCATCCCAAACTTCACCTTCCATATAACCGCGGGTTTTGTAACCAGCAGTAAATACAACAGAAAGTGAGTGGTTCCAAGCTTTCGATACTTTGTAGAATCCTGATATTGTTGCTGCACCTCCAAAGCCAATTGGTTCGGTTACTTGGTTCCCGTAACCTCTGTAGAAGTACTTCTGATTCCAGTAGGTGAGGTGAGCGTTCAATGACAATTTAGTGCTTCTTCTGAAGTTGATCAACTTGATCCCTCCACCGTAGTTCTGGTTGAAAGCATTGTTACCAATACGGGCGTAGATGTTCAATACTTGGCGGTGTTTTGTCACCGAAATTTCAGGAATCCATTCTCCTCCAAATGGCGAAAAGCCGAATCTAACCCAAGGCATCAAGGCTTTCCCATAACCCAATTTAATGGCCGGAATGTTTAAAGAGTCTTTCCCGTTGAAAAGGAACTGCCCAAAAACGCTATACATTGAAGTATAAAGCCATGGATTGGTTAAGGCTGCGATGACATAGTCTTTTTTCAAATCGTTGGCTGTGTAGCCATAGGATGAATAAAAACCATAAGTTCGGTTTGTGTAAAACAACCAATCATCAACTGCAGAAACCCGATTAGCTTGATCGTTTGTTGCTGTTAGCACGCTCGTAATTGCAGCCGTTTGAAGTCGAAGGAAATGAAGCGCTTCTCTGTAATACAACGATTTACGTTGCATCCAACGGGTAGAAATTTCATTAGATGCCATTGAGTTAAACTCAAGGGCTCCACCAGCAACCATTGCAATTTCTTGACGAGATCCCAATTCTTCAATCACTGGTCGATCGTAAGCCAAATTGTTCATTGGACGCCAGAATGGAATTGGTGCTCCAAATTTTACGCTAGCACCTTCAAGACCGAATTCACGCATTCTGCCATAATGACCATAAAAGTCTTGGCCTAGCGCCATCACCAAAGTTTCGATAGGTGCATCGATCAATAAAATTCTTCCTGCACGAAGTAAAACCGAACGACGATGTTCACGCAAAGTGGTGTCGCCGCGGTATTTGATCGGAATAAGTGAATCTTCCCACGCAGTGAGCTTTTTCTGAAGCACCAATGTAGTTGGCACTCCTGCTGCTGTAGTTAATGGATAGTCTCCTAGAAGTGAATATTGAACTCTATCGCTGAAACGAATCTTAAACTTCCTTCGTTTTTTAGGTGGTCTAGGCGGTCTTTGTACTTCACCATCACGCCAAATTTTTGGATCGCCGTCCTTGAACAATGAATCTCTCCAAAATTCGCTAGTGTCTACTGGAATATTATTTTTTTTCGGTTTTACAGTATCAGGAATAGCTGGATTTTTGCCAGGCACTTGTGAAAATACAGCAAAAGGGAAAAGTAAAAATAGAAGTAATAGGAGCTTGTTCATTTGCGCTTTGGGTGCGGATACAAAACTATCTAAAGAAAATGAAAAAAAAACTATTTGGGATTACTCTTTTATTTAACTGATTATCAAAATCGTACGTTGTTAATTACTTGTTTTGGTGGTGTATGCAGGTGGTTTTGAACATGCAATAAAAGTCATTTTTCATCATTTTCTTTCGCGATCACAAGTGCTTAGTTGCTTCTCTGAAACTTAATGGGCTCATCGGAGTTTTTTGGACAAAAATCTGAACTGATTCAGGATTTGTTCTAGCATATTGCCGGAGTGCCCAACCTATGGCTTTTCGAATAAAGAATTCATTCGAAGTGTTCAGCTTTTCGATGTAGCTAAATAACAACAATTCGTCGGTTTGTTGCTTGTAATTTAGTTGGTGAATCAAGACAGTTCTTTGAAGCCACATGTTTTCTGATTCGAACCATCTTTGAAGGATTTTTTCCTTGTTCGTTGGGAATTTTAACAACCAAGCGCCTGCAAGATGACTAGCCAACAAATCAACCGTGTCCCACCAGCTTTTATGTGTGATGAGTTTCTCAATTAGTTCTAGATCAGTTGGTTCTAGTTTTCGTTTGATGCTTTCTAAAAGGTCTAAAGCAACATATTGCATTTCTCTTTCCTCTTCAGCCCAAAGCAGTAAGGCAAGGCTTCGAATTACATTGGGATCTGGTTTGCCCTCTGAGACATACAATGACTTGAGCAATTGCTTGCGCGTCGGACTATTCACTCCGTAAAATGAAAAGTGATCCTTCATGTATTTCTGCATGCCTTTGGCTCGAATAAAATTGGCATGCTCAACCATTGTATTTCGGATGAGTTCAAGCCAAACTTCTGCAGAGTGAGAGGAAAATTTCGACATCGGAGGCAAAGAAATAAAAACGCCCCGAAGATTTTTTATCATCGGGGCGTTGATTATTACATCTGTTTGAAATCCTTATTGTTTCGCGAATTGAATTTCAGCCAAAAGTTTAACTTCTTCGCTCACAAGCACACCGCCTGCTTCAGTTGCAACGTTCCAAGTAAGTCCGAAGTCTTTGCGGTTCACTTTTCCGCTTAAGGTGAAACCCGCTTTGGTATTTCCCCAAGGATCTTTAGCAATTCCGCCAGCTTCTACCTTGAATTCAATGGTTTGAGTGATACCATGCATGGTTAGGTTTCCTTTCAGGGAATATTCCTCTTCACCAGCCTTTGTCATCTCAGTCGATACAAAACTTACATGTGGATTTACAGCAGCATCGAAAAACTCAGGCGATTTTAAATGCTCGTCGCGTTGTTCATTGCCTGTACTGATCGAAGCCACATCGGCAGAAAAAGAAACTTTTGCAGTCGAAAAATCATCTCCTTCTGTTTCAACTGATCCTTCGAAAGTTTTGAAGCTTCCTGTAACTGTGGTAATCATCAAGTGTTTAACCTTGAACTGTATTTCTGAGTGTGTTGGGTCAAGTGCCCATTTTTGTGTGCTCATATGATATTTGGAGGGTTTAGTGTTTAATTTATGCTCTGTTCATGGGAACTTCCATTACCAAGATTTGTGCTTCTGTATTGGCTTGAATGGCAATCGAATCTGTATTCCACAAACCCATTCCATCTCTTTTTCCTAAGGCAGTTTCACTTGCGATGATTTCACCTTCTAACACAAAAATGTAGATGCCGTTTCCTTGTTTCTTCAGTGAATAATCGGTGCTGATTCCTTTGTTAAAGTTCCCCATGTGAAACCAAGCATCCTGGTGAATCCAAACGCCATCATCATCTTTCGAAGGTGATAAGATTTGTTGAAAACGGTTGTTCATCTTCGTTGGATCGATTGCCAATTGGTCGTAACGTGGTTGCACATTTTTCTGATTGGGATAAATCCAGATTTGCAAGAAATTTACATCAGCATCTTTGTTTCGGTTGTACTCAGAATGTGTTATTCCAGAACCTGCACTCATTACTTGAATGTCGTGTTGACGAATCACTTGCACATTTCCCATCGAATCCTTGTGCTCTAAGTCGCCTTTTAACGGAATCGAAATGATTTCCATGTTGTCGTGTGGATGCGTTCCGAAACCTTGTCCGCCAGTAACAATATCATCATTCAACACCCGAAGAACCCCAAAATGCATCCGCTCAGGGTTGTAGTATTGCGAAAAACTGAATGTGTGGTGTGTATCGAGCCACCCGTAATTACCGTGACCGCGGCTAGATGCTCTATGAATGATTATGTTGCTCATTTTTTCTGGTGCCAATGGCGGAATATGGTTAAAGCCGGTAAGGTGTTCCTCAATAGGAGTGGGTTCTCCTGATAATTTGGTAGCTGTAGCAATTCCGGCCACGGCTCCAGCACCAAGCATCCCTTTTCTAAGAAATTCCTTTCGATTCATGCTGCAAATATATGTACTAACAATATATGTACAAACATATAAAAATATTTAATCTAAATTTTAGCAGGATCTATGAAACAAAAAAGCCACCCTGATTGCTCAAGGTGGCTTTGTAAAAGGTTAAATCAGCTTAGTGGTTTACCGAAAGTTTGATGGTTTCGGTTTTATCGTTGCTGCTGATGTTCAATAAGTAGATACCATTTGAAAGCTCACTAGTAGAGATTACGTTTGGCATTTGACCATTGATGTTTTCAGTGCGGATAAGTTTTCCAGCAAGATCAGTGATTTCTACTACTGCTTTTGCTTCTTTGTTCAATGTGATCGTGAAGAAGTTGTTTGCAGGGTTAGGGTAGATGTTCACAGTTTCGCTGATTACTTGGTTGATGCTAGTTGTGTTAGCTGTAATAGCGATAGTTTGCTGATTTACAGCAGCACATGCACCGTTTGTAGCAGAAGCAGTTACGGTGTAAAGACCTGGCATATCGTAAGTATGTGATACTACGTTTCCAGTTACATCAGCTGAACCATCACCAAAGTTCCAAGTGATTTCTGTTGCGTTTACTGAATTAGCAGTAAAGCTTGCAACTTCACCTACAGTTGTATTGGTAATAGCTAACACTTCAACTTGAACTGGAGCACCAGCAACTACTTCAACATTCTGAACAGTTGTGTAACCATCGAATGCGTGGAAACGCAATGTGTAGTTTCCTGCATCAAGGCTGTTGATTGTAGTTTCAGTTTCGATAGCTCCTTCAGAGATAGTTTCATTGTTAGCGTTTACAAGGCTATAGCTCCAAATGTTTGGTGTAGCTGTCAATTGGATGCTTCCGTCGTTGCTGTTGCATGTTTCTGCAGTAGCAGCAACTTCAACCGCTTTGATGAAGTGTAAGAAGAAACGACCAGTTCCAGATACCGCTTCATTCACTTGGAATTGGTAATCACCATTGCGCAAGTTGTGGTATGCACCTGTTTCAGTATCTTCTAAGTAAATCAAAGTTGTAGCATCGATGTTCTCGATTCTAGGAATTCCGATTGCATGCATTCCAGTTACTGTTGCATCAACGCCAAGACCGATTACGCGTTCGTTGGTGATGTTTTTCCAAGCTTGGATTGCGAAGTTTTCAGTTTCGTTTGTTGAATAGATGCTGATGAATTCGTTACCTGGAAGTTTGTGAGCATCAAATTGATGATCAGGATTGTCGGTAGCTTCATCCAGGAAAGCGATCAATGTTTCGTTCTGAAGACCTTCGTTGTTGCTCACTTTTACCCACATTCTTTGGATGCTATTAGCATCGAAGAAGAATGCGTTGTCGTTGTTACGCATAGCATTGGTGAAGTTCACTTGTGTTCCTGCAGGAAGTGCTTCTACGAAGAAACCTTGACCTGAAGCAATATTTCCAAGGAAGTTGGTTGCATTTCCGTTACCACCTGTTCCGCTTGTTCCCAATGCATTTGTTACAATGTAATCAGCATCAGAATAACCTGCTCCAATTGATTCATCATCATCCCAGAAATAAACTGCTCCAGCAATTTGAGAAGCGTTTGCTGTAAGGAAGTTACCTGTGCTGATTGCGCATGGATAAGGATTTCCTACCAAATTGAATCTGGTAAATGCACCTTGAACCAATGGAAGGTTGATGTTTCCATTGTTTACTGGTCCAACGAATGTTGCAGTTCCTGCAGCAGTTGTAATGTAACCTGCAGCTGGAGTCATACCGTTTGAAAGGGTCTGTGACATCCATCCTGCGCGGTAACCTTCAACTGTAAATCCATTTGCAGAGTTAGGATCGTAAGCATATGTGCTCGATGCACTACCTTGGTAAAGACCACCGTTTCCGATTGAAGTCAGGTTAGTACCTGAAACTGGTGATGACCAGAAGTTGTAAGATCCAATTGTTGTTGTTCCTACACGTTTTACTGTAACGTTTCCAGTTACATCTGCACCTGGATCTGCACCCAAACCTGGAGTTCCAACACCGTGAAGCAATGAAGCTCCAGAAGTAAGGATAAGTCCACCGTTGGTGTTAAATACACCAGCAAGGTTTCTCATGGTTCCGTTTACAGTAAGTCT
>CAMCXT010000030.1 GCA_945883545.1 Chitinophaga pinensis | reverse complement strand
CTCGCTTGATTTTTTGGAATATCTGAGCAAATAATGTGATCTTCATTCCGGAGTTGGTTTTTGTTTTTTTGTCGTAAATCAAACATACCAGATTTATCTGGACCAACTCCATTTTTTTACCCTAATTTAAAACGTCTTGGACGGGTGTGCATTAAAAAGACTTAAAACTTGCATTTAAGCAGTGAAATACGGCTTCAATCAAATTGAATAATCACTCACAATAACATATCAAAGGAGTGAATTTGTAATGAAATAGTCATTACACAAAATGTCGATTTGACTTACATTATTCACACTCGACATTATTCTTAATTAATATAAATAAAAATAGACCATTGGATTAATCAAAGAAGGCTCAACTAATTAACCATGTTACATATATATGTATGTGTTTATTAGCATTACAATTAAATACGAATTAGCGACCAGTAATTCGAATAGACTTGTCAATTATTTCAAATTTGATATCCTTAAACCAAATTTGGCCAACACCTGAAATCATTCCACCATAAGCCATTTTGAAAGATTCTTTGGGCACATCCAGAATAATTTCATAACGATTCCAATCTGTAGTACCTCTGATAGATCGATCTGTTCTGCCGTCATGCATATTGTCGAAACCCAGAGGTAGTCTAGAATCTTTTTCATCTATACGAAGCCAAAATCCTGACCAATCCTTAATATCTAATGTTTTTAGCATACCGGTCATTCGAACGCGCTTCCCCAAAAAGGGCTTTGGATCCATGTAATTCATCACCGTACCAAAACCGGTAATCAATGAATCGACAGATTTTAAATGATAAACCACAGTTCCATCCTTTGTCGAAAGGTCTTTTCCCATCTGATAGCTTTTAGCTGCATTTCCCCCTAAAAACCATTCAGAAGGCGTTTGAAAGGAAAAGAATATAGACAATAAGAAAATCAGGACTACAGAAAATGTGGCAGATAGAATTTTATTCATGTTCAATCTATTCAAATGATTCTTGCGAAATTAAGCTATTTAGATTTCTATTTTTCTTACTGAAAACATGCTAGATCAATTCAAAAGCAATTTAAAATAAATCCGACTTGAAGAACAACCTGAATCAGACGGAATATTTCTTTAACATTTTACAATGCAGTTAACAAGCTTCCTGCACTGTACCATTTATCTAAAACCTGACATTCTTTTTCCCACGACAATTGATTGGATGCTTCTGCGAGATTTGCTTTAACCTTCAAATAAACATCTGGGTTATCAATCAATTCATTTATTTGATCGGCCATTAACTGAGGATCAACCTTATCAACTATCCAACCTGTATGATATGTTTCAACGATTTTCCGAACTTCTGATAAATCCGAAGCTAAAACAGGAATTCCAGCACGCAAATAATCAAACAACTTGTTAGGTAAACTAAAGCGGTAATTGATATTCGTGTCTTTATCTAGAGTTAAGCCCAAATCGCACAATTGAGTCAAGCCAAGTAGCTCATTGTATGGCATTCGCGGCATGAAAATCACACGTTCTTCCAACTGTTCGGCAATAACATTTTCTTTCAATTGCTGTATAACATCTCCATTTCCAGCAATAATGAGCACTGCACGATCCAGCCATTTCATCATTTCAACGGCTTCCTCCCCTCCTCTGTCTATGTTAATGCCATTGCCTTGCAGGATGATTCTAAACTTCCCCGGAGGGAAAACGGTTAAAAATTCTTTGTTGGCAACGATGTTAACTTCAGCATTAGGAATGTTCCGAATAACCTGAATTTCAGTATTTCCATAACGGTTCTGATACAAGTTAGCAATCGAATCATTCACAGTAATTACGCGCTTCAATTTGGGAAAAATGAATCCCTCAATGAATGTCCAAATTCCACGAACAAGCGGTCTTTTCTGCAATTCGGGCACACCGGTGAAATATTCGTGGGTATCGTAAACCAACAATTTTCGCCGCATTCCAGCTACCAACCAAGATGGCAACAAAGTATCGAGGTCATTCGAATGGATGGCATCGCAGCGAGCAAACAACAAATAAAAAAAGAGCCTCAGATTCAAATTTATATAAAAAAGTGGCCCAGTGTTGAACCACAATTTGAATCTCTTGGTTTGGTAAGGCAAATGGAGCGGCAAACTCGCAGGAAGAACACGACCAATCAGCCTAACAGAATGTCCACGATCTATTAAGCTTTTACAAACCTTCTGCACTCTTTGGTCAGTGCACAAATCATTGCTTACAGTTACAATTACCTGCATGCGACGAAGGTAAGAGGAGTTTAGATAAGTTACATAGCATCAACCGCAAAACATAAATATTTAACTTTCATGATGTTACATAATAATAACACACGAAATACTGTGAAAGGGGAAAACCATTGATATCATTTTATATCAAAACTACCTACCTTTAACCCAATACTATTATGCAAATATCATTAGAAGTTCGGAATGGGATTTTAATTGCTTTTGGCGGATTTCTTTGGTTATTACTAGAGAACCTACTTGGGCTGCATGGTAAATATCTCGGTTTACAGCCATTGTTTTTTTGGTTAATAATCCTAATTCCACTCACTGGCATTTATTTTAACTTAAAACATAAGCGCGATAAACATCAGCAAGGTTCTATTACATTTATCGAAAGCTTGCGTTCTAGTTCAATTGTGACGGCTGCCGTATCGCTTACAAGTCCATTGTTCGTTTGGCTCTACATTGGCGCTGTTAATCCAACCTTTTTGCTTCTCAAGCAAGAAAATGAGATAAAAATCATTCGTGATTCACAATTAGATGCTAATACACTAATGATTCGTGAAGACGCAATTAGAAAAAGCTATGAGGCAATTTCTTACCTCGCTTCAGCTTTCGTTTTTGCATTAGCAGTTTGTCTTAGTTTGAGTATAGTTTTGAGCATTTTGATTAGAAAAAGGCCAATTGTTTCTGCCTCAACTTCCAGTGAAACGGTGAATTGATCTTGTTGAAAATTCTCTACGTTTCCAACAAACCACTGTAAGCTTCTTCTTAGCTTCGCGGATATGAATATCCAAAAGGCAGCAAGCCTAAAATCACACAATACATTCGGCATCGACGCAATCGGCGATCTGGCTGTTTTTCAATCAACAGAAGAATTGCCTGCGTTGATGGAAAAAACAACACATCAACCCACTTTGATTCTTGGTGGTGGATCGAATTTGCTTTTCACACAAAACCCAACTGGATGGCTGTGGAAAAACGAAATCAAAGGCATTGAAGTGCTCGATGAAAATGATGATTATGTTATCGTTAGATCTGGTGCTGGCGAAAATTGGCATCAATTCGTATTGCATTGTTTGAGAAATAATTGGGGCGGATTAGAGAATTTATCGCTCATTCCAGGTAAAGTGGGCGCAAGTCCGATGCAGAATATTGGTGCCTACGGTGTCGAGATCAAGGATATATTTCATAGCCTTCAAGCCATTCGGATTTCTGATGGTATTTTGGTAGAGTTCGACAATCAATCTTGCGCTTTCGGCTACAGAGAAAGTGTTTTTAAACGAAAATTGAAGGATCAGTACATCATTGTATCGGTTTCATTTCGATTGAGTAAACGCAACCATGTTCTTAAAACAGGTTACGGGGATATTCAAAAAGAGCTTGAAATAGCTGCAAATTCAGAGCCTAGCATTCAAGATGTAAGCCGCGCAGTAATTGCTATCAGAAGCACAAAACTTCCAGATCCAAATATGCTTGGGAATGCTGGAAGTTTCTTCAAAAATCCTGTAGTATCGACCAGCATAGCAGATTCGATCCAAGAAAAACATCCCGAATTGGTGTTCTATCCAGCTGGCGATTCTGCTGTGAAACTGGCTGCAGGATGGCTTATTGAAAAGGCCGGTTGGAAAGGATTTCGTAGAAACGATGCAGGTGTTCATGCTCGACAGGCTTTGGTTCTTGTGAATTATGGCGAAGCGTCTGGAAAAGAAATCTGGCAATTATCGGAAGATATCCTGTTGGATGTTCAAGCTAAATTTGGTGTTACACTTGAAAGAGAAGTGAATATTATTTGATAATCCAACTGAAACATCAAGGTTTTGCTCTAAAATACAGGTAAAGCACAGCTTCAAATCTGCCGAAATAAATTACTAGAAATCCTCCCAAATGTCGAATAACATAAGACGATTTTCTTAGTTTCGCAATTCGGCTCACCGACTTGCATGAAGATACTTTTTATTGTTCCATATCCTACCGACAAAGCGCCTAGTCAGCGTTTTCGTTTCGAGCAGTACTATGAGCTACTCAACGAAAAGGGTATCGAATTCGATATTAAACCATTTCTGAGCAATGAGATTTGGGATATTCTCTATCTTCCAGGCAGATTTCTAAAAAAAGCATTTGGGATTTTAGGTGGATTGTTCAAGCGTTTTTTCTTGCTTTTCAAGCTAAAGCAATACGATTATATATTTATTCATCGAGAAGCAACACCTATCGGACCATCATTTTTCGAGTATTTTGCATCTCGTTGGCTAAAGAAAAAAATCATTTATGACTTCGATGATGCGATTTGGATTCCGAATTTTTCGGAGGCAAATAGCTTTTTCTCGTTTTTGAAAGGCTACGGAAATGTGAACAAAATCTGCTCTTATGCTTACAAAATATCGTGTGGAAACGAATATCTGTGCGACTATGCTAAGCAGTTCAACTCCAATGTTGTTTACAATCCAACAACGATCGATACAAACAATTACCACAATCGTGTGAAGGATCAAAATGGAAAAGAATTCGTAATTGGTTGGACAGGATCGCACTCCACCATCCGGTATATCGGGGAAATTGTTCCAGTGATTGCCAAGCTCGAGAAGAAATACAAGTTCACATTTAGAGTAATTTCAGATTTTAAACCTGAATTTGAACTAGAGAGTCTCGAATATGTGAAGTGGAAAAAAGAATCAGAAATAAATGATCTTTTAGGCTTCAATATTGGCATTATGCCTTTGGTGAACGACAAATGGGCAAATGGGAAATGTGGTTTCAAAGCCTTGCAATATATGTCGTTGGGAATCCCCGCTTTGGTTTCTCCAGTAGGTGTAAATTCGCGTATTGTAGACCATGGCTTGAACGGATTTATTTGTGATACATCTCAAGAATGGGAAACTGCAATCGAAACATTGCTAAAAAACAGAGAAACACTCGGGGAAATGTCGAAACAAACCCGAAAAAAAATAATTGATCATTACTCTGTAAAATCGAATTCTGATAATTTCATCGGATTATTTCAATGATATGGAAGAATTAAAAAAAGTTTTAGTTCTAAGTTATTTCTTTACTCCTTGCAATCTCACTGCATCACAGAGAAGTCTTGGATGGGCAAAATATCTAAATAAATTCGGCTATTATCCAATTATTATTACAAGAAATTGGGATCGCCAAATCAATAATCCAGAAGATATACATCATCCATCAGGAAAAGATATTGTGCATGAGCAATATGATACGCATGCAGTGTATTATTTGCCTTACAAAGGAAATCTACGCGATAGACTTTACACAAAATATGGCAAGAATCGTTACAAATATTTACGAAAGGCTTTATCATTTATCGAATTATTTGGACTGCATTTTTACGTTTCATTTATTCCATTTTCGAATATTTACCATTTTGCAGATCAATATTTAAGCAATCACCCGGAAATTAAATCGCTTATTGTAACTGGCAATCCATTCGAAATTTTCAGATTTGGTTATCTATTGAATAAAAAACACCAGATATCTTGGATTGCAGATTACCGCGACGATTGGAATACATCAATAGTTACCTATTCGAGAGGACCTTTAGAAGGATTGCTGAAAAAGCTTGAAATTCGCAGCGAGAAAAAATACATTTCCACAGCATATTGTATAACAAGTGTTTCGGATGTATATACAAATAAAATTGCCGATTTTAATGGTGTTGACGGAGAAGTTCTATTAAATGGTTTTTTTCCTGAAGATTATAAAAATTATCTCGATCTCCCATTTTACGAGGAATTCACAGTAGTTTACAACGGAATGTTATATCATTCACAATCAATTGAAGTATTTCTAGATGCATTTAAAAAATTAGCTGATACATTCCCAGAGCACAGAAGCCATATCAAACTTAGGTTTCCAGGAATTTTATTTCTCGTTGAAGTCGCAGAACGAGTGAAAAATCATATGAAAGGATATGAAGATATGCTAATTATGACACCGAGAATTTCAAGAAATGACGTGCTCGAAATACAGGCAAAATCACATGTTTTACTGATGGTTTCACACAAAGATGCCAAAGGAATTCCGTCTAGTAAAATATATGAATATTTGGGCTTAGGAAAACCTGTTATGATTTGTCCGGGCGATGATGACATTCTCGACCAAACATTTAATCCTTATAATTTAGGCTCAATTTCTAACACTGTTGATGAAGCATTTGACCAGCTAAAACAGCACTTTGCGCTATATTTAAAATCAGAATCAGGCAGTCAGATAGCAGATCGAAATTACACCGATCAATTTACACGCGAACACCAATCGGGCGTATTGGCAAATTTGCTAAATCAATTAGAACATTCCTCCCAAACCAGGAAGTAAATTTCCAGCAGCAGAGCGCATTTCCGACTCATTTACATTTTCAGCTTTTTCCATGGCGCGTTGAAATGCAACCATCGTTAGTTCTGCAATTTCATCCGCATCTCCACGGGCCGCTAACTCTGGTGAAATCGTAATTCCAATCAGCTTTTTATTGCCATTTATTTGCACAATTACATCCTCACCAGGAGAATTTCCTGTAACAGAAATTTGATCGAGACGCTGCTTCATCTCTTCCATTTTCTGCTTCATTTCCATCATTTTACCAAACATATGCTACAATTATTTTTTGCAAATATATTTTTACAACGGCATCAAACCATCAAATTACAATCAAAAAATTAAATGGGCTTCCCCCGTCGAAAAAGCCGGGGTCACGTGTTCGGCTATACAAGGTATTTGCCTCACCCGTTAAGCCGAAACTGCATCAAGTGATCAATTCGCCCCCAAAATCATCCTCAGGCATCCAATTGCCTGAAGTTGAACGTTCAGCATGTTCATTTTAGCAGAATTATCATCCAGTTATTCACTATCGTACTTATCAACAGCAGTTTATAACCGTGAACAAATCAAATGATTATCAACACCAACAGCACTTGCAGCCAAATGCACCGGTTTATAACTAAGTGAATATCACGTGCATAAGTAGAACCCATATTTCTTTGGAAACAATCAGAATAATTTCATCTTTGATACAGCAATGCGTTGCACAGTTCTTTAAACTTTAGTTCAGCAATGAACACCTACATGTGGTTCTGTTAAGGAACACTTTCGATTTCTGTTCAAAAGATCACCTCTATGAACATCCAGAAATCCTGATAAATCGCAGATGGTTGATGCATAGTTCGGAAGAGCATCAGTTTAAACGGAGCAGAAGTTGAGATACTTTGGTTTACGAATCCTGAAAGAGCCTTTCGTTACGAAACTTGAATCATGATGATGAATAACGAAACAAATGTCTGAGATGGCAATTGTTCTCCAGTTGTTTGGATAGATTTATTTGGCATGAAGATGAAGTGAAAAGACTTGCAAATTAGCGGCTCTAGGGTTACAAACCAAGGTTTGAATACCCAGAAAAAAGGGGAATAAGTGTCAAAACTTGTTCCCCTTTTGTTTTTTCAATACTCCAGTCAAATATTAGATTCAACCGCCTTTACTACAGCACGAATCACTTGATCTACTAAGTCGTCATTCAAATCTTCGAACACCGGCAAGCTAATCTCTCTGCTAAAATTGTAGTATGTTATTGGGTAATTACGAATGTCGTATCCTTTCGATTTGTAATAGCTCATCATCGGAACAGGAATGAAATGCACATTCACGCTCACATCTTGATCGAAAATAGCCTGCATGATTCTGTCTCGGGTTGGCTCATCAATTGCTTTGATTCGCAGTGGATACAAATGATATGAACTCGTTTTATCGGCAGTTTCAGTGGGTGGGAGTTCAGCCCAATCATATCCTTTAAACGCTTCATGGTATTTGTCCATGATCACTTTCCGACGAGGTAAAATTTCGCGATCATAACGCTCAAGTTCAACTAAGCCAATCGCAGCCATGATATCGGTCATGTTGCACTTATATCCTGGCTCAATAATATCGTACTTCCAATTTCCCTTCTGCATTTTCGCCAAGGCATCTTTGTTCTGACCGTGCAACGTTGAAATACACAAAGCCTTGTAAATCTCCGAATTATCGAAAGGCTCTGGAAAATTCAAAGCGATAGCGCCGCCTTCGGCAGTAGTTAGATTCTTCACGGCATGGAACGAAAACACCGAAACATCTGTTAACGATCCGGTATGCTTCCCTTGGTAGAAAGCCCCTATCGAATGTGCAGCATCCGACAGCACCATGATTCTACCCAATTGTTCTTGGTGTGGGTGATTCGGCTTGAAAAGTGCTTTCACCTCTGGAGCAGTCACCAAACGATTGATTGCATCAAAATCACAAGGCCATCCTGCAAAATCAACTGGCATAATTACCTTCGTATTTGAAGTGATTAGCTTTTTGATGCAATCAGGATTGATATTGAAATCATCAGCTTTCACATCCGCAAAAACCACTTTTGCACCACAGTGCTCCACAACATTTGCTGTAGCAGAATAGGTATATGCAGGCACGATCACTTCATCGCCTGGACCAACACCAAACCAACGCAACATGATTTCTAATCCGGCGGTAGCCGAGTTCAAACATAGCGTCGATTCAACACCGCAATAAGCACTCAGCCTCTTTTCTAATTCTTTTGTGCGAGGGCCAGTGGTAATCCAGCCAGATTTTAGCGCTGCAACAACTTCATCGATTACGTCTTGACTAATGTGTGGAGGTGAAAATGGGATCATGGAACAAAATTATTCCCCAAACTTATCCTGAATCATTGGTAAAAAATAGCATAGGAGTCAAAATGCAATATTGACCAACCCTTAAAACACTGATTTATAGATAATTAAAATTATATATAGTAATCTCAAATACACAATTCAATTACGAAAATGAAAAGTAAATCCTTAATCAAAATTTTATAAACAGACTATGACCTGCTTTGGCTTAGATATCAAGCTATACAAATAATAACTAGGGAAATTTTTTAAACTAAAATTAGCGACTTAATGAAGTATTTTGCTTTCCGCCGGTTTTGCGAAGGAGAATAAAATCGATAATTCCTTCGAGATAGCCAATTCCGTAGCTAAAGTGTAAAATATAAAATGACCAACAAACCTGGATAAATTGTTTTACCGAATTAGCCATCCGCACAGCGCTAAATAATGAAAGCATCAGGTAAGCTAAAATGCCTAAAAGCCAGAATAAACCTAAGAATTGATGAATTAAAAAAGCCAATGGAAGTGCAAATAAATATGCGACCCAAATTGGTGGAATTAATTGGCGTAAAGTGGTAACAGTTGATTGTTCTCGGTTCACAAAAACCTTCCAATAACCATACTGTCGATATTGGCGATACAATTTGGAAAAAGAAGAACGAACATAATATTTCGCACGAATATCTGGATTAAGGAAAATTTTTGAGCCTGATTTCAAGAGTCGGAAATTAAACTCATCATCTTGATTTCTTGCCAATATTGGATTAAACAATCCGATGGTTTCAAAAACCGACCTTCGATAAGCACCAAAGGCAACGGTGTCGACGTAACCGGCACGTTCACCAGTTCTAAAATAAGCATTTCCAACACCAAAAGACGACGACATGGAAAGTGCAATTGATGCAGTTTGTTCGTCTTCAGATATCGTGTCGAGAACTCCACCAACGCAGCCCGTATCGGGATACTTGATTAAAGTTTCAACACACAACCGCACATAATCAGGAGCAATTTCAGCGTGTGCACCCAAAATAATTACCACATCAGTTAAAACTGCCTGAATACCATAATTGAGGGCAAAAGGTGTAGTTTGCTCAGGATTATCGATCAATTGAACCGATGGATTGGATTGGAACTGTTGAATTATTTCTCTGGTGCGATCAGTGCTTCTGCCATCACAAACAAGTACATACAATAATTCCTGAGGATAATCAGAAGCAAGAACAGATTCAATGCACTGCTGAATATGCTTTTCCTCATTCCTACATGGGATGACTACAGAAACTTTAAGACGACTTGACATTTCGAAGCAAAAGTGCGTAAAAGAATGCAAAAAACACTACACCTGCTTGAGCTTCTAGGATTCCTTCGACACAGGCGTTTACAAAAGTTAGAATTAAGAATCCCAACATCGGAAAATTACCTTGAATTGCAGAATTAAACATTGGAACAAGAAATACAAACAATAAGCTGATCATCCCTAAAATACCAATAGCTGCGGCAGTTTGAAGAAACTGGTTGTGTGCATTGAGTTGACGATATTCAATGCCTGTATATCCATTTTCATGGTATTTTTTGGTGAGCTCAATATTCACATCACCAGTTCCAACTCCCCATGGATGTTCGGAAATAAGATCAAGAGCAGAATTCCATATTAAAATTCTAGCGGCATTGCTTTCAGTATCATTTACATCAATCTGATGGATGTTTTTAACGGTATTAAACCCTCTTAAAAATCGCTCGAAAATGGTTTGATTTAAAAATATGGCGATAAAAAAGGCGATACCGAACGATGCTGCAATAATTAATTGCTTGAGTCGAGAAAGGCGATTATTAAAGTATCTAAGTAAATAAAACAATCCCAAACCAAACAATAGAATAATATTAACCTTTGAGGCCGAAAAGAAAACAGCCGAAGAGAGAAACAATATGGCTAATCCATAAACAAAATAGTATTTTCTCAGCAAATCCTTTAATCCATCTACCAATAAAACAATGGCCAAAATAAAGTACATCGACAGATAGGAAGGATGGAAAATTGGAGAAAATGTCCCATAAGTGAGCAAAACTCCATCATACAAGATTACATTTCCAAAACTGCGCAACAACATACAAGTTGCGACAATAGTAGTCGACAGACAATAAAAATTTAGGATGCGCTTTACAGAAAGAATATTTAGATCAGGACGAGCAAATATCAAAAAGGGGAAAAACAGCAACGACAGTTTTATTTCGAGATGCATAACTGCTTTCTCCAAATTTTCAGACCATAAAATCCCTAATACATTAAAAAGAAAAAACAACAATAATATCAGGGCTGACTTTGAAGTCAAAAGTTCCTGAATGCGAAGCTTCCAATCTTTAGTAAACAAATAACCTAGAAATAGAATTGCAATAAATAATGGAATCCAGGTTGGAAAAATGGGCAAAGATGCAGCCAAAACTGCAGTAGAATAAAAAAGGAATTGCTTGGATGTAATCCTTTTCATTTCAACGCAGATTTGTAAATAGCATAAAACTGCATGATTGTTGCCGATTTCAATGCCCTTTCAGCAATTAATTTCTGATTGGTTTTACGGCAAACATCAGCATCCAATTTTAGAGCTTCTTCAATTGGATTTAATTTAGGATTGTAAACAATACCGTTGATGCCCGAATTTATCCACTCGGCCGACACAGCCAAATCTGGCACGATTGGCAAACAATCAGCCGACATGGCTTCCAATAAACTTACAGATGTCCCGTCGCTTTCTGGCAAAGTAATATAAATCGATGCCTTAGAATACCAAGAAGCATTCTGTTCGGCATTAAGCCATCCAGTAAATTCTACAGCCGATTCCGGCAACAGTGATTGTGCCAATAACTTTAATGATGCTGTTTGCTCACCTTCAGCACCAATCACCAATTTCCAATCTTTGTGTTTTGAATAAAATTCCGCAAACAGCTTGATGATTAAATCTATTCGGTACAAAGGCTTGTGCAATCTGTTGGAATAAATAATTTTCTCCTTCAACACTGATTGAACGGGAGAGATTCCATATTGAATACAATGCAAATTACTTTGATTTGGAGACAATTGATGGATTACAGAAATCATTTGCTGAGAATCTCCTGTAACTGCAAGACTATTTTTAATTACGTATTGGGCAATAAAACGATGTAAGAAACTTTTTTGCGGTACAATCAATACATCACTTCCCCAAGCAGTTGTAACCAAAGGAATATTGAATCTCTGAGCAGCAAGACAAACAAAGAAAGCCAATCGATTCACCTGATGAATATGCAATATATCAGGATTTTCGTTCTTCAAATATTTTAAAATTTTAAAATAGGACTGAATCCAATTAAAAATATTCGAGCCACGAAAAGGTGCAACAAGAGAAGAATTCGTACCTGAAATATTGCATTTAGATTCTCCGATGTAACCAAACTCACCAATTAAAGGGAAAATAGAGGAACAATAATTAGAAAGGTGAATACCTTCAGGTCCAACTTGAATTACCTTCATTGTTTGAGTATTTTGTCAATGAGTAATTCTAGCTTTTTCACTTGGTGTTTTCTGTGGAGCAGTGCAAATTGTTCATCGTCTACATCCAATGAAGTTTTATTCTTCCATAAAGAAAAGGCTTCCAAAATTGAGGATGCGATTTCATTTGGATTGTTAAAATCGGCAACAAACCCCGCATTAAGTTGTCGGATCAATTGAGCGGCAACATCATTAGGATCAATCACCGCAATAATGGGCTTTTTAACCGATAGATAATCAAACAATTTACCAGAATACACACCTTTACGGTCGTCTACTGGAAGAATCAACAAATTCGCATCAGCGTTACCCATATAATCAATTGATTTTAACTGATTAACCTTTGGAATAAATTTACAATAATTAACAAATTCTTGGGGAATTTGAAAATTACGGTGAGTACCAACGAAACAGATCTCGAAATCAAAATACAATTGTTTTAATGCAAGTTTTAATCCTTCGAAAAATGTTGTAGGTTTTATAAGCCCATAAAAAGAACCAGCATAAACAATTGTAAATTTCTGATTGAATTTATTTTCGAATATCAAGTCATGATTAAAGCCATTTCGAATCTCTTCAAAATACTTTACATTAGGCATCAATAATCGGAATTGGTCTAAAATAGGAGCACTTACTGATGTAATTGCATCTGCTTTTTTATCTATTTCCTTTTCATAATGCTCGAATTTTTTTCGAGTTGAAGATGGCAACAACTTGTTCATCGACATTTCATCTCGCATATCAGCAATCCATTTCACACCTTTATTATTTTTCAGGAAATGCATTACCGCCAAATGCGATTCAACTGGAGAAAAAGAGCTAATCACTAAATCAATCTTCCTTTCTAGATTTAACTCGGATAATTTCTCCGAAACAGCTTTCATCCAACCAGACTCGGGAAGTGCATCCAATCGAGCAGAAATCAAGTTCCACCCAACTTTAATCAAGTGTTTCCATTTAGGTTCACCAGCATAGAACTTCGGCCTTTTAAGAAAAACCTGATTGCTTAATCTGTAAACTGAAATTCCATCATTAAGCTCATAGTTTAAAGCATCGAAATTATCTTTCAATGTAATAACAGAAACGTTGAAACCATTTAAGTTCAAATAATGCGCAAAGGCATCCATTCGATTTACTGCGACGCTGATTCTGGGTGGATACCAGACTGTAACAAGGGCAATATGTGGCTGTTTATCCAAAAACTTCTTCCATTTTAGAAATTAAACGGCTCATCACAACATTCTTATTGAAGTTATTGTGAATATAGGCAATGTTTTCATCTGAACGCTGAAACCCATTCGCCTTCAACCTTTCACAAACGCTTTCAAAAGCATCAAGTGCAGTTTCCTCGTTACAAAAATTCACCAATTGATGTGGCTGATTCCAAATTACTTCACTGCCATTGGCTAGAGCTTCCAACACAGACAAAGAAAAACCATCATGTTCAGTTAAACGAATAAAAATCGGAGTATTGGATTGCAAAATTTTCATTTCACCTTGGTTAACCCAACCTCTAAAATCAACATTAGCTGGAACGTCCTTCAAATTTTCTCCTTCTGATCCAACAATGTAAAATGGAATTTCTGGATGATTAAATGCAGATTGTTTAATCGTTTGCCAACCGTAAAAATCCTCCCTACCCTTTGACACATATGAGTAAACAGCAAGTTGCTGAAATTGAGTTTTAATTGCCGGTTGAAACAACCATTTATAATGCATTAACTCGGCATGTATACCAATTGATTTAAGTTCATCAATCAACCAGGGTGCATCACAAAAATGCACAGCATGATCGATATACTTACGGTAAATAGTTCCATCCTTCGTTCGATTCAAAGCCAATAAAACATCTGTTCCTTGCCACTGCATCCAAATTTTCCGATGCTTTTTTATGGCTAAATCCAATGAACCACTTTGATCTGACACACCATTCATAGAAATCATTCCATCAGATCTTCCAATTCTTAGTGCAAATTCAAGTTTCGCCCACTTAGAATTATAGGTATCCAAAAATTTAAAAGAATGCCTTTCACTGCAATCGTTAAGATCTTGGGCAATTCGCTCCGAAAAATAAGGAAGTCCGTTTATCAGTATTTTCACGCTGCGGGTTCGAGGATTAGTTTTCGATACCAATACAATAATACAAGATAGTATATACTTAAAACTACCGAATAGCAAATGAGCGTGAAATTCAGCGACAAATCAAACCAACTTCCTGCTGCAAACATCAATAAGCTTAACAAATAACCGATTAAACTTATTACATACGCTTGTTTTTGACGCTGCTTAAGAATGGCTGTTCCAGAAACAACGCCAGATAAAATATTAAACAACAATGCTGGCGCCATGTACCTTGCCATTTCTCCAGCATATATCCACTTTTCGCCCAAATAAATTCTGAAAATATCCGGACCGAAAAATACAATCACAAGCATTGCAGGAATTGAAAATGCAGCCATTAATTTAATTGATCTGTAAAAAACAGCTATTTCTTTTTCGCGATTTCCTGAAGAAATTCCTGCTTCACGGAAATACAATTGCCCGATAGCGCTACCAACCAAATTTAATGGTGCTCTTACATATCTCGACATAAGTGCAAAAAATCCCAATGCTGCAGCTCCATAATTCCTGGTAATAATCCAGTACAATAAAAACTGGGTTGCCAAAATGTCGGTAAATGCATGCAACGAATTAATCGTAGGAAAGTCTTTGTGCTCCTTTGCCAAAGATGAAATTTCTTGGCTATGAAAATCCGATCGATTCAGATCTTTTCTACTGAAAACGGCCATTGTAACTACTGGAATCAACACACCAATCAACCATCCCAATAACAATCCTAGGATCCCAAATCCAGCATATCCTAAAACAATGTAACCTCCATTTTGAACAAATGATTGCATTATTCTAGCTGTTGTAATCATTGGATAACTCCCTTTTCGAATCATCCATTGGTTAAAAATCGACAACAAACTCAGCAGAAAAACAGCAGGAGAAACCAAAATGATAAGTGGCTCAAGTTCCGGTGTTTTGTACATTCTAGCGATATTTTCAGAAAAAAACAAGGTTATTCCTGATAACAACGACACACATACAGCAATACACAACGACAGTAACAACAATTGTCGAGCTGGTTTCTCCTCCTTTGGAATGAGAAATGCAAATTCATATCTACCAGCAGCAGCAATTGCAAAAAGAGATGCTAAAGCAAGGAAATTCTCTTGCACTGCAATTTCTTCTGGACTAAATAATCGGGCTACAAAAGGAGCCAAAATGAACGGAATAATTTGAGCAACCGTATTTCCAGAAAAAAGGATCAAGAAATTTTTTAAATATTGCTTGCTACTACTGATCATGTTAATTCAGGGGAAGTAAATTCAACCGAAACGAACAAAATTGCCAAAAGCAACCAGCCTCCATTGAGAACAAACCAAGCAGAAGGCATTGCTCCAATTCCGAAAGAAAATACCGCAAGCATCAACCATTGAAAAAACTTCCAACGTTGGCCAAACGAAAGTTTCCAAGCCCGAATTGTAGCAAAAAGGAATGAAAGCAAAAACAATAACAGCATTGGTATTCCATATTGAGATCCAAGCTCGGTGAGCATCTCATGAGGACTATTTACGGTTCCTGTGACCTTGGGCAATTTCCCAATATTGCTTAAATGTGCATATTGACCGGGCCCCACACCAGTTAATGGCTTTTGCTTAATTAAAAAAAGTCCATTTTCAATCAAATGCTGTCTTACGATATCAGACGACATTGTATTTTCTGAGTTATACTTGTTAAAAGCTTCAGCAAATTTCTTGATTCCTACTTCGGTAGCCACTGAATCTGCAGGAGAGAAAATCGGTTTTCCTGCTTCAAATCGAACTGTTACGATGGATTTCAATAAGTATTCATCACGCTTTTTCCAAATAGGACCTAAAAAAATCGGATGGGTAAAAATTACTATCAGCAACAAAGCAATTAAAAACGTCATCCACCTAAAATAGAATTGTCGTAAAAACGATTTATTGATTATAAGATAATTCACTACGCTATAAACAATAAGAGCTTCCGAAAGGTATTTTCCAATGCGAGAATCAGCAATAAGTGCGAAAAACAAAAGCGTGAATAATATGGCAAAACTCCACTTAAGTGATTTTAGTATTGCTGGTTTTACAAGAAAAATAATAAATGCTGTAGCAAATAAATAAACCAAAAAAGTATTGGGGTTATCGTATATAAAAACTGGCGCATAGGTAATATTTCCAATTGTATAATGGAGCAATTTTTCGGTATGCCTGCCAGCTATATGAATACCTGTGTAATACTCAAGCCAAGCAATCAATGAATAAAACGTAAAAACAAGGGTAGATAACTTGAATATAAGATCGACAAATGTCTTTCTGCCTAAATATTGAAAAGTTAAAAATATGATACCAACCGTAAATGCTTGCAAAATCATCGATCGAACATCCATCAATCCCGATTTAAAATTCGCCACAAATGGCAAATAGCAAACCGCATAGAACATCAACAAAAAGAAAATGCCCAATGCATACTTCTGATAACGAACTAACCGTGTTAATGAGCAGCGCCATAAAAGGAAGCCGAACAAAAACACGGTTAGAAATAAATACGGATAAACTGTCATAAATCCTATTGATACCGGAAAGATGAAGGCATCAAAAGGAAACAACAAAAACCAAATCGTGAAAATGAGCGAAAAAAAACGTTCCGAGTAAATAATATCAGAAAGCTTTCCTTGGCGAATCATTTTCAATATCGCATTATCGTGCAATACTTACTGCACGGGTTTCACGAATAACAGTAACCTTTACCTGACCAGGATAGGTCATTTCATTCTGAATCTTTTGCGAGATATTGAACGAAAGCATTTCAGCATCCTTATCAGATACCTTTTCGCTTTCTACAATTACACGTAACTCACGACCAGCTTGAATAGCGAAAGTGCTTGAAACACCAGGAT
This sequence comes from Chitinophaga pinensis, assembly GCA_945883545.1. Lineage (GTDB taxonomy): Bacteria > Bacteroidota > Bacteroidia > M30B66 > M30B66 > CAMCXT01. Next base: position 18,609 of record CAMCXT010000030.1, on the reverse strand, counting down.
GAGAAAGCGCCAAAGCTTCCATATCCTTTAATCGTTTGATGTACGATTCCACAATTTCGCGGCGGGCTCCAGGACGGGCTCCAGAGATAGCATCGCACACTTGAATGATCGGAGAAATCACACTGGTCATTTCTACTTCATCGTGGTGAGCACCAATTGCATTGCAGACTTCAGGTTTTTCCTTGTATTTTTCTGCAAGCTTCATCCCTAGGATAGCATGTGGCAATTCTGGTTCATCATCAGGAACTTTTCCAATATCATGAAGCAAACCGGCACGTTTCGCCAATTTTACATTCAAACCAAGCTCAGCAGCCATGATAGCACACAAATTTGCTACTTCGCGGCTGTGCTGAAGCAAATTCTGACCATAAGACGAGCGGTATTTCATCCGACCAACCATTCTTGTCAATTCAGGATGCAAACCATGGATGCCTAAGTCGATACAAGTACGTTTACCGGTTTCTACAATCTCGTCATCAATCTGGCGCTTCACCTTTGCAACAACTTCCTCAATACGAGCAGGATGGATACGGCCATCTGTTACCAATTGATGCAAAGAAAGACGTGCGATTTCACGACGCACTGGATCGAAGCATGAAAGGATGATTGCCTCTGGAGTATCATCTACGATAATCTCAACGCCTGTTGCAGCTTCAATTGCACGAATGTTACGGCCTTCGCGACCGATAATCCGACCTTTCACTTCATCGTTTTCGATGTTAAAAACCGACACTGAATTTTCAACAGCATGCTCGGTTGCAACGCGTTGGATGGTTTGAACCACGATCCGCTTCGCTTCTTTGTTTGCAGTCAAGCGCGCTTCATCCATGATGTCTTTGATATGCGATGCAGCTTCGGTTTTCGCCTCGTTTTTCAACGCTTCAACCAGCTGATTTTTCGCATCGTCGGCAGATAAACCAGCAATAATTTGTAGCTGTTCTACTTGCTTGCGGTGCATCTTTTCGATTTCGGTTTCCTTTCGAGCCATTAACTCATTTTGACTCTTCAAACTTTCCTTGGCTGTGTCTAGTTCAACTTGCTTGCGGCGTGTTTCTTCAAGCTTTTGAGCAAGAGTACTTTCCTTCTGTTTCGCACGATTCTCACTTTGTTGAACTTCCTGATTTCTAAGTTGAATGGCCTTTTCATGCTCTGCTTTCAACTGTAAAAATTTCTCCTTTGCCTGAAGCATTCTTTCCTTTTTCAGAACTTCTGCTTCTGTTTCAGCATCTTTTACTAGCTGTTCACTTTTTTTCTCGATCGATTTACGGATCGCAGTTGAGGCCAGCGTATAACCGCCTCCAAGTCCTGCGAGCGCAACAATCAGGTAAATTGCAATTTCCATTTCTTTAGCTTCCTTTTGTCTGTGAAGCAAGTAGATTGCCGATAGGGGAAGAAAAACTATTGATCCTTGAGCACTTCATCGACCATGTCTTCCATCGTTTTCATGCGTTGGATTACTTGCTCGTGGTAGGCGACTCCCTGCTTTTCTAAATCGATCAGCTGGGTTGCAATTTGGAGAGCCGACATCGCAAAAAGATCCTGAACATCACGCACACCGTAACGTTCTTCGAAATCTTTTAGCTTCTGGTTGATCAGTTCAGCAGCCATCAGTGCGGATTCTGCCTCCGCCTGGTTCACCCGGAGTGGATAATTCCGGTTGGCTATTTGTAACTCGATCGATATCTCTTGCATTCGCTATTGTGTGTTCAATGGTTCAACAGAGCCAAGCATTTATCAATGTCTCGGATCAACTCATTCAGTTTGGCCTTCATTTCGGGCTTTTCGTGGGATTCGGAACCACTATTTACCGAACGGGCTAGCCGAAGGAGCTGACTTTCTTCTCCAAGCTTTCGGATTTCTTCCTGCTGCTGGTGAATATTGTCTGTTAATTTTTGATTGTCAGCCTTTAAGCTCTCAATCTGAGTTTTCAGACTGACGTGCAAAGTTATCAATTTCTTGATTTTTAACTCGAGGTCCGTAGGCTTCATGTTTGTTTCTGCCATATCAGATGAAGAACTTCAGCTGTTCATTTCAGGGCTTAAAAGTATTTAATTTCCCGTCCTTAAAAAGGGAATTCCGCTAATAATTTGCAGAAATCTTTGAAAGCATGATCATGATGCGGTATTTCTTCTTGATTTTCACGTTGATTCAAGCCTTTGAAAGCTTTTCCCAAATTGGGCCAATCGACCGTTTTGGGATGCCTATGGAAGTACCTTTGATCGTTACAGCCGGATATGGAGAAATTCGTCCCGACCATTTTCATTCAGGCATCGACTTTTCAACCTATGGAAAATCACTTCCAGTGACCAGTATCGCCGATGGCTATGTGAGTAGAATTCGCGTTTCAGCCTTCGGATATGGAAATGCACTTTACATCAATCATCCTTCAGGCTTCACTAGTGTTTATGCGCATCTCGCGAAATTCTCCCCCGAATTGAATGCATATGTTAAAAATTTACAAGAAACTTCACGTGAATACGAAGTAGATGCTTTCCCTGATTCGATGCAATTTACCTTTAAACGGAACGATATCATTGGAATGACAGGCAACTCAGGATCTTCCAGTGCTCCGCATTTGCATTTTGAAATTAGAGATCAACTCTTCGAAAACACCCTCAACCCACTCTTGTTTGGATATGCTGAACGCGATATCACTCCACCAAACATGACATCCCTTGCCATCATCCCCAAAAAAGGAGAAGGAAAAGTGAACAACTTAGAAAACCTGATTAGTTTGCCCCTATCAGTAAACAAGAAAACACGAAAAAAAGGACTTTCGACCAAAACAAAAATGCCGGTTTTATCTGGTTGGGTAGGATTTGGTTTCCAAGGAGGGGATGTGATTGGTAAAGCCAAAAATCTCACAGGTATTTACAGCATTCGTTTACTGGTTGATAGTGCAGAAATCTTCAGTGCCCGATTTGATGCCTTTTCGTTCGATGAAACCCGCTGCGTGAATGCCTATATGCATTACGAATCGAAACTGAAAAGCGGAAAGAAAATCCACCAATGCATTGTGCCTGAGAACAATATGATTGGCATTTACAAAGGGCACCTTGACCGTGGATATTACTATTTTGGGGAAGACCGAAAATACAAAGTCAAGTTTATTCTAACAGATTTAGCTGGTAATGAAACCATTATAGACATTAATGTGAAAGGAGAAGTGCCAAAATTTGAGCCTGCCTCAGAATTGAAGATTAATCCAAATCAAGTGCTGGTGAAAGCTGGTACAGAGCAGGATATTTCAATTGAAAATCAATTTGAAGCACATTTTGAGAAAGAATCGTTGTTTGAATCTGCAGCGATTAAACTCAAAAAAGGCAGTAAAATCAATGGTTCTGATGTATTCGAACTGGGAAGCATTTACATGCCCATTAACCAAAAAATGAGCATCCGAATAAATGCTTCCAACTTTCAAGATTCATTAAAAAACCGATTAATCGTGATGCGCAAGACTGGAAGCAAAACACTTCCATTGAAAAGCCAACTTAATAACAATTGGATAGAAACTGTGTCTGGCGACTTTGGTGATTTCTGGCTAGCTGCCGATACGGTCGCGCCATCAATTTCACATATTCAAACTGCCACGAAATATAAAGTCGTTAAAAAGGGACGAAAAAAAATAAAGGTTCCTATCAACAGCAATGAAACACCCAAAGCTTCAGGAACTATACGATTCAAGATTTCGGATCGTTTATCTGGAATCAGTAGCGTTCAAGCCACATTAAACGGAGTTTGGTTTTTATTAGAACAAGGCGATGATCCAGCAATTTGGCTTTATAAACTTCCTGAAACACTCGATTATGGGTGTCACATAATTCAAATTTCTGCAACCGATAATATTGGCAATAAAAGGGATTTTGAGCTAGAACTCGAAAAGAATCCGGTTCTTCAAGTTCCAGAAAAAACAAAATAAGCGCCCGTATTTTATCCTCTCAATTCTGATGTATGCTGCAAATATCATTGGATTTTCATTGAACAAGAATTATAAAGGCATTTGTGAACGAACCAATCAATCGGGATTAACCCTAATTTTGCACACTGTAATGATGAAACCTATCTCATATATTGTTCTTCTGCTTGCAATTTCTGCAGGATCTCTGTTTAGTCAAATTTCTGTTAATCAAACAGATAAAAAAGGCAAGAAACAAGGGCTTTGGCGCAAAAACTATGAAGATGGAATTATTCGATACGAAGGCAGCTTCAAAGACGACCAACCAGATGGCATTTTTCGCTATTACAATGAGTTGGGTAAGATAAAAATGGTGTGCTTTTACTACGAGAAAGGTAAAAAATCTCGAGCAAAAGGCTTTGATAATGAAGGGAATATGATCTCTTCAGGAAATTATTTCGGCAAAGAAAAAGATTCAGTTTGGACCTACTACGATGCCACCAAAAGCCCAATTGCAAGGGAATCGTGGTCTAAAGGAATTAAAAACGGACAAGAACTCACATATTACCCTAATGGCCAAATTTCAGAAGAACTCGGATGGAAGGACGGCAAAAAAAACGGGCCTTGGACGCAGTACTATGAAGACGGTAAAAAACGCCTGACAGCCAATTACAGCTTGGGTTTACTCAATGGAAAACAAACCTATTATTTCCCGAATGAGAAGGTAAAACTGGTTGGAAATTATGTAAACGATTTGCGAGAAGGCACTTGGATTCAGTACGAAGAAAACGGAAACCTTAAAGGAACTGAAGTGTTTAAGAATGGGATTTCGGAAAAACCGATTTTGATCGATACCGAAAAGCCTGATGATGAAATCAAAGAACCAATGCCAGGACAATAATTTATGAGCAGAAAAGGCAGAGTGTTGGTCGCCATGAGCGGCGGTGTGGATAGCTCAGTTGCAGCTATGATGCTTCATGAAGAAGGCTATGAGGTGATTGGTATAACCATGAAAACTTGGGATTATGCCAGTTCTGGTGTTTCGAAAAAAGAAACCGGCTGTTGTAGCCTAGATTCTATCAATGACGCGCGTGCACTGGCTGTGCGCTTTGGTTTTCCGCATTTCATCCTTGACATTAGAAACGAATTTGGCGAACACATTATAGACAATTTTGTAGGAGAATATTTAGCTGGAAGAACCCCAAACCCTTGTGTGCTTTGTAACACGCACATCAAGTGGGAAGCGCTGCTAAAACGCGCCGATAGCCTTGATTGTGAATTTATTGCAACAGGGCATTACGCGCGTCAAAGATTCGAAAATGGCCGACATCTTATCTCTCGAGGTTTAGACCACAACAAAGACCAGTCTTATGTTTTGTGGGGATTGAGCCAAGCCTCACTTTCTAGAACAAGATTTCCATTAGGGCATTTCAAAAAGGAAGAAATCCGTAAAATGGCGGGAGAAGCCGGATTCATGGACCTTGCCAATAAATCGGAGAGCTACGAAATTTGTTTCGTTCCAGACAATGACTACAGAGCTTTCCTCAAACACCGAGTTGAAGGCCTAGAAGAACGTGTGGAAGGCGGAGATTTTGTTTTATCCGACGGAACTTTCGTGGGTAAACATCGTGGGTATCCGTTTTACACCATCGGACAAAGAAAAGGCCTCGATATCGCTCTCGGAAAACAGGTTTTCGTTCTGGAAATTCGTCCCGAAACAAATACAGTCGTGCTTGGTGAGAAAGAAGAGTTGGTAAAAAAAACCATGATGGTTCGCGACATCAATTTGATGAAGTATGCCGAATTGCCTGAAGACATTACCGCATTAACGAAAATCCGATACAAGCACGATGGTACGATGGCCATTTTAAACCATCAGCCAAGTGGAGATATGCAAGTAGATTTCATCGATCCTGTTTCAGGAATTGCTCCTGGGCAATCGGCTGTTTTCTATGAAGGCGAAGATTTACTCGGCGGTGGATTTATAAAGAAGTAAGTGTGAAGAAGTTCTGAAACTTCCACATTCTAGGTAACCTCAAACTGCCGTACTTCGTAAGCAATAACACCTATAGTTGTAAAGATGCTGCAGAAATACTCTCGTTACCTTCTGGCTTTTTTGTTTGTAATTCCCTTGTTTCAAGGATGTAAAAAAGACACAGTAATTCCTCCAGATCCTTACTATCGCGAATATTTCACTGCCGAAGCTGGTCAGTATATCATTTACCAATGCGACTCGATTGTTTTTGATGATTTCACTGGAACGATAGACACATTTCGTTTCAAAATTAAGGAATACTACGAATCGGAATTTATCGACAATTCAGGAAGAAACGCCATCCGTATCGAAAGATACAAGCAAATTGAAAATGCCTCAAATTGGGTTTTGAAAGATGTTTGGCAAGTGGTAAAAACCGACTTGCAGGTGGAGAAAGTGGAAGAAGATGTACGGATGATCAAACTGATTTTTCCGGTTGTTGATGAGAAAGAATGGAATATCAATGCACTCAATGACTTAGGCGCTAGAACAGTTGCATACAAGGATGTTCACTCTCCTTATTCTACCGAAACACTGACTTTCGATTCGACTATCACCGTTGAAAACATCGATCCGCAAAACCTGATCAACGAATACCGCGACACCGAAATTTTCGCTAAAGGCCGCGGGATGGTTTACAAGCGTTTCGTAAATGTCGAATACATTACGCCTCCAGCAGTAGGTATTGAAAGTGGAGTTGTGTTCACCATGCAAGCCATTGAGTTTGGACAGCAATAAATAAAACATCAATTAATTACTCATAATCAATACTTTAAAAAATTATTTTGCAAATTTGCAGGAGACAAAGTGCAAATTAGTACATTTGTGGAAAGATCAAGCTTATGAGATCGCAACAACCTTCCCCAAAAGCCTATTCTATTTCAGAGGAAGTTCCTCAATACCTCAATGAAGCCGATGTTCTCTATTGGATACAATCGAAAAATATCAATTGGAATTACCTCGGAGCCATCAAGCAACTCTGCAATTTCAACGATGATTCCATTTCAGAATGGCTCAACATCAGCGTTAGAACCTTTCGATCCTACAAAGAAAGCACAGAGAAAATCAGCAACAATTTAAAAGAACAGGTGCTGCTTTTGGTGTCTTTGTTCAAACATGGCAATGCCGTTTTTGGTTCGAAGCTAGAATTTGGCAATTGGCTTACGTCGCCGAACTTCTTCTTTGACAACCAAATGCCTGCGAACTTCTTAAATTCAATCACAGGCATTCGTTTCATTGAAGACAGAATCACTGCAATCGAATTTGGAGATAACATATAATGAATGTTTTCAGAATTGTACCTGAAGCTTTCAGCAACGAACTCAATGCTTCAGGATCAGCCAACAGATGGAACCTTCGTGGCCAAAAAGTGATCTACACCGGTAGCTCTCGATCGCTCTCAACCTTAGAACTTATCGTTCACCGAAGTGCGATCCAGCCATCAAAACCTTACAAATTGTTGGTGATCTCCATCGATCTAACAGAAGCAGAATATCAAAAAATCCAGCTCGACCAATTGCCCAACAACTGGAGAAACCTGCAAGCCTACAGTCAACTTCAATTGATCGGATCAAATTGGTACAAAGCCCAAAATAGCCTGTTGTTGGAAGTTCCATCTGCAGTGATACCGCAAGAATCCAATTACATTATCAACACTGAGCATCCCGACTTTTCGAAAAAGATAAGAATCAATCGCATCGAAGACTATTTCTGGGACAACCGACTTTTATCGGGAACTTAACTACCTTGTAACATCTGTAAAACAATGTCAGCATCAAACCGTTCATTATCTTGCTGAACTCTTATGAAACATCCAATTTCCATTTTCCTCTTTTTGGCCTTCATCGTTGGCAAGCCTATGTTTGCTCAAGTAACTGCAGGACCTAAAAAATACTGGATCACCTTTAAGGACAAATCCAATTCACCCTATTCGATCAATACACCTGAGCAATTTCTTTCAGAAGCAGCTTTGAAACGTCGTCAGTTGCAAAACATTCCCATAAAAGAAAACGATTTGCCGGTAAACCAACTGTATGTGGATCAAATTCAAAATCTTGGTGTTCAGGTAATTAGTAGATCCAAATGGTTCAATGCCATCACCATTCAGGTAGAAGATAGCTCAATCCTATCGACGATCAATAACCTTCCATTTGTGAATGGTTATTCTCAAGTGGCTAGATTGAAGGCGAAAACAGCAGCTGATGACTTCATGGCAGATCTACGTAGGGTGGCAGAAGCAACAGAAGCCAAACAAAGAAAAGCGAATTCCACACAAACGAAGTCTGCAGCAAACAGCGGAATTTACGGAGTTGCAAATGTTCAAATCGAAATGATCGGAGGCTCCAAACTGCATGAAATGGGCTTCACAGGAAAAGGGATGACGATTGCAGTTTTGGATGCAGGATTTTACAATGTTGATCAAATCAACCATTTCGATTCACTGCGCCAATCAGGCCGTTTGTTAGGAACCAAAGACTTTGTGCAAGGCGGAACCCAAGTTTTCGAAGACAACTCACATGGCATGTCGGTGCTTTCAACCATGGCAGCGAACACGCCTGGAGAGATTGTAGGTACAGCACCACAGGCGAATTATTGGTTACTTCGCACCGAAGAAGCTGCAACCGAATTCATTATTGAAGAGTACAATTGGGTTGCAGGCGCCGAATTCGCCGACAGTGTTGGCGCTTGGATTATCAATTCATCGTTGGGTTATACTCGTTTCGACGACACCCTAACTTCACATACTTACAACCAACTCGATGGTAACACCACGCCTATTACCATCGGTGCAGATTTAGCAGCGTCGAAAGGAATCTTGGTGGTCAATTCTGCTGGAAATTCAGGCGGAGATGCATGGCGATTTATTGGCGCTCCAGCGGATGGTGACAGTGTGCTAACTATTGGCGCTGTAAATTCCGAAAGAGCCTATGCATCTTTCAGTTCGCGAGGACCTACGGTGGATGGTCGAATTAAACCAAACGTTTGTGCAATGGGCCAACAATCAGTATTGGTAGTATCATCAGGGGAAGTGGCACGATCCAATGGAACCTCCTTCTCCTCCCCTATCCTAGCTGGAATGGCTGCATGTTTGTGGCAAGCGCATCCCACAGCAAGTGCGATGGAAATCTTCAAAGCAATCGAGCAAAGTGCCGATCAATATGAGAATCCTGATGATATGAAAGGATTTGGCATTCCGGATTTCATGGAAGCCCATAGCATTTTAGCGCGTACACAATTGAATCAAACAACCAGCGATAGTATTGTAAATGTTTTCCCGAATCCTTTTATTGAAGGGTTAAGTCTTGAATTTTTCTCCACTACTGAACAAGAAATCACTGTAACTGTGCACAAGCTTTCGGGCAAACGTGTTTATGAAGAAAAAATCAAGGTTTATCCATTCGTAAACAACTTGATTCAACTCGAAAAACTTAAAAAAGTGAGCTCTGGAACCTATACAGTTTCTGTGAACAATGGGAAAAATGTATTCGTAAAAAGGATCATTAAGGGCTAAAACAAAAAAGCCCTCACAGCGATGCAAGGGCTTTTGGATAGTTTATGAATTAAGCTTAAGATGAATACTTCAGCTCAATTTATTATTAATATTTCTTTTTTCTTGGTGGACCTTGACGGTCGTAAGCAGGTTTGTTTGGAGAACTGCTTCCAAATGATGGTTTAGATCCAGAGCTAAATCGGTCTTTTCTTCCGCCTCCACTTCCGCTGTATCCGCCACCGCCGCTGTTTCCACCGCCCCAGCTACCTGATTTTTTACCAGCATAACCACCTCGGTCGCTGCGTTCTCTTTCGCCACCGTGGCTTCCTTTATCTGTTTTTTCAAGACGGATTTGTCGTCCGTTTACGAAAACTTCGTTAAAGCGAGATTCTACAGCTCCAGCAAGTTGTTCAGGAACTTCGAAGAATGAAAACGAACGACGTAGCTCAATCTTACCAACCTGTGCATTAGGAAGACCTGTCGTATCGCAGATCAAACGAACCATTCCTGATTTGTCAACGCCATCCATTTCTCCAATAGAAACGAAGAAACGAGTCATTGGAATTCCACTTGGTCTTCCACCGCGTTCGCCTGTACCTTCGAATTTAGTACTTCCACCTTTAGAATTAAGGTCAGAAGCTCCTTTGTAATACTCTAGGAATCGGTTAAATTCAAGAGACACAAAACGACGGATCACATCATCTTTTTCCAAATCAGCGAAACGCTCGATGATTGCAGGAAGGAATTGTTCGATGTCGGGATTTACTTCAACATCGTGTGCTTTGTTTGTTAACTGAAGTAACTGCTGTTCGCACACTTCAATACCGCTAGGCACCTGTTTTAGAATGAATTGCGTACCAATTTTACGCTCAATCATTCTAATTTTACCCATGTCTTTTGCTGTAACGATGGCAAGTGAAATACCATGGCGACCAGCACGAGCAGTTCTACCAGAACGGTGTGTGTAGCTTTCCGGATCATCCGGAAGGTTGTAATTGATAACGTGTGTAATGTTGTCGACATCAATACCACGAGCGGCAACGTCGGTAGCAACAAGCATTTGCAAGTGTTTAGAGCGGAATTTACGCATCACTGCATCACGTTGCGCTTGGCTTAAATCGCCGTGCAAAGAATCAGCATTGTAACCATCACGGATAAGCTTTTCAGCGATATCTTGGGTTTCCAATTTGGTACGGCAGAAAATAATCCCGTAAATGTCAGGATGAAAATCCGCAATACGTTTAAGTGCCTCGTACCTGTTTGTGTTGGTTACTTGGTAATAAACGTGGCTGATATTTTCGGCAGTGCTACCTTTTTTCCCAACAGAAATTTCAACTGGCTCCGACATGTATTTGCGGGAGATAGAAGCTACTTCAGGAGGCATCGTTGCAGAGAATAGCCATGTTTGCTTTTCAGCAGGCGTTGTTGCAAGAATGTAATCGATGTCGTCGCGGAAGCCCATGTTGAGCATTTCGTCGGCTTCATCCAAAATAAGCGTTTCAACTTCATTGAGCTGAATTGCTTTACGATCAATAAGGTCTTTCAAACGTCCTGGTGTTGCGACAACAATTTGCACGCCGCGACGGATGGTTGAAATTTGAGTTGAGATTGCAGCTCCTCCGTATACAGCCACGATACGAACTTCGGGCATTTTCGACGAATAAGCTTCCAGGTCGCGTGAAATCTGCAAGCAAAGTTCACGAGTAGGACAAAGGATGAGTGCCTGCGGTGTTCGGCGCGTTTCATCCAAAATATTCAGTAGTGGAAGGCCAAAAGCAGCGGTTTTACCGGTTCCGGTCTGGGCAAGAGCAACAAGATCGGTGATGTTATCGGTAAGGAGCGGTATTGTTTGCTCCTGGATTGGTGTTGGGGCTGTGAAACCAAGTTCAGAGACAGCCTCGAGAAGCTCCGGACGGAGCCCCAGTTCAGAAAAAGAAGTCATTATTATATTTAAGCCGCAAATGTACAGTTATTCTTTTGATAAATCACTATGATAATCAAATTAGAACCAAAACATCAGTATTGATAAGCCTTTCAATTGCTAAATTACACGATATAATAAATAATGAAGCCTAGAAATTAACCTCAGTATCTAAGGCTACTCTTTAGCTAATCAAAGCATTACATTGCGAATTAAACATAAAAACACATGTAATATTCCCAATACAGAAATTAAAATGCAAAATCAGAACATTTCAATGTCAAAATGAAATAAAATGCCTCATTTGATTAATAAACAGAAGGGATTCTTCCTCCTATCATGAAGAAAAACAAATGGGGAAAAGTATGTTCAGGGCTTTTGGAAATTTAGATTTTAATGCTCCATTCGCTTAGCATCAAAATCAGTCAAACTCGATAAACATTGAATGATCATTCTAAAAAAATAAAATACTTGAGTAGAATAAATGATTGTGAATCAAAATGATTTTATTTTTGAGGAATGAAATTTATCGTAACCTTAATTGCTTGCATCCTCATCCATTTGTCTCCTTTAACTTTAAAAGGCCAAACCATTGAAACCAAAAGGATCTACCTCGACAATTCTCTTTCAGTGGTAGATAGCAGCAATGCTACATTTTACAAACTAGTTGAATTTTTGGGCAACGATAGTTTAAAGTCGAAGGTGCAAATCCATTATTTATCTGGCGCATTGTATTCAATAACGGAATACTCAAATTATCCGAAATTCATTAAAAATGGTTTAGCCACTCGATTCCATAATACTGGAAAAATTAAATCAGAAATAGAATATCAGAATAACAATTACCATGGTAAATTGAAAACTTATTATGATAATGGACAACTGAAAAGAGATGAAAATTATTTAGATGGCAAGTTAATAGATAGTCGCTGTTACACTTTAAACGGAAAAGACACAACAAACTATCCATATGAAGTTGCAGCGAGATATCCAGGAGGCGAAAATGCACTGATGAAATACATATCTACCAACATTAAATACCCGAATAAAGCAAGAAAAAAAGGAATTGAAGGTGTTGTTTACATTAAGTTTATTGTAAATAATTTAGGAGAAATTGAAAAATGTAAAATAATTAAATCCGTTGATCCACTCTTAGATAATGAAGCTATACGGGTTATTAGTGAGATGGGGAAATGGATCCCTGCAGAAATGGACGGAGAAAAAAATTCCATGTCTTTTACCTTACCAATTAAATTCAAATTACAGTAGTTCTATAATATTAATGAAAATCTAACTATATAAACTATCCGAAACTATTGGCATGTTTGGGATTAATGCATCATTTATATATTTTTACGAAAATTACTTTGTGCAGATGATTAAAAATTGGCTTGTAACGCTTGTGGCACTTGTTTTAATGTGTATTCAAACAACACTTGGACAAGTAGTGATTAATGAAGGTTCGAATAAGAACAACTCAATAATCAGTGATGAAGACGGTGAATTTGAAGATTGGATCGAGATTTACAATGCAGGAAATACAGACGTTAATCTATTCAATTATACATTAAGCGATAACGACGACGAGCCAAATCAATGGACATTTCCAAGCGATATATTAGCACCCGGAGATTTTCGACTTGTTTATTGTAGTGAAAAAAATCGATTCATAACAAATCCGTTCACCAACGTTTTAAATGATCAAGGTTTTATTCCTCAAACAGGCTGGAACGTTCATAATTTCACAACGCCATTTGTATGGGATGGACTTTCAAATATCGTTTTGAATGTTTGTTCCTACGTAAGTTCTGGTTACTCAGAAAACTCAGTTTTTAACCTATCTGAAACAGATTTCAACTCTTCTATTTACAATTATGTAGATGGTGGTGACGCATCATGTGGATTTAATACAGGTCAAGTTTCGAATCTTAGGCCCAACATTCAAATCAACGGATTAACAATAGGAACAGGAGTAATTCAAATTGGAAATACATCTTATCCTGCACCATACGGAAATTGGTATTACAGTGCTAGGAATCAATTCATTTTCAGAGCTTCAGAACTCATTGAAGCAGGAATTACCCCTGGAAATATTGAATCCATTGCCTTTGATGTAGCTTCAACAAATCCAACACAATACGATTATATAGATATTAGTCTGAACAATACACCAACTGAATCTTTTTCAGGGAATTTCCTCAGCACAACTGGTTACAATTACCATACGAACTTCAAGATCAATGCAAATGGCGAAAATATCTACCTATTTGCTCCAAACGATCAACTGATTTCACAGTTAGATGTTGATGCGCAATCGGTTGACCTAAGTGTTGGAAGACTTCCAAATGGCTCATCGAATACTGGATTGTTCTTCACACCAAGTCCTAATTCAAGTAACGATGGAAATGAGCAATTCGATGATTTTGCACTTCCACCAGTATTCTCCGTAAATTCAGGCATCTTTAACAATATTGTAAATTTAACAATGTATAACGGAAACAGCGGGGAAACTGAAATCAGATATACGACCGATGGCAGTAATCCAACGTTAAGCTCTAATCTTTATACAGGATCACCCATTTTAATTTTTCAGAATGCCGTAATTAAAGCTCGATGTTTTAAAACCGGTTTATTGCCTAGTGAAATTAAATCGGCTTCTTACTTAATTGGAATAAACCACGTAACGCCTATCCTATCATTGGTAACGGACGTGAACAATCTTTACGGCCCCAATGGAAATTTCACCAACTACAACAACGATTGGTTAAAGTCGGCACATGTACAGTATTTCGATGAAACACCCCAGCACAATCTTCTTTTTTCCCAGGCCACTGGGATGATCCAAGATGGCGGAGCTGGCGGAAGTCGTTCGCATCCTCAGCATTCGTTTCGACTCGAACTCGACCACAGTATTGTTGGCGGAAACACTGTGAATTATCCATTAATTCCCAACAAAGCTGAACGCTCGGAATACAGCAAAATATATCTCCGAAATGGCAGCAACCAATACCAAGTACTGCCGCATAAAGATGCCATGCAGGTTGAAATGATGTGCGCACCAGTTAACGGATATTATTCTGGATGGAGACCTGTTTCAGTCTATATCAATGGTGGATATTTCGGATTGTATGAATTGAGAGAAAAATTCGATTCGCAATTCTTCGAAATCAACGACAATGCAGACCCAGAAAGCATTGAAATTCTTTCACTAAGTTACTTTTATGGTGGGATTTTGAGAGCAGTGGAAGGTTCCGTTGACTCATATTATGAATCTTACGAGAATTGGAGCAATATCGACATCCAAAATCCTTCATACATCGAACAAATGAACAATTACTTCGATGTTAATTCTTACCTGGATTATATCATTGGAGAAACATGGATGGGAAATGCCGATTGGCCGCAGAATAACATTAAGATATATCGTTCAAATGCCACCAACAATGCTTGGAGATTTTGCATCCAAGATCTTGAATTGGCCATGCGACCCAATGCATGGACAGATTGCTACCAAGATGCCATTCAACGATTAATTAATGATAGTCCAGGCAATATTTTCACCAATATTTGGCTCAACAGTATGGGCAATAATCGTTTTCATGATTTATTCATCAATCGATTTGCCGACTTAATGAATTCTGCCTATTTGAGCGATTCTTTGGTGGCTATTGCCGACAGTTTCTTTTATGAGACAATTATTGAAATGCCTAGACAGTTTGCGCGTTGGGGAGATCCAAACAATGTAAATGGTCAAATGAATGAATACATTAACAACAACAATCAATTTAAAGAAGATTTGGTTTGTAGATCGGAGCAAGTGAGAAACCAAATTGAAACGATCTACAGTTTACCGAAACAAGTTGATTTGGAAATTGATGTATTCCCATTGGGTGCAGGAAAAATCAAGGTAAATACAATTACGCCGAGCAGTTATCCATGGGAAGGAATTTATTTTGATGGGATTCCGGTTACACTCACAGCTATCGCAAATCCAGGATATGTATTCTCAAATTGGAGTGAAAATGAAATCATAAGTAACGTGCTAAATCCGGTTGTGAACGACACTTTAACATTTGATGTAAACAGTTTAACTGCATTTTTCACATTAGATGAAACGGGCATTGAGGATCTATCTAATAAAGAGATCATGCTTGCACCAAATCCTGTATTAGAGAGCTTCCAAGTTGCATTATCAAAGGCTCCTGTAACTTCTGGAAATTACGAGATCATCAATTTGGAAGGCAAAGTAATTCGATCAGGAACTTGGCCTTCGGGAAGTCAAAAAATAGAATTGCAAGTGGATGATTTCTCCAATGGAATTTATTTGTTCCGATTCACTGAAGGAAACGAGAGAACATTTTCAAAAAGATTCATCAAGGATTAAACTTACCTTTGCGACGAGCAGTCCGCTTTGTCGCGTCAAGATGATTTCATCGAGATGAGGAAAGTCCGGGCAACACAGGGCTCCCTGCTTCCTAACGGGAAGGCAGTTGAAGGGTAACCGACAGCTGACAGAAAGTGCCACAGAAAACAAACCACCACAACAGATCGTGTATCTGATGCGGAAAGGGTGAAAACGCGGGGTAAGAGCCCACGACGCTGCGGGTGATCGTAGTGCTGGTAAACCTCAGGGGTTGAAAGACCAAATAGGCAACAGTTAGGCGGCCCGTCTTCGGCTTCGGTCACTGTTGCGGGTAGGTTGCTTGAGGTTATCGGTGACGGTAATCCCAGAGAAATGACAAAGAGCTGATTTATCAGTTACAGAACCCGGCTTACAGGGCTGCTCACTTTTATCCTTGTTTGTTTTAACTGCCTATTTCGATCAGTTTGATCAATGATTCAATATCATCAGCCTCGGATGCTATCTTGTCTTTTCGCCATCTGAGCATCCTAGGAAAACGCAATGCAATACCCGATTTATGTCGACTGCTGTATTGAATTCCTTCAAATCCAATTTCAAAAACCAATTCGGCTTTTACGCTTCTCACTGGACCGAATTTCTCAATTGTATTGGCCTTAACAAAGGCATCAACTTCTTTGATTTCGGCATCTGTTAAACCACTGTAAGCCTTCGTAAAAGAAACCAATGCACCATTTTTCCAAATAGCAAATGTGTAGTCGGTGTACAAATTTGCTCTTCTACCGTGGCCTTGCATGGCGTAAATCAGCACCGCATCGATCGACATTGGATCTACTTTCCATTTCCACCAATCGCCACGTTTTCGACCAACCTGATACACCGAACTTCTGCGTTTAAGCATAAAACCTTCAGCACGAACTTCACGTGATTGATTGCGAAGGATTTTTAATTCGTCCCAAGAATTGAACTTCACTTCTTCAGAAATAGTGACAAATGGAAGATTTATTTGACCAATGATTTCTTGTAATTTTTGTCGGCGATCGGAGAGCGAATTGTTTCTATAATCAACTCCTTCAAACTCAAACAAATCGTAAACGATCAAGCCTGCAGGCGCTTCCAACAATTGCTTTTTACTGATATTTTTCCTGCTGATGCGTGTTTGCAATAATTGAAATGGTTGAACAACGTTGTCTTTCCAAACAACTAGCTCAGCATCTAATACTGCACCATTGGGTAATTTGTCGGCCAATACATGCAATTCAGGAAATTTATCGGTAATTAATTCTTCACCACGCGACCAAATAAATATATTTTGATCTCTCACTATGACCTGGCTTCTAATTCCATCCCACTTCCATTCAATAAGCCAATCATCGCAACTGCCGAGTGATTCAGGCTCATCTTGAAGTGGATGGGCTAAGAAAAAAGGATAAGGTTTTGATAAATCTTCGGATATTACCTTCTGGTGAATTAATTCTTGAATGGAAGTATTTTCTGGGCTCCAATTTCCCATTAATCGATGGGCAAGAACTTCAGCAGGAATATTGTGAATTCTTGAGAGCGCCTTTTCGACCAATTTTTGCGATACTCCCACCCGAAATCCTCCAGTAATTAATTTGTTAAAAAGGAATCGTTGCTGTGGATCCATCTCCAACCAAGCATTGGTGATGGTTTCGCGCTTTTCAATTTCGTCAGATTTTGCTAAAAGTGCAAGCGTTTGCATCCATTGGGAAAGTGTCTTCTGGTTTTCACTAGGTTTTCCATCAACAAGCAGGGAAATTGTTTCGGCTAGATCGCCCACTGTGTGGTAACTTTCTTCGAAAAGCCAATCGGGAATTCCAGAAATTTCGGCTGCCCAAGTGCGCAAAAGAGCTGTATTTACGGTTCGTTTTGGTTTGCGGCCCGACAATAAGGCTAAACCCCAAATTTGATCTTCTGGATCTGCCTCCTGAAAAAAAAGTTCTAAGGCAGAAATCTTCTCGTTGGTTGAATTGGTTTGATCGAGCCGTTGGAAAAGTGTAGAAAAATGCTGCATGATCAAATTCAAATTAACCGATATTGGCCTTCATCCCAAGAAGGAAATCAGTTTTCAAGAATCAACAATAATAGCAATTAAATCAGCTTATTATTTCGGCAATTCGATTTTAAAACTGAGTAAAATAAGGGTTCCGCTTCCAACTGCAGAGTCGATTGTTACATTGCCATCGAGTGCACTGGCTCTTGCATGAAATCCAGCAAGTCCATTGCCGCGTGTTTTAGATTTTGGATCGAACCCAATACCATTGTCGTGAATGGAGATTAGAATTTGATCATCTTCTAATTTCATCGAAATCTCCACGTGAGTTGCATTGGCATATTTTGAAATGTTGTTCACTGCTTCCTTCAGAAATAGCAGAAGATTCTTTTTGTACAGAATTGAAATTTCCAAGTCGTGCAAACGGTAGTCATCAGAAATTACTACTTCTACCCCTTTATTTGTGAGCACTTCGAAGCAGAAATTCTTAATCCGATCTATAAGATTTCCCCAAGAATCATTTCTTGAATAAATAGACCAAATAAGGTCAGAAATATTTTCCGATATCTCTTGTGTCTTCGATTTAACCCGCAAAATGAGCTCAAGTGACTTGCTTGGATCTTTGTCAACTTCTCTAGATGCAAGATCCGCAAAGATGCTTACGCTGCTTAAAGAGCTACCTATATCATCATGTAATTCTCGGGCTATTCGGTTTCGTTCTTCCTCAATGGCAGCAAAGCGTTCCTGGAGTTTCTCAAGCTCCTGCGTTTTTAAAATCTCTGTTTTTTCATGTTGAAATTGCAGCCTTTCAAATTTTCGTTTTTGCGTGATCCATCTGCGGAAGAATAAAAACAACAACGACAAAACAACCAAGAGAAAACCTAAAATGATTAA